>UQHZ01000018.1 GCA_900541055.1 uncultured Collinsella sp.
GAGGAGGGCATTGACCTTTTGGTCATGCCCGACGATTGAACGTCAGATTGCCGCTCTGGGGCGTTTGCAGCGTCGACTGGTTGCGCGGTTTGGTAAAACCGCGCAACCCTAGAGCTGGCGCAGGCCTTCCTCGAGACCGGTCTTGCTGTCGGTCTGGGCGTCGCGCATCTTGATGACGCGGGCAGGAACACCGGCCACGACGGCGCCGGCGGGGACGTCCTCGACGCATACGGCGCCGGCGGCAACGACGGCGCCCTTGCCCACGCGCACGCCCTCCAGAACCACGGCGTTGGCGCCAATCATGACATCATCCTCGATGATGACGGGCGTGGCGCTCGCGGGCTCAACGACGCCTGCCAGTACGGTGCCGGCGCCGATGTGGCAGTTCTTGCCCACGGTTGCGCGGCCGCCCAGGACGGCGCCCATATCAATCATGGAGCCTTCGCCGATGACGGAGCCGATGTTGATGATGGCGCCCATCATGATGACGGCGCGATCGCCAATCTCGACACGGTCGCGGATGATCGCGCCCGGCTCGATGCGGGCGTTGATACCCTTGAGGTCGAGCATGGGCACGGCGGAGTTGCGGCAGTCGTTCTCTACGTCGTAGTAGTCGATGGAGTCGGCGTTGGCGTCGAGGATTGCCTTGAGCTCATCCCAGTCACCAAAGACGGTCTTGCCACGACGACCGCCGTAGACGTGCGCATTGCCCCACTGGACCTTCATGCCCGGCTTTTCGCGCACGTACAGTTTGACGGGCGTTTTCTTGGGCGCGGTTGCGATGTAGTTGATAATCTCCTGTGCATCCATCTCGGCTGCATTACTCATTTGCTGTCTCTCCTTTGAGTGGATCCGGTTGATACCTGGTTAGGCAAACATGACCTGGTCGAACGTATAGAAGCCAGGCTCGCGGGTGACGAGCTTCTGCGCGGCTGCCAGGGCGCCGTTGACGAAGATCTGACGGCTCGTGGCGCGGTGCGCGAGCGTGACCTCCTCGTCCTGGCCGAAAAAGCTTACCTCGTGCACGCCGGCGACGGTGCCGCCGCGCAGCGAGTGCATGCCGATCTCCTTGGGGTCGCGCGCGCCGCACATGCCCTCGCGGCCATAGACGGGGTGGTAGCCTGCCTCGGGCTCGGCTTCGACGACGGCGTCGAGCAACAACTTGGCAGTGCCGCTGGGGGCGTCGACCTTTTGATTATGGTGCGTCTCGACGATTTCGCAGTCAAAGCCGGGCAGCTCGCGCGTGGCCTGGGCAACCAGATGGCGCAGGGCGGCGATACCGATAGAGTAGTTGCCCGAGTGCATAACACGGGCGTTCTGACCCAGTTCGCGCAGGCGATCCACCTGCTCGGGCGTATAGCCCGTGGTGCCGGAAACGAGTGCGGCACCCGTGCGCTCGACATAGGCGACAACGGCATCGAATGTCACGACGTTCGAGAAGTCGATGATTACATCGGCGGCCGGTGCGCTCTCGAGCTCGGACAAGTCGAAGCCGATCTGGGCGACGATGTCAAAAACGGGCTCTCCAGCGGTGTTGACAATGCCCTCGGCGGTGGTGCGGATGAGCGAGCCCATGCGGCCCGTTCCCATAATGACGGTCTTAATCAAGCAGACCAGCTCCTTTCAGAGCATCGGTAAGTGCGGAGCGCGTGTCGTCTGTCATGGGGCACAGCGGCATGCGGTAGTTTGCCTCGATCATACCCATCTGGGCGAGTGCTTCCTTGACGGGGATGGGGTTGACCTCGCTAAAGAGGGCATTGATGAGCGGCTGGCCGGCAATCTGGATATCGCGGGCGCGCTCCACGTCGCCGTCCAGATAGGCGCGGCACATGTCGTGCACGAGCTGCGGCTGAACGTCGGCCCACACGCTGATGGTGCCCGAAGCGCCCAGGCTCATGAGCGGCACGGTGAGGGCGTCCTCGCCCGAGTACATGCGGAAGTCGTCGGACAGCAGGTGGGCGATCTTGGCCGCGTAGGCGACGTTGCCCGAGGCTTCCTTAATACCCATGATGTTGGGATGTGCGGCCAGGCGCTCTACGTTGCGCTCGCTGATGCCGCAGCCGCAACGGCCGGGGATGTTGTACAGGATGCAGGGGATGTCCACGGCATCGGCGACGGTCTTAAAGTGCTGGTAGATGCCCTCTTCGTTGGACTTGTTGTAGTAGGGGGTAATGAGCAGCAGGCCGTCGGCGCCCAGGCCCTGGTAGGTGAGCGACTTGGTGAGCATGGTCTGCGTGGAGTTGGAGCCCGAGCCGGCGATGACGGGGATGCGTCCTGCAACTTGCTTGACCACTGCGGCGACAACGGAGTTGTCCTCGTCGTCGGTCATCGTGGCGCTCTCGCCGGTGGTGCCCAGGGTGAGGATGGCGTCGGTGCCGTTTTGCAGGTGGAAATCGATAAGGCGCTCGAGTGCGTCAAAGTCGACGCTGCCGTCCTTTTTAAACGGCGTAACAAGGGCGACGATTGAGCCCTCGAGATTGCGGATGTCCATGTTCTTCTCCTTCGCGTCCGCGATCTGGATGCGTTTGTTCCATTGAGCGGCGACTATCAGGCGCTCGTCTTGGGCGCGACGGCGGGCACTTTCGGCGCGCGACTTGGCCAGCAGCTCTCGGCCGCTCGGCAGCACGTCGAGCGTGGCAAAATAATCGCCCGGGCGCTCGGCGCGGCGGATGAGGTCGGCTGAGCCATCGGGACGCAGCAGGACCTCGGCGGAGCGCAGCCGTCCGTTGTAGTTGTAGCCCATGGAGTAGCCATGCGCGCCGGTATCGTGGATCACGAGCACATCGCCCATGTCGATCTGCGGTAGCTCGCGATCGATGGCGAACTTGTCGTTGTTCTCGCATAGGTTGCCCGTGATGTCGTAGGTGTCCGTGACGGGCGCTGTGGTCTTGTCGTCGCCGCCCGGCTGACCCATTACCGTAATGTGGTGGTAGGCGCCGTACATGGCAGGACGGATCAGATCGACGGCGCTTGCGTCGACACCGATATAGTCCTTGTAGATCTGCTTTTCGTGGATAGCCTTGGTGACCAGGCAGCCGTAGGGCCCCATCATAAAGCGGCCCATCTCGGTGCAGATGGCCACATCGCCCATACCGGCGGGAACCAGGATTTCGTCGTAGGCCGCGTGCACCCCCTCGCCGATGGCGTGAATGTCGTTGGCCTGCTGCTCGGGCAGATAGGGGATGCCGACGCCGCCGGACAGATTGATGAAGGCGACATGTGCACCGGTCTCGCGCTCCAGGCGCACGGCAAGCTCAAAGAGGATGCGCGCGAGCTTGGGGTAGTAGTCGTTGGTGACGGTGTTGCTGGCAAGGAAGGCATGGATGCCAAAATTCTCGGCGCCCTTGGCCTTGAGCATGCGGAAAGCCTCAAAGAGCTGCTCGGTGGTCATGCCGTATTTGGAGTCGCCGGGGTTATCCATGATGCCGTTGGAGAGCTGGAACAGGCCGCCTGGATTAAAGCGGCAGCTGACCGTTTTGGGGATGGGCCCCGCAACACGCTCAAAGAACTCGATGTGGCTGATGTCGTCAAAGTTGACGATGGCACCCAGCTTGTTGGCGAGCTCAAAGTCGGCAGCCGGCGTGTCGTTGGAAGAGAACATGATGTCGTGTCCCGTGATGCCCAGCGAGCGGGCGATCATGAGCTCGGTATAGCTCGAGCAATCGCAGCCGCAGCCGTATTCGTTGAGAATGGAGATGAGCGCCGGGTTGGGGTTGGCCTTGACGGCAAAGTATTCCTTAAAGCCCGGGTTCCATGCAAAGGCGTCGCGCACTTCTTGCATGTTGCGGCGGATGCCCGCCTCGTCGTATAGATGAAACGGCGTGGGGAACTGCTCGACGATATGCTCGAGTGTCTCCTTGTCCACAAACGGCTGCTTGGCCGCATATGCCTCGTTGGGGGTCAATGCCATGTCCCGTAAACCTCGCTATCCAGACGGCGCCATCTGCGCATCGAATCCGCATAGCGTGGACCCAATGTCCGGATAGCGCTCCCGCATTGCTGCAGACAGTCCTGTGGGTGTTTCCCACAGGCCCACCAGGTTGTTCGTGCCCGAAAAACCCAGTTCGGCGGGTTTCGCCTCCCCACGGGGTCAAAGCCTGCCGGCTCGCCCGCGGCTCTTCGTGCCCGCGCCTCTATCAAGTGGTAAAGACCCTATCACGTTGCACTTTACCAAACAAGAGTATTCGTATATAACGTTTAAAAAATGCAGCAATATGCTGGAAACATGTGTGCCACAATCCTGTATCACAATAAGTTGCAACAGATGTGCCTCACGAAGGGATTCTCTATGACCGAGCTCCAAGAACTCCGTCGCTATCGCCGCGATCTCCATCGCATTCCGGAGCTCGATTTCGATCTTCCGCAGACTATCGCCTATATCGAGGGCGTGTTGGCGCCGCTCGCTTGCGAGGTGACCCATCCGTGTCCCAGCTGCGTCTGCGCTTTCTTCGACGCTGGCGTTGGTGCCGCGCGTGCCACGGCGATTCGCGCCGATATGGATGCGCTGCCCATCGCGGAGGCGACGGGAGCGGCCTTTGCCTCGATCCATCCCGGCAAGATGCACGCTTGCGGACATGATGGACACATGGCCATGGCACTTGCCGCCGCGACGTATGTCGACCGTACGATTCGCGAGCAGCCGGGCGCCATGAGGCGCAACGTTCTCTTTGTGTTCCAGCCGGCCGAGGAAACGACCGGTGGTGCCAAGACGGTATGCGAGAGCGGTGTGTTCGAGCGCTATGGGGCTGACCGCATTTTTGGCTTCCATGTGTGGCCCGATCTGCCTGCCGGCACGTTGGCGAGTTGTTCCGGTCCGCTGCTGGCGCGTTCGAGTGAGACACATATTCATATTCACGGGACGAGCATCCATATCGCTAAGACCTATGGCGTTCCGGTCGAGGAGTCGCACGATGCGGCGCTGGCTGCTGCCAAGTTCTTGGTTGCCGAGCGCGAACTGATGGACGAGCTGGGCACCGACGAGCCCTGTATCGGTAAGTTTGGTCTGCTGCAGGCCGGTACCGTCTGCAACGCGGTGGCGGGGGAGGCCCATGTTGCCGGCAGTCTGCGTGTGTTTACGGACGACATGTTCGACCGTGCGCGTGAGGGCGTGCGCCGCGTGCTTGATGAGGCATGCGCTGCAACGGGCTGCACGTACGATCTCGACTTTGCCGAGGGCTATCCGCCGGTCGACAACGACCCCGAGTTGTTCACTCGCATTGCACCGGCTTTGCCCGAACTACAGCTCGTAGATGAGCCTTTGCTGATTGCCGAGGACTTCGCCTTCTATCAGCGCCATCTGCCGGGCGTGTTCTTCTTGCTGGGCACGGGCGTGCCGGAGGCGCAAGAAAACCCGATCGACGCAGACAGCTGCCCAGCTTATGCGACGAGCGCCCTTCACACTGATACCATGCTCTTTGACGAGGAAACCCTACTCAAGGGCCTCGATGTCTACAAACGATTGCTTGACTTGGAGTGACGATGGAACGACGTCGACAGTCTGCCGTGTATAGTCCGGGTGGGTGCGGGTGCGGCTTGCTGCTGCTCCCGGTTATTGCTGTGAGCATTGGCGTGATGTTTGCGCTTGCTGGACTGGCGGCAGCGGCACTTGTGCTGTTGATTGTGGCCATTGGCGTGACGATTTGGCTCTGCCGCAATCGCGAGCAACGCCGTGCCGACGGTAACACCAATGTCGGCTGGGTCGTCTTCCTGATTATTGCGTACCCGCTGAGCATCAGTTACTTGGCGTTCTTTATCCTGCTGCTCATCAGCACCTTTACTGGGGAATCCGTCACGGTGGGGTAGGCTTCGACAAGCTTCTTGAGGATGAAACGAAAAAGGGGTCGGATGGGCGTTTTGCCCATCCGACCCCTTTCGCACGGTAGTTAATTCGGTCTCCTACTTTGCTGCCTCGCGGCGAGCGACCTCGTCGATCAAGATGGCATCGCCGTGCTTGGCGGCGGCAATGCTCGCGGCCATAAACATGCCCATTGCCGTGATGTAGGCGAAGAGCATCGACGGCGCCACGTCCATAACGATGCCGGAGAGAATCGGTGTCGCCACCTGAGCCGCCATGCTCACGGTGTAGTAGTAACCGGAGTAGCGGCCCACGCTTTGGGAGCTGCAGCACTCCAGAATCATCGTGTACACGCACAGGTCCACGCCGCCCAGCGCAACGCCCATCAACAAAAAGACGCCGTACAGCACGGGCGAGAAACCGGGTGCCAGCCAAAGAAGCGCGGGGCATAAAACAATGATGACGGCGGTGCCCAGGGCGACCTTTTTACGGCCGATTTTGAGCGAAAGATTTGCCAAGGGTACGTAGCTTAGCAGCGCGCCTGCAATCGTCACGATATTGATGATGGCATAGGAACCGCCCTCCATGCCGTAGAACATATCGGCATAGCGGCTGATATTGGTGGTCATGGCGTTATAGCTCATGTAATAGAAAAACGTTGCGGCGAGCAGCATGATGATGGAGCGGCGTACGCCGGCGTCTGCAATGCGATTTTTACCGCCGGCCTCGGGGGAGTCATCTTTGTCAATCTGATCCTCGTCGATGCCCATGGACAGCGATTTCTCGCGCATCTTTTCGACGAGGGCGGGCTCACGGACAAAGACGCCGTAGACAACGGCCGACACGAGGATAAAGGCGGTCTGCAAGATAAAGAGCGGGAGATAATCGGGTTTGTCGGCCTTGGGAACCATGACCGAGATGGCGACGAGCATAAGGCCCGTTCCCGCATAGCCGACGATCTTTTCGATCGAGTCCGCCTTGGTTCGCAGTGGGCGAGGCGTAATATCGGCCACGATGGCAACCGTCATGGTGCGGTAGGCGCATATTGCCAAAAGCGTGAGGATAATCGCGCCAATGAGCAGAGGTAGGCTGCCCATGTTGTTGGCAATCGCGATGAGCGGGACGGAGAGCATTGCTACCGCGGAGCCGCCCAAGATAAAGGGCGTTCGGCGCCCGAGTTTGCTTGTGCAACGGTCCGAGAGGATGCCAAAGAGCGGAAGCAGGAACAGGCCAAAGACATTATCGATGGCCATGATCGCGCCGGTGAGCGAGTTGGATAGGCCAAAGGTCCCTGTGAGCATCTTGGGAACGATGCCGTCGTAGACCTGCCAAAAACTGATCATGCCCATAAAGGGTAGGGAGGCGAGGGCGACGGCCTTGGTGTCGAGCCGGGCCGCCCGCTTAAGATTTGGTTGGGTCATGCTGGTTCTCCTGGTCGGTAAAAACGGGGAGGGGCGCTATCGGCCCCCGTTCTACAGTTGTTCAAGGTTGGCAAGAAACGCCACATAGAATTCGATGCCGCGCTTGTAGACGTCGACGCCGATGCGTTCGTTGGCGGCATGGATGAGCTTGCGTGCCTCGCCCGAGTAGATAAAGCCGCAGAAGCGGTAGACGCGATCGCAGATCTCGTTGAACTCGCGCGAGTCGGTGCAGGAGTTCTGCACGTAGGGGGCAAAGCCGGCCTCGGGATAGACACCAGACACGCAGCGATGGATGTAGTTGAAGGCGGCATCGTTTTCGTAAGGCGAGATGGGCGCGGGCTCGGTGTAGGGAATCGCCTCGTTGATTTCGACGGTGACATGGTCGGGGCTTACGCCCGAGGCGCGGCACTGCTGAGCGGCGAGCCTGCGAGCGCGCTCAACGGCATCGGCGATGGTCTCGAACGGAGCGATGCGAACGTTGAAATTGGCGCGAGCGATCGGTGGCAGCACGTTATGCGCGTTGGAGCCTTCGAGCTGCGTGAGCGCATAGGTTGTGCGCAGCATGGCCGAGGTCTCGGGGCTGGCGGCCATAATCTTGGTAACCGCGGGGCGTGTGAGCCAGAGGTTGCCAAAGATTGCCTGAAACGTCGCGCTGCTGCGGGCACCCAGCTCGGTCAGTGTGGCCTCGACGGCGGGCGTGAGCTGCGGCTTGCCGGGGTTGGCCGAGATAGTCTCGCATACACGGCAGAGAAGACGGCAGGCATCGTTTGCCGCAGGCGTAGAGGCATGGCCGCCGTCGGCGCGCGCCGTGACGGCAAGGTCGACGTGGCCCTTCTCGGACACGCCTACCATGGCAACGGGTTCGGTGACGCCGAGCGGGGCGTCGGTTGCCACGGCGCCACCCTCATCGAGCACCATGTAGGGATGGATGTTATGCTCGCGAAGCCACTGCACTGCATGGGTTGCAGTAGGTGCGGCGATTTCCTCGCCATCGCTCGAGAAGAACCAGACATCGCGCGGGGGAACGAAGCCCTGGGCAATCAAATGCTCGGCGGCCTCGAAGAAAGCCGAGACGATGCACTTGGTGTCGAGTGATCCGCGGGCCCAGATCTCGCCGTCGAAAATCTCGGCTCCAAAGGGGTCGTGTTTCCAGTCCTGGCCCTCGACGGGCACGACGTCCTGATGCGCCATCATGACGATGGGGTCCAAGGCGGAATCGGTGCCAGGCCAACGCAGGAGCATACCAAAGTCGTCGATGCGTGTGAGCTCGGCGACTTTAAAGAAATGCGGATAAAGTCGCTGAAGCGTGGGAATCCACTGGCTGAAGGGCTCATCGTCGCGCTCGGCGATGTTCTCACGCGAAACGGTGGGGATGCGCAGCAATTCGCAAAAGCGCTCGACGGCTGCCTCGTCTGCCTTGTAGGTGCCTGCATCAAGAGGCACGCCCTGTGCGACCGATACCGATGCTCCCATGGTGGGACTCCTTTCGTGTTGTATATCGAATACGTCAAGATTATCGCCCGCACCGCGCGTGGGAAACGGCGAAACACGTTGTTCATCTGCGGGCGGCGGGTCGGATAGCCTTAGCCGACGATGACCGTGCCGTCTTCGGCCACGGTGATGGCGTCTCCCGTCGACACGGCATCGAGAAACTCATCGCCCAGGTTGTCAATGGTGGGCATGGGGGTGTCGGTCCATACACCCGAGAGGATCGCGCCAGCGGCGGCAAGGCTGTCAATGGGTTTGGAAAACAGCAGGCATGCGGGTTGGCGCCCCATTTTGGTGGCGCAGAAGAGCACCATGCCGCCTGTGGTGGAGCCGATAGTCTGCGGAAGGCACAGGGCGCATCCTGCCAAAGGTTTGCCGTACAAGTCGGGATTGTTTTGGTCGGAACACGTGGCCTTTTTGTCGCCAAACATCAGTGCCTTCTGAAACGATGCGAGTGTGTTGAGCCCTCCGTGAGAGACAAGTGCCTTGGCGTGGGCAGTTCCGGGGACAACGACGCGGCCGTGAAAGATTTTTTCCATGAGGAGTCGCCTTCCTATTTGATTGGTTTTCCGGTGGTGACGTAGGCGAGCACCTCGTCGTCGGTGTAGTAGCGCGATGCCGAGTACGTACGCAACTTGTTGGAGTTGGTGATGATGGGCATGCTGCCGCAGAGCGGGTTGTTGGTGTACATAAGCGGGCAGATGCTCGAGACGACGGCGCCGGTAGTCGAGAGGCGTCTGTATGCCGCAGTCTTGCGGAAGGCGTCTGCCACGGATGGGGCGGCGGTCAGTACGGTGGGTACTCGCACGCGGCAGTTGCCGGAGGCGCTCAGCCCATCGCAGATGGCGTCTGCCCAGTGGGCGAGTTGTGCAGACGAGAGGTGGGGGCAGCCGATGAAGGCCAGCTTGGGGCGCGCACCCGGGTTCTTCCACATAACGGGGTAACTCGAGCGGATACGTTCCAGCTCGGCGTCGTCAATGCGATAGATTTGGGCGTCTGGTGTTATGAGTTGTTCGCCTTGTTCGACGGCCTCGGGCGTGATGCCGTCCACGTGGTAGAGCCCGACGGCGCCGTTCGATGCGCTGGCGGCGCCCATGTCCTTAAGGTAGTCCTGCGTGCCGGGTGTGAGTCCGCGGTCAAACCAGCGGTCGAGGCCTTTAATGTAAGGGACGTCTTCCATCACCTTCATGCCAATGGCGCTGCCAAGCACTTGCGCTTCGGGCTTGCGCTTACAGTCGACTTCGATGATCCAGGTCGCCTTGCGGCCCTCATCGGTGAGCAGCCCGAATTCCGGGACAAAGCCGGCAATTGAGCCGAACATCTCGATGATGCCGGAGTTGCGATTGCAGCGAGCGCCCAACACGGAGTTGGCAAAGACCACGGCGCTGCTTTCTGCCCAGCTTAGGATGTCGCCACGCCGAGGTCGATTGCCAACCTCGGGTTGATAGCAGGTGCAGGTGAAAGCATCGCTGTCCAATAGGCCCATGCTGCGCAGCTGTGCCTCGTAATCATCTTGTTTGGAATACATAATCTTGAACAGCAGCTTTTGCAGCGGGTTGGCCGGGACGGCGGGGTCGAGGGGCCTCGGGTCGACCGAGAATGACTGACCGGACAGGGCGCCGTCTTTCAGCAGCTCATCCATAAGGTCATAGACTGGACCGAGCATGGAGAGGCCAAAACTTGTGACAAGATGACCATTTGCGCCGGTCACGGGAACCATGCGCTTGGCACCAAAGCACTCGCCGTACATAACGAGGGTCTTGACCACTTTGGCCATGGCGGGGCCCTTGGCGCCGTCGAGCAGGGCTTGTTGTTGGGAGGTCAGGTTCATCTGTGAGCCCATCCTTTCGTGTTAGATATTGGTGCCGAGTCGATATGCCGCACGGACCGCTTCGAGCACACGGCCGGGTGCAAACCCATCGCCGATGTTATGCAGCTCGTCTGCGGCATGCGTCTGCTGCAGTTTGTAGAACAGTGCGTCGTCGGGGTGTCCGCCGCAGGCAATGATTACCAGGTCGCAGGTTAGCTCGAGCGGCTTCCAGTCGTTGCCGATTTTGGGTGCAAGCGGGTTTTCGACGTTTTCGGGCAAGACCGGTGACCATGAGACGTAGGGGTCGGGAACGTTTTTGTGGCAGTTGCGACTCAAGTAGAGACGCGCGTACCTCGATGGGGCTCCAGACTCGCGTTTGCCGTCGACCTCTGCGCGCTCGACGCGTGTCATATTGAAGAGCAGCACATTGCGTCCCCTGAGCGTATGGAGTAGGTGGCCGCGATTTGCCGTACAGGAGCCCTGCATCATGTGAGGCAGCATTTCAATTACGCTGACCTGTGGTATGCCGTGTTCGACGGTGAGCCATTGGGCAACCTCGCAGCCCACGGCCCCTCCGCCAATGATGGCGACGGTTTTGGCGTTGCCAAGCAGCGCGGGTTGGCGCAGTAGCTGCGTTGCCTGCACGGCATGGCCCGATGCTGCAAGCTCCGTAAGGCCGGGGATGGGCGGTATCGCATTGGAAGTGCCTGTCGCACACACGATTGCGTCGAAGCCTGCTTTTGCAAGATCTTCGGCGCGTGCTGCCCGTCCAAGCTCGAGTGCCAGGTTCCCGTTGGGTTTTTCTGCCTGCTCGCGCACCTGTCGAACAAGATAGGAGCGGTAATTATCGAGGTCGAACTTGATCCGGGCGGCGCTGGCGGAGAGGAGTTTTCCTCCAAGTCCATCTTCGGCGTCGATGAGCTTTACGTCGTGGCCACGACGCGCAGCGATTAGCGCACAGACCATCCCGGCGGGCCCGGCTCCTACCACCGCTATGCGTTTGGATTCTATGGCGGGAGCGGGTATCTGGGGCATGAGGTATTCAAAGCTGCAGCGTGGATTGACGGCGCACTGCGGGTGGCCCCCTTCGACAAACTCGTTGAGGCATCCTTCCTGGCATCCGATGCAGGGGCGAATATCTGCCACGCGACCGGCGTACGCCTTGTTGGGCCACTCGGGATCCGCAAGCAGCGGGCGTCCGAGCATGATCATATCGGCGTCGCCATTGCGAAGGGCGCGTTCGGCAATGTCGGGGTAGCCCAACTTACCCACCGCGACAACGGGTACGGGAAGGCCGGCATTGGAGCGGATATTGTCGGCGGCAAAGCGCTCCCGAACGGCGCGCGCCACGGGAACGAAGCAGCCTGCGGGCATGCTCGCAGGCGGGTGGGGCATCCACCAGTTGTCGTAGCAACCCAGGTCGACGTCAAAGATATCTACTCCTGCCGTCACGAGCTCTTCCATATAGCACAGGGTCTGTTCGACCGTGCGGCCGCCGCGCATGCGTCCCAGATAGGTCGAATTCATGACCTGCTCGTCATAGGTTTCCTCGAGTGCAAGCGAAAGGTCGATGCGGTACATAATGGGGTAGTCGGGCCCAACGCGGCGACGGATTTCTTTGACCATATCGAGGCCAAATTGACGCCAATCGGCATAACGTCCGAGCTTGCGATGGTTAAAGGCGGGGTTTCCGAGCTGCTCGATAAGATAGCCTTCGTGTCCGTGCAAATAGACGCCATCGATGCCCATGGCATGGGCATCGGCCGCCGCTTGGCCGATATTGTTTACGATACGGCGCAGCTTTTGGTCCGAGAGGCGCATGCATGGAATGGCGGGGATGTAGTAGTTAGGCAAGAAACTCGCCGAGACCGGAAACTTCTTTTGCGTGATGAGGCATTGCGGGTTGCCCACGCGGCCGAGTCCAGCCGTAAGCTGGACAAAAATGAGCGATCCGAAGGCATGGACGCCTTGGGCAAGGTCGCGCCAGCCTGCCATAACGGTTCGGCTTCGATCGATGCGCGGGAAATAGGTGAGCTTGTCCAGCTCGGTGACCGTGGTATCGATGCTGTGGCTTACCGGCACGAGCCCTGTTGTGATGAGGCCGCAGCCGCCTTTGGCGCGGGCGAAAAAGTACTGCAGCATCATGTCGCTGGGGCGGCCAGTTTCCTCGCACATGTCGATATTGCCCATCGGTGCCATGACAATGCGGTTTTTGACGGTGAGCTTGTTAATTTTGATGGGAGAGAAGAGCTTGTCAAAAGGATAGAGCTCTTGTGTCATGCGGGACGATCCGCAACCGGTTTTTTTGGCGGGCCAGCTGTCGAATGAGTCGACGAGTTGCTGTACCAGTACGTCTTTTCCCAATGAGGTTCCTTTCAGATGTTGACAAGGTAACAAAGCAGTTTACGTCTAAATGTTTAATAGTCAACAACAAAGGCATGAGTTCGGTGAAGGAAGAAAGGGACTAATGAGTGTCAGATGGCAAGCTATGTCGCGACATTAGCTCCCAGCTAATGAATTTGAGTTCGCTGCCTCCTACGATGTGCTGTGTGCCGGCACAGTAGCCGGATCGTAGGAAGGATGCATAATGGCAAAAGAGGGAAAGAAGCCGATCGGCAAGATCGTTTTGGGCGTCATCGTGGTGCTCGTTGTTGCCGGCGTCGTGGGTTCTATGGGCGGTAACTCGTCTGATTCGTCTACGGGTGATGCAGCAAAGCCTGCCGAACAGACCCAGCAAGTCGAGGAGAAAAAAGAGGCACAAGAACCCTATACGGTTTCGGATGAGGCCGGGGATACGTCTAATCAGTTCGCGTATAAGATCACTGGCACGTTGACCAATAATACGGATAAAGAGCAAAGCTACATTCAGATTGAGTATGTTCTGTATGACGCAGACGGCAATCAGGTGGGAACGGCTCTTGCGAACACCAACCATCTCAAAGCGGGCGGCACCTGGAAGTTCGAAGCGATGAGCACGGTATCTCCCGACCAGGTTGCCAGCTGGGAACGTTCTGACGTGAGCGGTTTTTAACTAGAATTAAAAACATGGTTACTATGCGAGCTGGGGGGTGAGGCCATATGCCTGATAAGAAGCTAACCGAAGAGTTGCTCAACGAGCTGCTCGATGCTCCGAGTATCGAGGGCTATATCAAAGAGCACGACTTTACCGCCCCGTCGCTTTCGGAGTATCTGAAACAGCTTTTGGAAGAAAAGGGGCTGGAGCGCTCGCGCGTGGTGCGTATGGCCGACCTCAACGAGACGTTTGGCTATCAGATCTTTACCGGTGCGCGGCATCCGAGCCGCAATAAGGTGCTGCAGATTGCCTTTGCCATGGCGCTGACGCTCAAGGAGACCAACCGCGCCTTGTCGGCGGCGGGCGCCAATGTCCTCAACTGCAAGGACCGCCGTGACGCCATCATCATTTTCTGTATCGATCGTGGCTGCAGCCTGCAAAAGGTGAACGAGGAGCTGTATCGCTTTGGTGAGGAGACGGTGAGCTAACGGTTGGCTGCCGGCGGAAGCGCCGTTCACGATATTTAGAACGTGCAGGGCACGGGCGTCATGGGGCGTCCGCGCCCTGCGTTATTATGGACGCTATGGATACTCAGAGCCCAACATATTCCGATGATGAGCTGACCGCTGCGCTCGCCGGACACCTGGCGTCACTTGAGCGTGATGACAGCTATCGCGTAGACCGTGTGCTCAAGCACTCCGACGTCGAGACGACCGAGCTCGTGTACTTTGAGGGCTCCGGCGGAGGATCTCTTGGCCCCTTTGTTCGCAAGCGCATCGACGCGTCGGCCCAGATTGGCGGGGCGTATGAACGCCTGTTTGCGGCCCAGCATGCTGGGCGACGTTACGAGCACTTGCCTCGGATTGTCGATTGCCGCCGCGTGGGCGACGAGCTTTGCGTGGTCATGGAATACATCGAAGGCGAAACGCTCGGGGCCCTGGTGGGGCGTTTGGGTGCGACGCCCGATTATGCCTGTGAGCTGTTTGGCGCCCTTTGTGATGCAGTTGCGGAGCTCCATGCCGGCTTTGCGTCGGCGGGGGAGATGGCTGCGCCGGTGATCCATCGCGACCTAAAGCCCTCGAATATCATCGTATCGGGCGCAAACTATACGCCCGATACAGGCATGACATTTTCATCGCTGGTGATTATCGACTTGGGAATCGCTCGCGTGTGGCGCGAGGGAGCCGATGCCGATACCGTTAAGTTTGGCACGCGTCCCTATGCGCCGCCCGAGCAGTATGGTTTTGGCCAGACGAGCGTGCGCAGCGATGTCTATGCGCTCGGTGCCCTGCTGTTCTTTTGTCTGACGGGGGCCGACCCCAAGCCGGGTCGGAACATGCGCGAGCAATGCGAGGCATATGATATCCCCGCCTCGCTTGCCGATGTTATTTGCATGGCGATGGCGCTCGATCCGGACAAGCGCTTTGCAAGCGCGAAGGCGCTAGGGCACGCTGCGCGTGCATCCTATGCGTTGTCCGCACCGACGCCGTCGTCCGCGCCGAATGCTGCTTCCTTCCAAGAGCCTCCGGAGCGGCGAGCCGTGTGCCCTGCGCCCGTGCTCCCCACGGATCAGTCTCAGGGCGGATTGCCGTTGGTGCCTGAGCGCCCGAATTTACTCTCCCGCATTCCCGACACCGTTGGGCGCATTTGGAACGCATTCGTCTATCTTTCGCTACTTGTTTTCTTTGCCGGAAGCCATTTTGCCGTTTTTCATCCTACGGGCGCCAACCAAAACTACCCGATGTGGTTTCTCGCGATTGAGTATTTTATCTTCGTCGACGGTCTCGTAGTGCTCATCCATTTTGTGATGCTCGACAAACGCCGCCTTCGCCGGCGGTTTGAGCTACTCGATAGATACCGCGGTAAAAAGCTTGCAAAGCTCTGGCTCAAGGCTATGGGTGTGCTCTTGTTGGTAATGATTATCATTGTTGCCATTGCAAACGCGACTGGCGTCGTCGATACCTCCGTCGTGTAAAAGAAAAGGGCCCCAACTGGGGCCCTTTGACGTTGATCTTAGATGCGGTTCATCTGGGTTGCAACCTTGTTGTACCAGTCCTGCCACGTGGGCGGGCAGTACTTTTTGGCGGCTGCCGGGGTAAGCGTGGAGCCATAGTTGGCGCCCAGGTAGGCAACGTGGGCAGAGACGCCCTCGCTCCAGCTACCAAAGCTCCGCCAGCCGCCGCCGCGGGCGCTCCAGCCCCAGGCGTTATAGGAGCCGGCACAATAGAGGCCCTTGCTGCTCTCGATGCAGGCGATGGCGGGAGACCAGCGAGGGTCAACACCGGTGTTCCAGGCTGCCACGGCAAAGATGTAACCCTGGCCTGCCATGGGGGAGCCGGCGAGGTAGTTGTCGATGCGACTCGTCCACTCGTTGATAAACGAGTCGTAATCGGAGTTGCCGGTATTGGAGTTGTTCACCGTGGTGTCGATAGTGGTGTTGGCGTTATTGGCCTGGCTGTTGGAGTTGTTGCCGCTCACGCCCTCGCCCGAGAGCTTCTCGGCGGCAGCGGCCTTGTCGGCCTCGAGCTTGGCCAGCTCTGCGGCATTCTCCTGCTCGGCCTTTGCCTGGGCTTCGCTGCGAAGCTGCTGGGCCTGTGCCAGTGCGTCCTCGGCGGTTTTCTGCTCGGTCTCGAGTTGGGACTTCGCCTGCTCGAGCTCGGTCTTGTTCTGCTCGAGCTCGGTCTGCATCTTGTTGAGCTCTTCGATCTCGTCGACGCTCGAGCTCGTGATCTGGTTGGTGTACTTGCAGGTGGTGATGAACTCGCCCAGGCTCTGCGCGTTGACCAGGAAGCTCACGATGGGGTTGGTGCCCTTCTGGTACTTATACAGATCGCGCATGGCGGAGCTCGCCTTGGCCTGTTGATCGGGAAGTTCGGCTTCGATCTTCTCGATGCTTGCCTCGTTAGTGTCGATTTGCTTCTGCAGATCCTCGAGCTTGGTGCGGGCTTCGTTGTAGGCACTCGTGGCGGTTTCGATTTTCTGCTGGGCAGCGGAAAGCTGATCCTGCGTTGCCTGCGAGGCGGCATAGGCTGCGACGGGGGAGAGCATCGGCGCGGCCGTCAGTGTAACGGCAAGCGCGGCGCTCGTGATGATACGAGCCGGCTTCGACGCGATGAGCGCTGCGGTGCGATGGTTCGAATGCTGCATCCAGTCCCTCTGCAATCAATCGTAGGTTATAGTTCGAAAGGTATTCTACTACTGCTTTCGACTTCAACTTGAACCTTAAAGGTTCTAAAGGGTCAAGTTGAACTTGAGGTTTTGGCCTTGACCTGCAGTTATAGTGAATTGTTAAGAAACCATAGAGTTCAACTTTAACGTTACGGAACCCTGCGGGCTCGATCATAAGCGCCTGCTTGCCATAGATATGGTGGAACTTTGGGAAGCGACGGTTTGGCACGCTAGAATAAACCAGTTGCATAAAGACCGCCCATCGTACGGGCAGTTGATGATAGGAAGTTTCCATGGCATTGCAGTTTACAGAGCGCGAGTTTATACCCGTGCTGCTCGGCGGCGATATCAACGCCTATTCGGTGGCGCGCGCCTTCTACGAGGAGTATCAGGTCAAGAGCCTGGTCTTTGGCAAGTATCAGACGGGTCCTGCATACCGCAGCCAGATTATCGACTATACGCCCAATGTGGATATCGACACTATGCCGGTCATGATCGAGACCGTCAACGGCATTGCACAGGCCAATCCCGATAAGAAGATTATCCTCATGGGCTGCGGCGATAACTACGTCGCGCTTGCCGCACAGGCTCAGGATGCCGGCCAGCTTGCCTCCAACGTCATCGCGCCCTATGCGCCCTACAGCATGCTCGAGCAGTGCCAGAAGAAGGAGATCTTCTACGAGCTGTGCGAGAAGCACGGTGTGCCCTATCCGCACACGTTTACCTTTACCATGGCGATGCTCAACGCCCAGGACGAGGCTTCCGCCGAGGTGCTCGACCAGATCGACTTTCCCTTCCCGATGATTCTGAAGCCCTCTGACGGCATCATGTGGTGGGAGCACGAGTTCGAGGGCCAGAAGAAGGCCTACGAGATTGCCGATCGCGCCGAGCTGGAGCAGGTCATTCGCGATGTGTACGCCAGTGGCTACACCGATGACCTCATCTTGCAGGACCGCGTGCCCGGCAACGACGAGTACATGCGCGTGCTTACCAGTTATTCCGACCGCAACGGCAAGGTTCGCATGATGTGCCTGGGTCACGTGCTGCTCGAGGAGCATCAGCCCCATGGTGTCGGCAACCACGCCTGCATCATCACCGAGCCCAACGACGAGCTCATGGGTGGCGTGCGCAAGCTGCTTGAGGACCTTAAGTTCACGGGCTTCTCCAACTTCGACGTCAAGTACGACCAACGCGATGGTTCGTTTAAGTTCTTCGACTTCAACACGCGTCAGGGCCGCAGTAACTACTACGTCACCAACAGCGGCTTTAACGTTGCCAAGTACGTGGTGGATGAGTACGTCTATAACCGTCCGTTTGAGCCGGAATTTGTGACGGCGCAGGACGAGGCTCTGTGGATGGTCGTCCCCATGGGTGTCGTTGACAAGTATGTCAAGGACCCCGAGCTGCGTGCGAAGGCGCATCGTCTGGCCAAGGAGGGCAAGGCCGCCGATCCTTCGTTTATGAAGGGCGATTTTGTCTTTAACCGCTGGTTGCGCATGTGGCACACCAAGCTGCGTCACTTTAAGCTGTTCAAGACGTATTACAAGTAGATGAGCGCGGCGCCCGTCCGGTTTGCAACGGACGGGCGCGGGCATGATACGAGCAATTGCATGGGCGTCACCAAGGAGGCGGCGATGGAAAAGCTGGGAGTTATCGGCGGCATGGGCGCTGAGGCCACGTCGTATTACTACGACCAGGTCGTGCGTCATACGGCTGCTGCCTGTGATCAGGAGCATATCGACATGGTGGTGCTTTCCAAGTCGACCATGCCCGACCGTACGCTGGCCATCAAGACCGGCGAGCATGCCGAGCTGCTGGCGACCATGAAGGAATGTGCACGGGCACTCGAGGGGCTGGGCTGTGCCCATATCGCCATTCCCTGCAACACATCGCACTACTTCTACGACCAGATTCAGTCGTTTACCAAGGTGCCGATTATCCACATGCCGCGTGAGTCGGTGCGCTATGCCCTGGCGGGCGCGGTGATGGGGGAGTGCGAGTTCGATCCCAACCTGAGCATGCCGTCCGAGCCGGTGCGCAAGATCGGCATCATGGGCACTGACGGCACCGTGGGTGCAGGCGTCTATGGGCGCGAGTGCGAGGCCGCGGGCGTCGAGGTCGTCTATCCCAGCGAGAAGCGCCAGGCCGACGTGATGTCGCTGATTTATGATGACGTGAAGGCCGGACGCGAGCCCGATATGGACAAGTTTGACCGCGTGATGTGGGAGTTCGCCCGCAGCGGCTGCGACCGCGTCATTCTGGCCTGCACCGAGCTCTCTGTGCTGAAAAAGTACCGAGAGATGCCCGAGATTACCCTTGACGCCATGGACGTCCTGGTGCGCGAATCCATCATCCGCAGCGGCGCCCCCTACCGCCTGTAGCCCTCGACCTGCCAAAAAGGGACAGGTTTATTTTGGTAGGTTTTATCTGGGGGAACAGTAAGGCCTCGACTCGTTTGGTGCGAGCCGAGGCCTTTTGAATTTATCGGTTGCCGGTGGCGATGGGTTAGAACAGGAAGCCGAGGACAATGAGGGCAATGCTAACAATAAGCATGGCAATGTCCTGGCCCTTGATGGGGTAGCGCTTGTACGAGCTCGCGCGCGTGCGCAGGTAGAAGCCGCGCTGCTCGGCCGCCAAGGCCGTGGCATCGGTTTTACCCACGCTCGAGATCAGTAGCGGCACGCACAACGGCAGCATGAGCTGAAGCTTCTTGATGGGGTTCTTGGTGTCATACTCGATGCCGCGTGCGGTCTGCGCCTCCATGATGGCGTTCATCTCCTGGCCAAACACTGGCACAAAGCGCAGCGCCGTGGTAAAGGTGAAGGCATAACGATACGGAACGTGCAGCACCTCGACGCAGGCGTTGGCAAGGTCGTTGAGCTTGGTCACCATGAGCATCAGGATGAGCGGAAGCGCCACGCCCAGCAGGCGCAGGCATGCCTTGGAGCCGGTGATGAGACCCGTGTCGGTAACGAAGCCCCACACGATGTTGCCATCGCGCATAAAAGCCAGCTGCAGCACCAGCATGATGAGCGCGAGTGGAATCAGTAGCTTGAGCAGCGCGAGCAGGCGGTCGACGACGCCGGCGTAGGCTCCCAGCGCGAGCGTGAGTGCCAGAAAGCCCAGCAGTGCAACATAGGTGTCGGACAAGAAAATGCCGATGATGATGGCGGCGGCGAGGCCCAGTTTGATGACGGGGTTCAGGCGGTGTAGCAGCGTGTCGCCCGGCATGTAGTCGATGACGTTAACCACGGCGGACCATCTCCTCGGTAATGCGAACGATATCAGTGACCTCACTTACCTGCGTAAAGGAGGGCGAGACGGTGGATGCCAGACGGCGCGAGAGTTCGATGACCTGGGGCGGCTCAACGTAGGCACGCTGCATGAGTTCGATGTTCGAGAACAGCTCGTGCGTGCGGCCGCGGTCGAGGATGCGACCGTTGGCCATCACCACGATGCGCTCGGCAAAGTCGGAAACGACTTCCATGTCGTGACAGACCATGATGACGGCGCAACCGCACTCGGCCATGGTGCGCACCGTTTCCATCACGGTCATGCACTCGCGGTAGTCCAGGCCGCTCGTGGGTTCGTCGAGCACCACGATCTTGGGCTCGACCACTACAACGGATGCCAGCGCCACCATCTGGCGCTGGCCGCGTGACAGCGAGAACGGTGCTTCGTCGGCGGGCAGGCCAAAGCGGTCGATGACCAGCTGGGCGCGACGCAGGGCTTCGGCGCGGTCGATGCCGGCAAGCTCTAGACCAAAGGCGACCTCGTCGAGCACGGTGTCTTTGCAGATTTGGCGGTCGGGGTTCTGGAAAAGCGTTGCCACTTCGCGTGCGATGCGGCTCGTGGGAACCGATGCCGTGTCCAAGCCCGTAACGCGTACGCTGCCCGATGCGGGCTTGAGCAAACCCGTGAGCAGTTTGGTGAGCGTGGTTTTGCCGGCTCCGTTTTGGCCGACAATGCCCACGAGCTCGCCGGGGTAGAGCGTCAAGTTGAGGTCGTGGACGGCGGCGCCTCCATGGGGGTAGGAAAACTCGACATGGTCAAAGGTGAGCACCGGCTCGGCGTCTTTCGCATGCGGGCGCAGCGACGGCGCGTGCGGGGAGCCTGCGGGCGCCTGGGTATCGCTTGTCGCACGGTCGGGGTCGACGATTTCCGTGATCAGGCGTTCTGCCTCGTCGACATCCAGACAGGGCGTGCCGCTTACCAAGCCATCGGCCTCGAGACTGTTGAAGATGCGCGTGACGCGCGGACAATCGACGCCGATGGTGCGAAGCTCGTCGGTGCGTGCGAAGACCTCGTGCGGCTCACCTTGCAGCGCGATCTGGCCGTGATCGAGCACCAACACACGGTTGCAGTACTCCGAAAGCAGAGCGACCTTTTGCTCAACGACGACGATGGTGATGCCGAGCGCGCGGTTTGCCTCGCGCAGCGTCTCGAAGACCAAGGTGGAACTGGCGGGGTCGAGTGCTGCGGTTGGCTCATCGAGCACTAAGACGCGCGGACGCATGGCGAGGATGGCGGCGATAGCTACCTTTTGCTTTTGGCCGCCCGAGAGGGTGGCGATCTCGCGGTCGCGCAGGTCGCTGATACCGACGGTCTTAAGCGTCTCGCTCACGCGCTGCTCGATCTGGTCATGCGGAACGCCAAAGTTCTCGAGACCAAAGAGCATCTCATCCTCAACGACCGAAGCGACCATCTGCGTGTCAATGTCTTGCAGCACGCTGCCTACGATCTGCGATATGTCGGTGAGCGAGACCTCGCAGGTGTCGTGACCGTCAACTAACACGGAGCCATAAAAGGCGCCGGTGTAGTGGTGAGGCACGGCGCCCGACAGACAGGCGGCAAGTGTGGACTTACCGGCGCCCGAGGGCCCGATGATGCCGATGAAATCTCCCTTGTTCACGCTGAGCGAAACGTGGCTGAGCGCCTGCTCGGTTTGCGTGCCATAGGAGAACGAGACATCGTCGACGTTGATGATCGTTTCCATGGATACCTTTCATAGTCATTGGGGACGTTCTTGCATGTTCAGTCGTTTAAGAACGTCCATGAGTCCGTTGTTTGGGACGGTCTTTGGTGGTGAAGCGCGGAGACGGCTTTACGAGGTGCTCCAGGTTGGCGCGAAAGAGGAGCGAAGCGTACTTGGGTACGCGAGCGACGAATGAACGCCAAGATGGGGTGGCTCGTAAAGCCGAGCGGGTTAGTTGAGCTTCAGGGCCTTCTGGATGGGCAGGTAGAGGGCGCCGACCAAAATGGCGTTAAATACGGCGGTCATGGCGACGACGGGCAGCATGGCTGCGGCGAGCTCGCCCACAACGCCGAGCATGGCCATCTTGATGACCATGAAGATGACGCCCGAGACAAAGGTGGTCACGAATGTTGCGGCGATGGCGACTACGGGCTTAACCTGGCCGTCCTTGGCGGTGGCGTTGACAATGACGGCCATGAGCATGGCGGCGATGCCCTCGGCGGCAAAATCGACAAACGGCGAGGTGGTAGTGATCTGGATCACGGCCGCCGAGATGAGGCCAATGACGAGCGCCTGGCCAATGTTGGGACGAACGACCAGGATGGTGAGGCAGAAGGCCGAGATGATGAACTCGGGGCTGATCATACCGCCCGAGATTCCCGAGATTGCCTTGCCGACGGTGAAGTTGAGGATGAAGCCGGCGGCAAGCAGGATGGCGAGCAGGACAAGAGCGCGGATATCGAGTTTACCGCGGTCGGCGGTCTGGACGGTGCGGGGCTGGGCGGTGGCGGTGGTGTTCTGAGACATGGTGAAAGTCCTTTCAAAAAGGGGAGTGTAAGAGAAAAACGGAGGCGCGTGATGCGAATGCGATCGGGCTCGAGATAGAAAAAGGCCCCCGGTCGAAACCGGAGGCCTTCCAATCACCTAGAGCGCAAAAATAGGCGTGAGGGACTCACTATCGACCGATCGTACTCGCATCACGCCACCACCAGTTGTTGAGGGACTTCATCGTGTTCATCATCTTGGTGGCTCCTTTCGTGATGCCGTGGCGCGGTCGCACCTAGTTGCTGTTGCGCTGCACTATAGCACAGCGAAGTGTGTGCGGGGAAATCTTTTTTGAAAAGATTTCAGCGGTGTTTCCTACCGGTCAAAAGGGCAGGCTGAGCGGTCGGGATGACTCATGCGACCCGCTCATTTCTTGGAACGCGAGGGTCTTAGGCCTTCTTGCGACGATAGAGCACGAAGCCGCAGACACCGATGATGACGACGGCGCCAACGGCCATGGCGGCCATGTTGTTGCCCTCGGACTTCTCCTCGGTCGCCTCTTCCTCAGTCTCGGGCTCGGCAACGTCCTTATCGGAGAGGGCCTCGTCGGCGTAGGTGATGGACTCGACTAGGCAGTCGTTGTCGGCATCGTAGTCACTCGGGACGAACTCCTCGGAGAAGTCGCCCTCCTTGAGGTAGTCGCGCATCTCCTCGAGCATGGCCTTGCACTTGACGTAGGTGTTCTTGGTCGCTGCCTTGCCGGCCTTGTTGGCCAGGGCGGTGCGGGCCTCGGTGTCCTCGGCGGCCTGCATGGCCTCGTCGACGGTCAGGTTCTGCTCAATGAGCTCCTTCTGCAGGGCGTCGAGATAGGCGCGGACGCCGGTGGCGCAATTGTCGCGGTTCTCATAGGCAAGCGTGTTGATGTCCATGAGGACGTAGTTGATGGAGTTCTTGGGCTCCTCGTTGTTCACGACGTCTTCCTCTTCACAGTGATCGAAGGAGACGTCCTGATCGCTGAAGTAGGGGCTGACCTCGGTGAGCAGTGCGGAATAGAGAGGGATAGCGACGGAGAACTCGGCGTTGGAGAGCATCTCCCACTGGATGGTCGCGATCTCGGGGTCCATGCCGTGACGGATCTGGAAGGTATGGATCTCGGTGTTGCGGTTGGAGCCGATGGCATAGGCGCCGTCGGTGTTGGCGTTGAGGCCGGCGACATTCTCGCCGCGAGCGGCGAAGGAGCGAATCATCTCAAAGGTGTTCCAGTCGGACTTGCCAGGCTGGAAGAACAGCGGCTGCATCTCGTGGACCAGGGCGCCGGTCGTGGCGCGAGCGTCTTCGCGCTCGTCCTTGACGATTTCGTAGTCGGTGCCCTCGGCAAGCGGAGCCATGAAGTAATCACGGCCCTGGACATAGCGCGACCACTGGTGCATACCGGCCTCGCTAATCTCCTCGCCGTAGGTCTTGGCGACGTCGAACTTGCCGTCGGTGTACTCGGCAAAGCCCTTCTCCTTAGGCATGGACTCGATGCCCTCGGAGTGGAGGCAGTTCTCGGTGTCGCCGAGGTCGACGTCATAGGTGAGGTTGCCGATGTTGGGGTTGAGCGAGGCGATATCGTCGGTGAGCCTCATGGCGATCCACTGATGGCCGGAAAGCGCTGCAAACAGCCAGGTCTCGTTGTTGTCGGCGATGATGATCTGGTCGTTGGAGCAGACGCCCTGCTCGTCAATCAGGCTGCCGAGGAGCTCGACACCTTCGCGGGCCGTAGCGCTCTCGCCCAGAATGACGCTGGCGTAGTTGTACTCGCCGATGCCGGTCTCCTCGGTGACGGGGTCGGCTTCCTCTGCCTTCTCGTTATAGGAGGTGCTCAGCGTGGCAGAGCAGGAAACGCCCTTTTCGTTGATGCCAGCCTCGGAATATGCGTCGTAACGATCTTCCCACTGAGAGGGGTTGTCGCGAACGAAGGTGTAGCGGTAGGTTGCGCCCTTGGACTTGTACTCAAAGCCGGACTCGACCGAGGTGTACTTGCTGCCGTCCTTGTGTGCGGGCTCGATGCCAAAGTGCTTGATGTAGCGCGGGCCGAAGTCCTCGGAGCGTCCGTAGTACGTGTTGCCGTCTGCCGTGAGCTGGCTGCCCATGTAGATCTGGGTGCAAGCGAGCGCCGAAGTCGGCATGGCCATAATGGCCGCTGCTCCAAATGCAAGGCCGCAGCCGAGCTTCTTGAGCGTGTTGACAGGATGAGTAAACCTCATGATCCCTCCCAACTGTTGAAACCCCGCGAAACCGTACGGAGTTTCAGCTAATAAATACATCTACTAGCCTAAAGGAAGTGTAAAGAGTATTCATTCGACAACAGCTTTTACTCGATGAGCGTGAAGAAATATACGATGAGCGGATAATAATACTCATTTTATTGCTTTAGTTAAATAAAGGCACCCTGCATTTACTGTAGCTGAATAAAGCGCCAGACAATGCTCAAAAAGAAAACTCTCCCGCTGTTTAGGATTTGCATAAACAACGGGAGAGTCGATAACTGGATGAATATCATACCAATGTGGATTTACTTCTTTCGGCGGTGGATCACATTGATGGCGTAACCAACGAGCATGGCCAAGACGATGACGATAAAGCCAATCAGGGGATTGTCGTTCATGGGGTCCTCCTATTTTCCGAGCGGTGAAAAATCGTCGACGATGAGGTCGAGACATTGCGGCAGCGCGCGAGCGCCAAAGACGCCGGAGTTGCTGGAGATGATCTCTCCATCGAACTGCATGCCCAGCGATGGCGTGCAGGTGATCTTGGCTTCCTTGGTCTGGATGATCTTAAACTGCGGACGGCCGAGCGCTTTGCCAGCGGGGTCGAGCGCGGCGGTAATTACCGTGGGGAGCAACTGCATCGTGCGCACGGGCTCAATAACGACGATGTCGACCATGCCGTCGTCCATGCGGCAGTTGGGGAACAGGTTGATGTCGTTTTGGATGACCGAGGTATTGCCTGCCATGCAGCAGATGCCGTCGAGCTCCTCGACAATGCCGTCGTGCTCAATGGTAAAGTGCGCCACCGTGGGGTTGGGCGTGGCGAGCGCGGAGAGGAAGTAGGCGATCTCGCCAATGTCGTTTTTGGTGGGAGCGGCCTTCATCATGATCTCGGCGTCGAAGCCCGAGCCGGCGATGATGATAAAGCCGTGGCGCTTCTCGTTGCCGTTCTCGTCGAGCCATAAGAGCTCACCCATGTCCACTTTGACCGTGCGGCCGTCGCGGCAAGCCTTGGCGAGTGCCGCCGCCTCGGGGGCATTGCCGATGTTGTTAAAGAACAGGCAGGCCGTGCCGGAGGGGAAGACAAGCGTGGGGACACCGCACCCGCGCATCTGGTCGAGCACGTTGGAGACGGTGCCGTCGCCGCCCGAAACGACCACGCGATCGAACTCGCGAACGTCCGCTACCGCGTCCTCGGGCTCCATGCCATCGCCGATAAAACGCATCACGACCTCGTCGCCGCCCTGCGCGAGGGCGTGCGTGAACGCGTAGATTTCATCTGAGCTGGGGCCCGATGCCGGGTTGTGGATGATAAGGCAGCGCATACTTACGTTCCCGTTCTGTGACTAACCGAGTATAGTTGTAGAGCAATGCCGATATCCTACCCGTGTTTTTCGGGCCTAACCTTATTCGATGGGTTGATATGTACATTTCCACACATCAGGCTCTGGTCGACTTTTGCCAGCGCGCCCGCGAGTTCGACGCGATCGCCGTCGATACCGAGTTTTTGCGCGAGCGCACGTTTCATCCGCGCCTGTGCCTGGTCCAGATTGCCACCCCCGCCGAGAGTGTCGCTGTCGATCCGCTGGTGATCGACGACCTGTCGCCGCTTGCCGAGCTTATGGCCGACGAGGGCGTGGTCAAGGTATTCCACGCCTGCTCGCAGGATATGGAGGTCATGCTCCATACCGTGGGGGCGCTACCGCGTCCGATTTTTGACACGCAGGTCGCCGCCGCCTTTTTGGGCGAGCGTCAGCAGATTTCCTACGGTGCGCTCGTGCAGACGTTTTGCGGCGTTTCATTGCCTAAGACCGAGTCGCTGACCGACTGGTCGCGCCGCCCGCTGACCGATAAGCAGATTGAGTACGCGATCGATGACGTCAAGTATCTGATCGTTGCCTATACCGAGATGATGAGTCGCCTGCGCGAGCTGGGCCGTGTGGATTGGGTGCTCGATGAGCTGCGCCCGCTTGCCGACGAGTCGCACTATCGAGCCGATCGTCACGAGGCATTCCGCAAGGTCAAGCGCATCAACTCGTGCAGCCGGCATCAGTTGGGCATTGCGCGCGAGCTTGCCGCCTGGCGTGAGGACCGCGCCGAGCGGCGCAACATCCCGCGCAAGTGGGTTATGTCCGACGATACGCTGCTGGCCCTGGTTAAGCGTAATCCCGTGCGTGTTGAAGAGTTCCGTAGCATTCGTGGTACCGACCAGCTGGGGGAGCGCGACGTGGACGGCGCACTCATGGCCATCAAGCGCGGTGCGAGCTGTCCGCATGATCGCCTGCCGCTCTTGGTGCGTGGACATCGCCAGATTTCTCCGGAGCTGGAGAGCGTGACTGACCTTATGTATGCGCTTATCCGCCTGGTTGCCGAGCGCTCGGGCGTTGCGACCTCGGTCATTGCCTCGCGCGATGACCTGGCCGACTACATTGAGCATCCCGAGAAGAGCCGCCTGCGCGAAGGCTGGCGCTTTGAGCTTGTGGGCTCGCGCCTGGACGATTTGCTCTCGGGCAACATGGGACTCACCGTGAAGGACGGCAAAATCGAGCTTCTGTAGGGAAGCCTAGCCGCTTGAGTGGGTAGAATGCTTCCAACGTGTAACTCGATTCGGAGGAATTCGTATGCCCTATTACTATGGATACGGCTTTGGCATCGACCCGCTGTACCTGCTGGTTGTTCTTGTTTGTACGGTGCTCGGTCTTGCCGCGCAGAGCTATATCAACTCGACGTACAAAACCTGGTCCAAGGTTCGCTCGGACGGCGACACGGGCGCTACGGTCGCGCGCCGCATGCTCGACGCCAACGGTTGCAGTGCCGTGGGTATCAAGGGTGTCGCTGGTGAGCTCACCGACCATTACAACCCGCAGGATAACAACCTGTATCTCTCGGAAGCCAACCGCTCGGGCGGGTCGGTCGCAAGCGTTGCCGTGGCCTGCCACGAGGCGGGCCATGCCGCCCAGCGTCAAAATGGTTATGCCGTGATGAAGGTACGCACCGCTCTGGTCCCGGTCGTCAACTTTACCCAGAACACCTGGACGATCGTGCTGCTCATGGGCCTGTTTATGAACATTGCCGGACTCACGACCCTCGCGCTGGTCTTCTTCTCGTTTAGTGTGTTGTTCCAGTTGGTTACGCTGCCGGTCGAGATTGATGCCAGCCGCCGCGCCGTGGCGTACATCGAGCGGTCGGGTATGAGTTCCAAGCAGGTCAATGGTGCCAAGAAGGTCCTGACGGCAGCCGCGCTCACCTACGTGGCGGCGGCGCTCACTTCGATCATTCAGCTGCTCTACCTGATGGCTCGCTACAACAGAAACTCCAACCGATAACAAATTGGCTTGATAGGCGCCGCGGAGATTTGTGTCCCCGCGGCGCTGTACTATGTGTTGGACTTGAATTTGCGCAGGGCCGGAGCCCTTGTGCACGATGACGAAAGGAGGCTGCGTGGCAGGCTGGAATCTAACCGGCAATGCCGTTTCCGCCGAGTTCGACGGTTCGGACGAGCAGGAGCGCAAAGAGCTCAGCGTGAGCCAAGCGGTGGAGATTGCCGCCGGCGCGCTCGATGCCATTCCGCAGCTGAGCGTCCTGGGCGAGGTCACGGGCT
The DNA here is from genome assembly GCA_900541055.1 of uncultured Collinsella sp. Lineage (GTDB taxonomy): Bacteria > Actinomycetota > Coriobacteriia > Coriobacteriales > Coriobacteriaceae > Collinsella. The sequence goes on from UQHZ01000018.1 coordinate 28,288, forward strand.
TCCGTGGCCCCAATGCCCGAAGCGGTCACTGCTACTTCCAGATTAAGGACGACTCGGCAGCCGTTGACTGCATCATCTGGAAGGGCGCCTATCTCAAGCGCACCTTCGATTTGCGCGACGGTATGCAGGTGAGCTTTAAGGGCAGCTTCAATCTCTATAAGGCCACGGGTCGCATGAGCTTTGTCGCCCGCTCGTTTTCGCTGGCGGGGGAGGGTCTACTGCGTCAACAAGTGGCGCAACTGGCCGAAAAGCTACGCCGCGAGGGCCTGATGGACGAAGCGCGCAAGCGCCGCATCCCGGTGTTCTGCTCGCGCGTGGCGGTCGTCACCTCGCTTTCGGGTGCCGTAATCGACGACGTCAAGCGTACGCTGCGCCGCCGCAATCCGCTCGTTGAGCTCGTCTGCGTGGGCGCCAAGGTTCAAGGCGAGGGCGCGCCGGCCGAGCTCATTGAGGGCTTGCACCGCGCCGCTTCCATTACGCCGGCGCCCGACTGTATTTTGCTGGTGCGTGGCGGCGGCTCCTTTGAGGACCTCATGACCTTTAATGACGAGGAGCTTGCCCGCGCGGTGGCGGCTTGTCCTGTGCCCGTGGTGACCGGCATTGGCCATGAGCCCGATACCTCGATTTGCGACATGGTGAGCGACCGCCGCGCCTCCACGCCCACGGCGGCGGCAGAATCGGTGGCGCCGGCTATGACGGAGTTGGCCGATGTGCTCGAGGCGCGCCATCAGCGTCTGGGCGCCGCGATGGCATCGATGATTGGGTCGGCCCAGGTCGACCTGGAGATGCTCGATCAGCGCGGTCGCCGTGCCTGGGATACCTATACGGCTCGCTTGGCCGATGCGCTCGATGCGGCTGCGTGCCGCCCGTGCCTCAACGACCCCACATTTATGGTCGAGCGTCGCGAATCGGAGCTTGCGCTGACTGCCGATCGCCTGTCGGGCGCCATGGTGCGCTCAGTCGGGACATTCCGCTCCAACTTTGAGCGCCTGCCCGAGCGTCTGGTTGCAAGCACCTCAGGGCTCGATGGCAAGCGCCATGCGCTCACGCTTGCGAGTTCCCGTTTAGAGCATCAGGGGCGCACGATGCTCAGCAAGCCAGCGTCCGACCTGGGCCGAGCTGCCGCGTCGCTCGATGCCCTGTCGCCGCTCAAGGTGCTTGCCCGCGGCTATTCCATCGCGTACAGCGATGATGGGGTGGCTACGAGCGCCAAGACCTTTAAGCCCGGCGACGCCATCCGCGTGCGCATGGCAGACGGCAACGTGGCGGCAACGGTCGATACGGTCGAGTAAACCGCGTTTCATAGCGATAAGCCTTTAGGAAAGGAAACAGATATGGCAGAGAAGACCCCGGTCGAGCAGCTTACGTACAAGCAGGCCTCGCAGGAGCTGGAGCTCATCATCCGCAGCTTGGAGTCGGGCGATATGGAGCTCGAGGAGTCGCTCGAGAGCTATACCCGCGGCGTCGAGCTCCTCAAGAGCCTGCGTACTCGCTTGTCCGATGCCGAGCAGAAGGTCTCGGTGCTCCTGAAGGACGTCGACGGCAACGACGTGCTCGCCGACGGCGAAGCCGCCAACACCGACGACAACCTCTCGTTCTAACCATCCCGACCAAATATAATTACCTTGGTCTGCGAGAAAGGAACCAACCATGTGTGATTGCATCTTCTGCAAAATTGCCAACCACGAGATCCCCTCGACCGTTGTCTATGAGGACGACCAGGTCATCGCCTTCGACGACCTCAACCCCCAGGCGCCGGTCCACACGCTCGTGATCCCCAAGAAGCACTACAGCGACATCGCCGACAACGTGCCGGCCGAGACCATGGGCGCCATGGCCCACGCCATCCATGAGGTTGCCAAGGCCAAGGGCTTGGAGGACGGTTTCCGCGTCATCTCCAACAAGGGCGTCAACGCCGGCCAGACCGTCATGCACTTCCACATGCACGTCCTCGGCGGCAAAAACCTGGGCGAGAACCTCATCTGAGGGCGCGTAGCCCGTCGACTTGGCTGCCTTTGGAGTAATCTATGCAGCTTTCTCAACTCGAATACCTTCAAGCGGTAGCGAACTATGGCGGCGTGCGCAAAGCAGCTCGCGCCGTTCATGTGAGTCCGCAGGCTGTTTCGTCGGCAATCAAAAAGTTGGAATCTGAGTATCAGATCGTTTTGCTCAACCGATCGACGGGGGAGGCTGTTTTGTCTCCGGCGGGCAGAGAATTTGCGCGTCGTGCACGCGTGATCCTGGCACAAGTCGACGATCTCAAAAAGTACGCTCAATCGAGGGACGACGGCGTCTCGCCCGACGGCCACTTTCGTCTTTACGCCCCCTGCCTTCATGGGCGGGGGCGACTTTTTGCCGAAAACTGGTATGACTCGTTTGAAAGCTCGCACCCTCATATTCACCTTGATGTGTGGCATCAGCCAACGGCTACATGCTTTGAATCACTTGTGCTTGGCATTTCGGATGCGGCCATCTCATTTGAGGAACCAAGGGACAGTGTCCTTTCTTCGAAATACTTGGGTGAAAAGGAGCTCAAGGTTCTTTCGTGCCCAACGGGTCATCAATCTGTGGGTGCTATGACCGTTCGTGAGTTACTGGGCAGCAGGTTAGCTGTTCCCATTAATTTGTCGCCCTGTCTCAATGCAATCAATCAATGCCCCGAAGCTCAGCTGGTTAATTTCCGCTTCCGCGACGTCGAATACGGAAACAGAGCGCAGGCTGAGTTTCTTCAAGCCGGGGGATTGATATTGAGCTTGTCTGGGTCCTCTCTCGCATCGGATGGGTCAGAAGTGAGTGAGTGCTCCATTGAAGGTTCGCGTGATGTAACCTTGCCTATCTACTTTTGCTATCGGCAAAATTCCTGGACTGATCGACACCAGACGGTTTTTCTGCACCTATTGCGTCATCTTGCTTCGTGAGATTAATTGGCTTCGAGACGTCAAGTGATTATTGACGCCTTGCAACACATAGCTGACAGCTTTGCCCTCATGCTTTTCCAAGGTTCCGATTTAGATTGCTGACTCTTGGAGGGCGGAGCATGAAAAACCGTACGGTTTTGCTTTATATGACGTTCGTTTTTCTGTCGAACTTCAGCACCATTTTGTATTTTCTGACGGTTTACCTTGAATTCGTCGGATTCTCGATGGTGGCGATTTCTAGCATGATGATTGCATATCAGGTGAGCAAGTTCATCCTTGAAGTTCCCACTGGCTATATTGCTGATAGGTTTGGACGAAAGGTGAGCGGTCTCGTTGGCATTGTGGGAATGCTTGGGTACTACGCTGCCCTGCTTCTCGTCCGATCTCCTCTGCTTTTAATCGGTGCGTTTGCTCTCAAAGGTTTTGCCGTTGCATGTGTGAGCGGATCCATAGAAGCGATCTACGTTGACAGTGTCTCTCAGGACCAGCTCGTAAGACTTAATGTCGTTGAGCGATTTATTTTCTATGCCTCTTATGCCATCTCCGCTTGCGTGGGCGGTTTCATTTCGTCCGCTGGCGCGTATCTCATTGGGCTTTCGGTCGATATCATCACAATGGTGCTGACATTGGTTGTCGTTGTCTGTATTCCTGAGGCGAGAAGAGAGAGCGCTGCGGTGACACCTGGGCATGGAATGAGCCCGAAGATGATCGGTGCCGCTATTGCGCGTAACGGCATTCTTCGTTCAGCGTTCATCATGGACTGTTCTCAGGCATTTGCCTTCGTCGCTCTGGAAGACTTCTTCTCACTGTTGCTTGCAGGCCGCGGAATGAATGCCGTCGCTTCGGGCGTGACCATTGCGGTCCAGCTCCTTGCCTCCGCCTCCATAGGGTTTATTGTGCCCAGTGTGATTGCTCGTGTCGACAAGGGCCGTTTTGCGCGTATTTGCGGCATCATTCGCTTAGTATTGACCGCTTTGTTTTTGATTCCTCTTACTCCGGCTAATTTGCTGCCCGCGTTCTATGTGCTGCAGACGGTTGCGTACTCGTTGTTTGCCCCAATCAAATACTCAGTTTTCCAAAATGCTGCCGATTCATCGATGCGTTGTTCGCTGATTTCGGTTCAAAGCCAGATGGTGGCGGTGGGTGCCGTTCTTTTCTATCTGCTCAACGCTGCGTTGAGCAGCGTTGCGGGCATTCGAGTCGTATTGCTTGTTGCGCTTGGGATTTCTTCCCTGGTATATATCCCCGCGCTATTTGGTCTTACAAGTCAAAGACCATGAGTATTTAGGCACCGATAACTTATATATCAACGCAATAAACCCGAGCGCGAGGGCGTTTGGGTTTATTATTGAAACGTATGTAACCTGGCGGCGCCACACCGCCTGTTAGTAGGGAGACACATGAACGTTCTGGTCGTCAACGCAGGATCTTCGACCCTTAAGTATCAGGTCATCGATACCAAGTCCCACAAGGTGTCCGCAAAGGGCTCCTGCGAGCGCGTCTGCTTTACCGGCGGCACCTTCACCCACGCTGCCAACGGCTCCAAGAAGGTGACCGAGAACATCGAGTTCCCCGACCACAAGGTCGCCATCGAGGTCGTCCTGAAGGACCTCGAGGCCAACGGCGTCAAGATCGAGGGCATTGGCCACCGTATCGTTCAGGGCGGTTGGTACTTTGGCGATTCCTCCCTCGTCGACGAGGACGTTCTCGCCAAGATCCGTGAGGTCGCCCCGCTGGCGCCGCTGCACAACAACCCCGAGGCCAACGTTATCGAGTTCTGCCTGGAGCAGTATCCCGATCTGCCCAACGTTACGGTCTACGACACCGCTTTCCACTTCAACATGCCCGAGGTCGCCAAGACCTACGCCCTTCCCAAGGATGTTTGCGACAAGCTGCACATCCGTAAGTACGGCGCCCACGGCACCAGCTACCGTTACATTTCCAAGAAGGTCGCCGAGATGACCAACGGCGAGGCCCGCAAGGTCGTCGTGTGCCACATCGGCTCCGGCGCTTCCCTGTGCGCTATCGAGGACGGCAAGTGCATGGACACCACCATGGGCCTCACCCCGCTCGACGGCGTCATGATGGGCACCCGCTGCGGCTCCATCGACCCGGCTACCGTGTGCTACCTGCAGCGCGAGGGCGGCTACACCTTCGATGAGGTCGACGAGATGATGAACAAGAAGTCCGGCCTTTTGGCTGTGACCGGAGGCAAGACCAACGACTGCCGCAACGTCGAGGAGCTCGCCGCTGCTGGCGACCCCGAGGCCCAGCTCGCCTTCGATATGTTCGTCTACAAGATTGCCGCCAAGGCCGCCGAGATGGCCACCTCCATGTGCGGCATGGACACCCTGGTCTTTACCGCCGGCATCGGCGAGCACGCTCCGGCCGTTCGCGCTGGCGTGGCCGATCGCTTGGCCTTTATGGGTGTCAAGATGGATCACGCCCGCAACGCCCTGCGTGGCGACGGCGCTTGGTGCCTGTCCGCCAAGGATTCCAAGGTCAAGATTTTCGTCATCCCCACGGACGAAGAGTTCATGATCGCTTCCGACGTCGAGCGCATCGTCAACGGCAAGTAATTGCAAGAGGGGAGGGGCTGGACGACCAAGTGCCGTTCAGTCCCTCTTTTGCGCTCGTTGGGCGATATGCTGATAGCTATTTATCAAGATATGATAACTTCTTATTAAAATGCGGCCGCCTTAAGGGGTCTGCGCCGGCCGTATTGCACTGCAAAGGAGTCTCATGAACGTACTTGTTGTCAACGCCGGCAGTTCAAGCCTTAAATATCAGCTTTTGGATACCGATACCCGCGAGGTTTTCGCCAAAGGCAACTGCGAGCGTATCGGATCGGACATGGGCATCTTCGGCCACTCCGAGAACGGTGGCGCCAAGCAGACCGAGGAGGTTCCCTTCCCCGATCATCGCTCTGCGATCGCTCGCGTGCTCGAGGAGCTCGAGAAGACCGACTTTACGATTGATGGCATCGGCCACCGTATCGTTCAGGGCGGCTGGCACTTCGATGATTCCGCAGTTGTCGACGACGAGGTCATGGCTAAGATCCTTGAGGTGGCCCCGCTCGCCCCACTGCACAATTACGGCGAGGCCGCGGCAATCGAATACTGCCGCGAGAAGTATCCGGAGCTGCCCAACGTGGCCGTCTTCGACACCTCGTTCCACATGACCATGCCCGAGGTTGCCTACACCTACGCGCTGCCCAAGGACGTGTGCGACAAGTACCATGTGCGCAAGTACGGCGCCCACGGTACGAGCCACCGCTACGAGTGGATGATGGCAAAGGAGATTCTGGGCTCGTGCTGCCACCGTCTGCTTTCGTGCCATCTGGGCAACGGCGCTTCGCTCGCCGCCATCGAGGACGGCGTGTGCCGCGACACCACGATGGGTCTCACACCGCTCGACGGCCTGATGATGGGAACCCGCTGCGGCTCCATCGACCCGGCTACCGTGTGCTATCTGCAGCGCGAGGGCGGCTACAGCTACCAGGAAGTCGATGACATGATGAACAAGCAGTCCGGTCTGCTTGCCATCTCGGGTATCTCCAACGATGCCCGTGACATCCGTACGCGCGCCTCCGAGGGTGACGAGCGCTGCCTGCTCGCCTTCGATATGTTCGCCTACAAGGCCATGCAGCAGGCCGGTTCCATGATTGCTTCCATGGCGGGCGTGGACACCATTACCTTTACCGCCGGCATCGGCGAGAACGACTGGTCGATCCGCAAGGCCTTCTGCGACTGTTTCGAGTGGCTGGGCGTGCGCATCGACAACAACAAGAACCGCGAGGCCGTGGGCAACGGCCCGCAGGTCATCAGCGCCGCCGGTTCCGCTGTCACGGTCATGGTCATCCCCACCGATGAGGAATACATGATCGCTCACGACGTCGAACGCCTAACCAAGAACAACTAGCGCACCCGTTTGTATGTAAACGAAAGGCCTCCAGAGCAACAGCTCCGGAGGCCTTTTGACTAGCATACGGAAATTCCAGTCCCAAAGTGACCATCGCCAGCAACGCCTACGCTCCCAGCAACGGTGCCCGACCACTCAAATCCTCAGCCCCAATTCGTAGCCAAGCCGCCGTCCACCCCAGATACCCTGATTACTACGTAGTTGTAGAAGGCCGTACGGGCTAACCCCTGAAAACACTCCGCAGACCAGAAACGCCCCCGTTCATAGCTCCGAAGGAGCAGAACGGGGGCGTTTCATTGGTCGAGGACGTTTTCAGGGGTTAGCCCGTACGGCCTTCGGGCGAATGCGTCCGCTACTCAGCCATCTGAGCCTGGACGGCGGTGATGGCCACGACACCCACGATGTCGTCGGCAGAGCAGCCGCGCGACAGGTCGTTGACCGGCTTGGCGATGCCCTGCAGGATGGGGCCGTAGGCGTCAGCGCCGGCGAAGCGCTGGACCAGCTTGTAGCCGATGTTGCCAGCCTCGAGGTCGGGGAACACGAGCACGTTGGCCTTACCGGCAACGGAGGAACCGGGAGCCTTGAGCTGGGCGACGGTGGGGACGATAGCGGCGTCGAGTTGCAGGTCGCCATCGATGGCGAGCTCGGGAGCCTTCTCGTGGCAGAACTTTACGGCCTCCTGGACCTTCTTGGCGACCTCGCCGCCGGCGGAGCCCATGGTGGAGTAGGAGAGCATGGCCACGTGCGGCTCAACGTTGCCCATGAAGGTGGACCAGGAGTGAGCGGAGGCGATGGCGATCTCGGAGAGCTCGTCGGAGGACGGGTTGATGTTGAGGCCGCAGTCGGCGAAGATTAGCGTGCCGTCAGTGCCGAACTGCGGGGTGTCGGTGCACATCACGAAGAAGGCCGAGACCAGCTTGGTGCCCGGGGCGGTCTTGAGGATCTGCAGCGCGGGGCGCAGGGTGTCGGCGGTGGAGTGGCAGGCGCCGGAGACCAGGCCGTCGGCGTCGCCCATCTTGACCATCATGGTGCCAAAGTAGGTAGCGTCCATCACCTGGGCGCGAGCCTGCTCGATGGTGACGCCCTTCTTGGCGCGGAGCTCGGCAAACTTCTGCGCGTACTCCTCGTGCTTCTCGGCATTGCGCGGATCGATGACGGTAGCGCCGGGAACGTTGATCTCGTCGGGGTTACCCAGGATGACGATCTTTGCCAGGCCCTCCTCGATGATCTTGGTGGCTGCGACGATGGTGCGCGGATCCTCGCCCTCGGGCAGGACGATCGTCTTAAGGTCGGCCTTGGCGGCAGACTTCATACGGTTTAGGAAATCGCTCATGTTACTCCTTACAAGCGTTTCGCTAAGCTCCAGGCGCCCGGCTGTTCACGAATAAACCCGCTGCTAGCGGGTTTACCTTTCAATTATGTACGCCGCGGTGCTTGAGCTTTCCTTGTGTGGCAAGCTCATTATAGGACGCATTAGCGCTATAATCGCTCTGATAAATATGTCTCGAAGAATGTTCGAGAAAAGCCCAGCTAACGAGCCCGTGGCTTTTGACAAGGAGTATCGATGCAGATTACCTCAGGCCTGCCTGAAGGCTTTAACGCCGGCGCATACGACATGATTGTCGTCGGTGCCGGTTATGCCGGTGCCGTTTGTGCCCGCCGTCTCGCCGAGACCATCGGCTATCGTGTTGCCGTTCTGGAGCGCCGTAGCCACATTGCGGGTAACGCCTACGACTGCGCTGATGAGGCCGGAATCCTGGTCCACGAGTATGGTCCGCACATCTACCATACCTTTAATGAGCGCGTCCACAATTTCCTGTCGCGCTTTACCAAGTGGACGGACTACCAGCACAAGGTGCTTGCCAACATCAACGGCACCCTCATGCCCGTGCCTTTTAACCACGCGAGCCTCAAGCTTGCCTTTGGCGATGAGCGCGGCGAGGAGCTGTATCAGAAGCTCGTGGAGACCTTTGGCAAGGACGTCAAGGTGCCCATCATGGAGCTGCGCAAGAAGAACGACCCGGATCTTGCCGAGGTCGCCGATTACGTCTACGAGAACGTCTTTTTGCATTACACGATGAAGCAGTGGGGCCAGACGCCCGATCAGATCGATCCCTCGATCACCGGCCGCGTTCCCGTCTTTGTGGGCGACGATGACCGCTACTTCCCGCAGGCTCCCTTCCAGGGCATGCCGCAGGACGGCTATACCGCGCTGTTCGAGCACATGCTCGACCACGATCTGATTGATGTGTTCTGCGACGTGGACGCCCGCGACCTCTTCGAGATCGACGAGACCACCGTCAAGATCGACGGTAAGGTCTATGGCGGCGAGATCGTCTACACCGGTCCGCTCGACGAGCTGTTCAACCTCGACCTGGGCGCTCTGCCGTACCGTACGCTCGACATGAAGTTCGAGACGCTCGATATGGACCAGTTCCAGCCCGTGGGCACCGTCAACTACACCACGAGCGAGGATTACACGCGTATCACCGAGTTCAAGAACATGACTGGCCAGGTCCTGCCCGGCAAGACCACCATCATGAAGGAGTATTCCAAGGCCTATACGCCCGGCTCGGGCGAGACGCCCTATTACGCCATTCTGGAGCCCGAGAACCGTGAGCTCTATGAGCGCTATCTTGAGCCTGTCTCTTATACACATCTCCGAGCCCACGAGACTAGGCAT
>UQHZ01000019.1 GCA_900541055.1 uncultured Collinsella sp.
GTCGGCAGCGTCAGATGTGTATAAGAGACAGCATGAAGGCCCCCGTTGCCTCGCTTCTACGAAGCGTTGGCAACGGGGGCCTTCGCGCTGCGGAATGATTTTGGAAACTAAGTACGGGGACCCGCCCAAGCCGTCCTGCTCGATCGCCCTTGTGGCGTTAGGGCGGAAATGGATGGGGCGTTAGGGCTTCTTTGCTGATGGGGGATTAGTATGCCCGGGCTTGGTTGGGGAATGCCTGGTCTAGTGAGGCTTGGAGTTTTTCGAAGGATGTCTGCAGGTTGAGGTGTTGGTCTGCAGAGCGTTTGGGTTTGGGAGTTGGGGAGTCGAGGAGGCCGTTTCTCTGTGTCGGGGGGAAGGAGAAAAGGTCTGCATGTTTTAGGGATGGCTGCTGTGCTGCGTCATTGGAAGAATGCATGCTTATGTGGCCTCCTCGATGTCCACCAAAAGGTTGCGCACGGGGTGTGCTGCTAGGTCCCGTGCGTTGGAAGTATTATGCCGCGAGTGCAGATAAGGAAGCGCTAAAGAAAGGCTTAACCTGGTTTGGTGTTACGATGAAACTGCAGGTCAGAGGTATCGAGTAACACTCTTGAAAGGTTTTGAGCTTAAGGGCTTTCTAAGGTTTGTGGCGCGGATGTGGCTCGTCTGTGTGGGGCGTGTGGACGGCTCGTTCCTAGCGCCGCGGCTCTGCGGCGCGCACCTGCTCGATGACCTTTTCCATCGTGGCGTCGATGTGGTCTTTTTTGAGCTCGCATTCCCAGATGGTTATGGGCGTCCAGCCCATTTGAGTGAGTGCTGCCACGGCAGCGTGGTCGCGCTCGACGTTGCGACGGAACTTTGCCTCCCAAAACTCAACGTTGCGCTTGGGCTGGCTGGGGTTGCACTTGGGGCAGCGGTGCCAAAAGCAGCCGTTGACGAAGATGGCGATCTTCCGCCCGGGAAAGGCGATGTCGGGCTTGCCGGGTACCTTCCATTCCAAACGATAGCCCGTAAGGCCCGCTGCGCGCAGGCGCTGTCGTACGAGCAGCTCGGGCTTGGTGTTGGCGCGCTTGTTGCCCTTCATTGACTTTTTGATGGCGGCGCGACGGCGCACCAGTTCACGCTCGTCGGCGGAAAGGTCCGAGGTATCGATGCCGTCCAGCAGGCCGGGCTTGGGACGCTTTTTGCTGCGGCGCTTAGGTGCGCGCTTGGGTTTGGCGGCTGTGTTGGGCGCGGCGTCATCGGCGGAGCTTGCCTCGAGCCGGTCTTCCTTCAACTCAATCAGCGCATCGATAAGCCCTTTGTCGGCGGGCATCCACTCAACGGTGGCAAGCGAGGTGCGTGGAATCCAGCGGATATCGAGCTGGCGGTCGTGCTTCTGGGGCTCGCCGGACTCTTTGGCCATCGAGCAGTAGTAGCACTCCATGGAGAGATGGAAATCGGGGTAGTCGTACTCAACGGTATAGAAATCGCGCAGGTTGGTGACTTTTACCTGCAGTTCTTCCATGAGCTCGCGGCGTACGGCGTCCTCGGGCGTCTCGCCGCGCATGAGCTTGCCACCGGGGAACTCCCAAAGTCCCTGCATGTCGCCGTAGCCGCGCTGCACGGCAAGCAGCTCGTCAGATCCATCCTTGCGAATGATCCCAGCGGCAACATGAACAGTCTTCAACAGGAGTCCTCCCTCAACATCAACAAGTGGCAGGGTAGTCTTTTTGGGACGGGGCTTTTTTAGCTGCCCTATGTCAAATGCGGCCCCATGCTTCGAAGGCTACGGATGGGGTAGCTAAAAAAGCCCCGTCCCAAAAAGACTACCCCTACCTTACACAACGGTAAGGCAAGCGTAAGCCATATCGATGGTAGCCGACTCGTCTTCTTGCGACTATAGATGCCGTAGACTAATCGCAAGAAAGGACTCGGTATGCAAACCACGCACATGGCGACCCCGGTACTGGAGGTCGCGCATCTCGAAAAGGTATACGGAGCGCTGGGCAACGTGACCCGCGCGCTCAACGATGTCAGCTTTACCGTCAACCGCGGTGAGTTCGTGGGCATCATGGGCGCTTCGGGCTCGGGCAAGTCGACGTTGCTCAACTGCGTCTCGACCATCGATAGCGCCACGAGCGGCACGATCCGCATTAACGGTCAGGACGTGACGCGCATGAAGCAGGCCAAGCTTTCGCAGTTCCGCCGCGAGGAGCTCGGCTTTATCTTCCAGGACTCCAACCTGCTCGATACGCTCACGGCACGCGAGAACATCGCCCTGCCGCTCACCATCGCCCGCACAAACTCGGCAGAGATCTCGACCCGCGTGCAGGATGTGGCAGCGCGCCTGTCCATCAGTCAGGTGCTCGACAAGTACCCCTACCAGATGTCCGGCGGTCAGCAGCAGCGCGTTGCCGCGGCTCGCGCGCTCGTCACCGACCCCACTATGATTATGGCTGACGAGCCCACCGGCGCCCTCGATTCCAAGAGCGCTCGCCTGCTGCTCGAGAGCCTGGAGGCCCTCAATCGCCGCTTGCGCGCCACCGTGCTCATGGTCACGCACGACAGCTTTGCCGCCAGCTACACGAGCCGTGTGCTGTTTATTCGCGACGGCAAGATCTTCACCGAGCTGCGCCGCGGCGACACCGACCGCCGAGAGTTCTTCGACCGTATTATGGAGGTCGTTGCCATGATGGGCGGTGAGGGCTCCGATGCTCTGTAAACTCGCTTGGGGCAACGTCCGCCGCGCCGGCCGCGACTACCTCGTCTACCTTTTGACGCTCACCCTGGGCGTCACGGTCTTCTATGCCTTTAACACCATCTCGATGCAGGTCGATATCGCCGGCATCGATGAAGAGGGCTTGGCGCAGGTTATGGGCAGCATGCTCGGCGACCTGACGTACTTTTTGGCCGGTGTCATGGCCTTTTTGATGGTGTACGCCAATAACTTCATCATGAAACGCCGCAAGAAGGAGTTTGGCCTGTACCAGGTGCTCGGCATGGGGCGCGGGCGCGTCGCCGCGATCATGGCGCTCGAGACGGTGATTGTCTCGGTGGTGGCCTTTGTCGCCGGCATTGTGCTGGGCGTGGGACTCTCCCAGCTCATGACGTTCTTTACGGCCTCGCTCTTTAAGACACAAATCGCCAATTTCCACTTCTTTTTCTCGGTGCATGCGTTCAATCTGACCCTTGCCTGCATGCTCGTAATGTTTGTGCTCACGCTGCTGCTGAACCTTCGCGCCGTGCGTCGTACTAAACTCATCGAGCTTATGGGTGCCGAGCGTCGCAACGAAAGCATCAAGACACGCAACCCCTGGATCGCGATTGCCATCTTTGCCGTGGGCGTGGCGCTTGTGGGCGTGGCCTATTACCGTCTGCTACGTGATGGGTTCCCGCTAACCGCGACGGACAGCAAGCTGCAAGAGGCCATGAACCAGTTTGGTATTACAACCGCTATGGTTACCGTGGGCACCTTTGCCCTGTTCTGGGGACTCTCGGGCATGCTCATTAAGCTGCTGCAGAGCCTGCGCAGCGTGTATTGGCGCGGCCTCAATATGTTTACCGTGCGCCAGCTTGCGGCCAAGGTCAACACGGTGTGCTTTTCGATGGGCGTCATCGCGATGCTCCTGTTTTTGGCCATCACCTCGGTGACGTGCGGTATGTCGATTGCCAACGTGATGAACGAAAACCTGGAGCGCTATAACCCTGTTGACGTGTCTCAGACGTATGCCTATTACACGCCCGATACGCTCGACTACTACAAAGAGTATGTCAATCCGTCTGAAGCCGATCGCATGGTGCTGGCCGATAGTACGGTCGATTTGTACCCCGCATGGCACGGTAAGGGCAAGTCGGCGGGCAACAACGACGAGACCGGCAAGAAGGTCAATATCGCCGATGTTGCCGGTGAGCATGTGCAGATCGATTCATATCTGAGTTACCCAGTTGGCGGCTCGAATCCTTCGGTGACCCCAAGTGAGATGTGCAAGATCATGGGCGAAAAGCTTCCCAAGGCGTTCGGGGGTAGCAATGCCGATGCGATGGGTCTGTATGTGACGCCGGCGAGTCAGTACAACAAACTGCGTCAGATGATGGGCGAGGAGCCGGTGCACATCGGTCACGACCAGTATCTGCTCACGTGTGATATGGGCGGCGAGCTGGTCGACCTGTACACCAAGTATATGGCTGGCGGCCATGCCCTTACCTTGGGCGAGCATGAGCTCAAGCCCGCAACCGATAAGTCGGACGAAGATACGGCGGCCATCGCCAACTCGGCGATGGGCAGTAATCCGGGTACCGTCGTCGTTGCCGACGAGCTGCTGTCCCAACTTAATCTGCAGCCGTATTCCAGTAGCCTGCTCGTTAACTACAAACAGGGGATGGATACGACCGAGGCAGACGAGAGCATTAAATACACTCTGCTCGACAATCTGCTCGTTGACGGCAAGGAGCCGGGGTCGTGGGGAACCTTCATCACACGCTCCGAGATGTACACGCAGGCAGCGCAGATGAACGGCTTGATTAGCTACCTAGCCATCTACATCGGCTTTGTATTGGTTGTTGCATGCGCGGCGATTCTGTCGATCCAGCAACTCTCCAACGTGGCCGACGGCAGCCGCAGCTATCGTGTGCTGGCACAGATCGGCTGTGACGACCGCCAGATTCGCCATTCGGTGATGGCGCAGCAAGCGGTATTCTTCCTGTTCCCGTTGGCGGTGGGCTTGGCGCACTCCTTTGTGGCACTTAAGGTGATCATCGAGATGGTGAGCATATTCGGAAATATGAGCATCGGCGGCACCGTGGGCCTCACCTGCGCAATCTTCCTGGCAGCTTATGGCGGCTACTTCCTGGTGACCTATCTCATGAGCACCGGCATGGTGCAAGCTGCCATCGCCACCCGCTACAGCGAATAACAAGCGGGCAAAACCGTCGCAAAATTAGAGGCGTATGACCGCCGCGAAGGGACCAGGGGCCCTTTCGCGGCGGTTTTTGCCAATCTGGTGCGTCTCAGATACAAGTGAGTAGACTTTTTTGAACCTGCCGAGCACATCGCGACAAATGATCTATAAAACTGCAGGTCAGAGCTGTGGCGTTTTAGGGCGTGCTCGGCCTTCTGCAAAAAGCCTACTCACTTGGTTTTTCTGCTAGAAGACCGCCACGAGGGAAGGCAACTCCCTTACGTCGGTTTGGACGTTTGCCCAGATAAAACCTGCCAAAATAAACCTGTCCCTTTTTGGCAGGTGGTTTCAGCTGAACGGCGGGCGGTGCGGCTTGTAGTCATTGGGGACGTTCTTAAACGACTAGTCAAACAAGAACGTCCCCAATGACTACCCCTGAGCCGCCATAGCCACCCGCTACAGTGAGTAACTCACCCAGTTTGGAATTATCGTAGGTTGAGCATAAGTCAGCGAAAACGCCCCTAAGCGAGCAAGGTGACGTGAAAGAGGAGGGAAGCGTACTTTGGTACGCAACCGACGATTGAACGTCAGATTGCCGCTTAGGGGCGTTTGCAGCGTCGAGCGGTCCGCCGTTCGTTAGAACGGCGGAACCAAAGGCGCAGCGTCGAGCCGTTACGGCGTTTGGTAAAACGCCGTAACCTACACCCGCTCCGCGATCTCGTGGATGAGGTAATCGGTCTTTTCCCAGCCCAGGCACGGGTCGGTGATTGACTTACCAAAGACGCCGCCATCGACCGGCTGGTTGCCGTCTTCCAGGTAGGACTCGATCATAAAGCCCTTGACCAGCTTAGAGATGGACTCGTTGCGGCGGCAGCTGTCGAGCACCTCCTTGCAGATGCGGTACTGCTCCAGCGGGCGCTTGCCTGAGTTGTCGTGGTTGCAGTCGATGACCGCTGCCGGATTGGCGTAGCCGGCATGCTCGGTATAGCGCTCGGCCAGGCGTTCCAGGTGTTCGTAGTGGTAGTTGGGGTAGGTGCGCCCATCGAGACCGATGTAGCCACGCATAACGGCGTGCGCGAGCGGATTGCCGTCGCACTCGACCTCCCAGTTGCGGAAGATAAAGCTCTGATGTGCCTGGGCGGCGTAGATGGAGTTGAGCATAACGGTGGTGGAACCGGCGGTGGGATTCTTCATGCCGACGGGTACCGAAATGCCGCTCGACACCAGGCGATGCTCCTGGTTTTCGACCGAGCGCGCGCCGACGGCAACGTAGCTCAGCAGGTCAACGAGGTATTGGTAGTTGGACGGATAGAGCATCTCGTCGGCGGTGAAGAAGCCCGTTTCCTCAATAACGCGCAGGTGCATATGGCGGATGGCCTTGACGCCCTCGAGCAGGTCGTCGGGAGCCTCGGGGTTGGGGTTGTGCAGCAGGCCCTTGTAGCCGGTGCCCTTGGTGCGCGGCTTATTGGTGTAGACACGCGGAATGATGATGAGCTTGTCCTTGACCTCTTCGGCGGTCTTGGCCAGGCGGTTCATATACTCGAGCACCGAATCCTCGCGGTCGGCAGAGCACGGGCCGATGATGAGCACCTTGCGCGCGTCCTCGCCGGTAAAGACCTTGGCGACTTCGGCATCGAATGCCTGCTTTTTGGCGGTAAGCTCTGCGGAAAGCGGCATTTCCTCGCGGATCTCCATGGGGATCGGCAGCTTGCGTTTGAAATCCATGGCCATAGGGGCCTCCTCAATCTATAGAAAGAGCAATAAACGTATTGTCGAATGCTCGGCATTATCCGCTGTCGCACGCTAAAGTGCAAGCCCTTGCCACCCCGAAACCTGCCAAAAGGGACAGGTTTATTTTGGCAGGTTTTATATGGGGGAACGTCGGCGGATACCGGGAGGGAGTGGCGTCGCGCGGGACCCTAAGGCTATTGTCGGTTCCCCAGGAAACACCCTGTGGGCAAAAAATGCCAAATATGAGTACGGTTGCTAGCTTAGTAGCATATTGCCTTCGCAAAATAATAGACATAACAGCAAAATATGTTCATTAACGCAAACACATATAAGTCCGCTATAGGGCTGTTTGATCAATTTAGGGACGCGTGTAAGCCGTGAAAACGGCATTTGGGGCTGTTTTGGCTGTTACTAAAAGGGTAACAGTACTCATATTTGCCATTTTTTGCCCACGGGGCCTCGAAGGGGCTGTCAATCAGGTCCTAGGGGAGGCGGTTTGAGGGTCGCAGAGCAAAAACGGGGGCGCAGGTTGTCCTGCGCCCCCGTTTTCTGGGCATTGCGGTTGTTTGCCGCCGGTTGTTACGCCGCCTCGTCGAACTGCGAGTTATACAGGTCGGCGTAGAAGCCACCCTGGGCGAGTAGCTCGTCGTGTGTGCCCTTCTCGACGATGTCGCCGTCGCGAATTACCAAGATTACGTCGGCGTTGCGGATCGTGGACAGGCGGTGCGCGATGACAAAGCTGGTACGGCCCTGCATCAGCGCATCCATGGCGCGCTGAATAAGCTCCTCGGTGCGGGTATCGACGTTGGAGGTCGCCTCGTCCAGAATCAGCGCCGGGCGGTCGGCCAAAATGGCACGGGCGATGGTCACGAGCTGGCGCTGGCCCTGCGACAGATTGGTGCCTTCCTCGTTGATCATAAAGTCGTAGCCACCGGCAAGCGTATGGATAAAGTGGTCGCAACGTGCGGCGCGTGCGGCGGCTTCGACCTCGGCATCGCTCGCATCGGGGCGTCCGTAGCGGATGTTCTCGCGGATCGTGCCGTTAAACAGCCAGGTATCCTGCAGCACCATGGCAAACTCGCCGCGCAGCGCCGCGCGGTCCCAGTCGCGCACGTCGACACCCTCGACGCGCAGCGAACCGCCGTCCACATCGTAGAAGCGCTGCAGCAGCTTAATGAGCGTGGTCTTGCCGGCGCCGGTAGGACCGACGATGGCGATGGTCTGGCCGGGCTGCGCCTCGCAGCTAAAGTCGTGGATGATGGTCTTGTCGGGCGTGTAGCCAAACTTGACATGGTCAAACTCCACGTGGCCGGGGCGCTTCTCGGGAATCTGCGCGTCGGCCTTCTGCTCCTCCTCGGGCGCGGCCAGGAACTCAAAGACGCGCTCGGTGGCGGCAGCCATCGACTGCATCGTGTTGCTCACATTGCCCAGCTGCTGTACGGGTTGCGTAAAGTTGCGAACGTACTGGATAAAGCTCTGGATGTCGCCGGGCGTGGCATTGCCGGTCAGCGCGAGTTGCGCGCCCACCACGACGACGCCCACGTAGCCCATGTTGCCCACCAAACTCATGAGCGGCATCATCAGGCCCGACAGGAACTGCGAGCGCCAGCCACTAATAAAGAGGCGGTCGTTTTGGCGGTCGAATTCCTCGATCGAGGCCTCGGCGCGGTCGAACACCTGAATGACGTTCTGGCCGGCAAAATCCTCCTCGATAATGCCGTTGACGGCGCCCAGAACCTGCTGCTGCTCGCGGAAGTACGGCTGCGAGAAGTGAATCATCACGGTCAGGATAATCGCAGCGGCCGGCAGCGTGAGCACGGTGACGCCGGTGAGCGGCAGGCTGATCGACAGCATCATGACGAGCACGCCGATAATCTGCGTCACCGACGTGATGAGCTGGGTCACGCTCTGGTTGAGCGACTGGCCGAGCGTATCGACGTCGTTGGTGATGCGACTGAGCACGTCGCCCTTGCTGTGTCCGTTAAAGTAGCTCATCGGCACGACGGCAATCTTGGCGGCGATCTCCTTGCGCATTCGGTAGCAGATCTTTTGCGTGACGCCGGTCATGAGCCAGCCCTGGACCAGGCTGCAGACAGAGCTCGCCAGATACAGGCAGAGCAAAAAGCCGAGCGTCTTGGCGATCCAGTTAAAGTCAACGTCGCCGGTGCCGTTGACCTTGGCGACCAGGCCTTCGAACAGCTTGGTCGTAACCTGGCCGAGCACCTTGGGTCCCACAATGTTAAAGATGACCGAGCACACGGCAAAGGCGACGGCGGCAAACACGGCAATCTTGTGCTGGCCGATATAGCCGAGCAGCTGCCTCATGGTGCCCTTAAAGTCCTTGGCCTTTTCGCCACGACGCATGCCACCCATGCGGCCCATGGGACCACGCTGGCGGGTGGGCTTGGGAATCTGAGTCTTGGTCTCGTCTGCCATTAGCGCTCGCCTCCTTCCATGACGGCTGCAATTTCTTCTTGGGTAAGCCCCAGCTCCTCGGCGGAAAGCTGCGACTGTGCGATCTCCAGGTACGCCGGGCAGCTGCGCAGCAGCTCCTCGTGCGTGCCGGTGCCCACTACGTGGCCGTCGTCGAGCACGATGATCTGGTCGGCGTGCATGATGGTCGCGATGCGCTGGGCCACGACCACGAGTGCGGCGTCGGTAACGTTTTTGGCCAGCTCCTCGCGCAGGCGCGCGTCGGTCTTGTAGTCGAGGGCACTAAACGAGTCATCGAACACCACGACCTCGGGCTTTTTGGCCAATGCGCGGGCGATGGCCAGACGCTGGCGCTGACCACCCGAAACATTGGAGCCGCCCTGGCTGATGGGGGAGTCGTAACCGCCCTCACGCTCGGCGATAAAGTCCTCGGCCTGTGCGATGCGCGCGGCCTGGCGCATGTCATCATCGCTCACCATGTCGCCGGCAAACTTGAGGTTGCTCTCGACGGTGCCCGAGAACAGACGCCCCTGCTGCGGGATGTAACCAATGCGGCGGCGCAGCTCGGAAAGGGTCATGTCGCGCACGTCGATGCCGTCGAGCGAAATGCTGCCGCCCGTGACGTCGTACAGGCGCGGAATCAGCTGTACGAGCGTGGACTTGCCCGAGCCCGTGGAGCCAATGATGCCGAGCATCTGACCGGCATGCGTGGTGAAGTTCACACCGCTAATGACGTCGGCGCGGGCATCGGGGTACTGGAAGCTCACGTCGCGGAAGGTGAGCTCACCGCGCGGCGAGCTGGCCGCGGGCAGTTTGGGCGAGGCAGGGTCGTTGATGCTCGTGGGGCAGGTGATGACCTCATCTACGCGCTCGGCTGCGACCTCGGCACGGGGCAGGATGACCGAAACCATGGTGAGGATCATAAACGCCATGACGATCTGCATGGTGTAGGAGATAAACGCCATCATGTTGCCGACCTGCATCACGCCGTCGGACACGCCCTGCGCGCCAAACCAGACGATAAGCACGGTGATGCAGTTCATGACGAGCATCATGAGCGGCATCATAAAGCTCATGGCTCGGTTGGTGTAGAGCTGCGTGGTCATCAGGTCGAGCGACGCCTTGTCAAAACGTTCGAGCTCATGTTCCTCGCGGTTGAACGAGCGGATGGGCATAAGGCCGTCGAGCAGCTCGCGGGCGGTAAGGTTCACGCGGTCAACAAAGCTTTGCATCTTTTTGAACTTGGGCATGGTGAGGCCCATAAGCACGCCGACGACGGCCGAGACCGCGATGATGGCAACGGCGATGGTCCACTCCAGGCCGGTATGGTTGGCCAGGACGCGCATGACGGCGACGATGCCCATGACGGGGGCCATCAGACACATGCGGATAAACAGAGTTGCGGCCATCTGGATCTGCTGAATGTCGTTGGTGCAGCGGGTGATGAGCGAGGCCTGGCTAAACTTGCCCACCTCGGCCGGCGAGAAGTGCATAACCTTGTTGAAGGTCTCGCGGCGCAGGTCGCGGGCGATGGAGCAGGCGGTGCGCGAAGCCACGGCACCGGTCAGGATGGTGGCGACGAGCGACACGAGGCACAGTCCAAACATCGTGGTCGCCATGCGGCTCAGGTAGGCGTTCTGCACGTCGGCGGGGTCGATGCCCTGCGCCTTGTACTCGTCCTGTACATAGCTCACGGCGCGCTGGGTGACGATGGAGCCCGACATGGAGCCCATTTTGTCCGCCATTTGGTTGGCGCCCTCGACGAGCTTGCTTTGGTCTACCAGACCGCCCTCGACACCCAGGCGCAGGCTCTTCATAGTGATCTTACCGCCGTCGGCATCAATCTGCTTTTGCATGTTCTGCGCCGCCGCGGCCTTCTGCTGCATCTCGGCGAGCTGCTCGGGCGTCATCGCTGCCATTTGCTCGGGGGTGGGCATGGCCTGGGCAGCGTTGTCGTCTTTCTCGCTGGACGAGCCCATCATGTCGCCCATGGAGTTGGCGTCGATGCCCTGGTTGAGCGAAAGGACAACAGTCTCGGGCAGGCTCATAATGTCGGCAATCTTGCCTCCATCGGCACGCTCTTCCTCGGTGCCCTCGTACGTTCGAATGTCGTTTTTGTCAGCCTTGCTAAACACGGCCTCCACAGCCTTGGCGTCCTTGGCGCTCATAAAGAGTTCGAGGTCGTCGAGCGATTCGGCGCGGATGGTGTCGGGTACGGGCGACGCGATGCCGCCTTGCTGCACACCCACGTCGACGATGTCGCTCATATAGGTAGGCAGCGCCAGATCGGCGTTGCAGCTGATTACGATAAGTACGATAGCTGCGAACAGTGCCAGGATATGTTTTTTAAAGAGCTTGAGAATCCTCACTCGGCATCTCTCCTTTCTTGATTGCGGTCGATAATTTCGTTGGCACGTCTAAGAAGGCGCACCATCTCTTGGGTATCTGTTTCGCCAAGCTGCTCGAGGAAGGCCGCGGTGCGGTCCTCGAATTCCCGACGTTTGATTTCGATAACCTGGAATCCTTTGTCGGTCACCGTGACGTGTACGCGACGACGGTCGGTCTTTGAGTGCTCGCGCTCGACCCAGCCCTTGGCCTCGAGGGCGCGCAGGATATTGGCGATGCGGGCGCTCGAGACCCAGGCGCGATCAGCGAGTTCGCTCGGCGTGAGCGAGCCGCCGGCGCGCATGAGGGCGCGCATGACGGCCATCTCGCCACCCAGAGCCTGGTCGGCAAAGCGCGAAACGCGCTGGTGCATGCTGCCAAACTCGGTAAAGAGCTGACGCCCAAGCTCATGGAAATCGGTATCTTCCACCGAAAACCCCTAACACTAGAAACTATTTTCGGTGGAAGATGATACCCCCATACGCGGGCCTCATACAGTAGGCAATATTAAGAGCTCATTAAGACTTAAAATCATTCAATTGCTAAAGCGTTTCAAAGAACTATCATGCCCGCGGTTAGGCGAGGGGTTGTCACCACCATGACGACTGGGACTCATATAATCGCCACGTGCGATGCTCCAACTTCCCGCAAGGAGACACCTTACATAAAGGGGGATGGAGTCATGGCATTTGACTTCACGGGCAAGACCGCGATTGTCACGGGCGGCACTCAGGGCATTGGCCTCGAGATCGCCAAGGGCATCGTTGCGGGCGGCGGACATGTCGCGCTCATCGCAAGGAACGCTGCTAAGGGCGAGGCCGCTGTGGCCGAGCTTGGCGAGGGCAACAAGTTCTATCAGCTCGATGTCGCCGATGCGCCCAAGGCGCGCGAGACCGTCGAGCAGATTTTTACGGACCTGCCGCAAACCAACATCCTGATCAACTGCGCTGGCGTCATCAGCACCAAGAAGTTCGACGAGATCGATGACACCGAGTGGCGCCGCACCATCGACATCAACCTCAACGGTACCTTTACCATGATGAACGCCGTCTACCCGCACTTTAAGGCGGCCCATGCCGGTACTATCGTCAACGTGAGTTCCGTTGCGGGCAAGATCGGTGGCGGCCTGCTCGGCACCGCGGCTTACGCGAGCTCCAAAGCAGGCGTTAACGGTCTGACCAAGGCAGTCGCCAAGGAAGGCGGCAAGTTTGGCGTTCGCTGCAACGCCGTGTGCCCGTCGCTCACGTTGACCGATATGACCTCGATTCTCTCTGACGAGAACTCTCAGCGCATCATCAACGGTATTCCTCTGGGCCGCGCCGCCCAGGCCAGCGAGCCTGCGCAGATGGTGCTGTTCTTCGCTTCCGACCTCGCTAGCTTCGTGAACGGCGAGATTGGTGACTGCGACGGCGGCATCGTCCTGGACGGGTAATACCCCGCGGTGATCGTTTGGCGGCGACCCTGGCGACTCGGGGTTGTCGCCTTCTTTCTGACATAGGCGCGTGCGGCTACGATTCGCATGCATCCAAAGGAGATATATATGAGTGAATCGACTGCGGTGGAGGCGCCGGCGGCAAAGGAGCCGTTCTTTAAGATGTCCTCCATCCCGGGCGCCAATATCTTGGTGCCGCTTCTGTTGGGCTGCCTGCTCAACACGCTATTCCCCGACCTGTTTAAAACGCTCGGTAGCTTTACGCTTGGCATGACCCAGCAGGGTGCAGGCCCGCTCGTTGGCGCCTTTTTGCTCATCGTCGGTACGACGATTTCGTTTAAGAGTGCTCCCGCCGCCGCTGCACGCGGCGCCATCATCATCGCTGTCAAGCAGATCGTGGTCGTTGCCGTGTCGCTGCTCATCCTTTATGTGTTCAACGACAACCTGTTTGGCATCTCTGCCATGGTGATGCTGGCGGCTTGCACCGGCGCCAACAACGCTATGTACGCTGGTCTGATGGGCACCATGGGCAACGAGGCCGAGCGTGGCGCCGTCGCCATCACCACGCTCGTTGTCGGCCCTCCGGTCACGATGATCGTGCTCGGCGCTGCCGGTCAGGCTCCGATCGGCTGGTCGCTCGTGGGTGCCATTCTGCCGATCGTCATCGGCATTATTCTGGGTAACCTGTTCCCCAGCTTTAAGAAGATGATGGCACCGGCACTTTCCGCCATCATCGTGCTCGTCTTCTTTGCCATGGGCTCGACCATGACCTTTGGCCAGCTCATTAATGGCGGTCTCCCCGGTATTCTGCTCGGCGTGATCTGCTCGGTGGTCTTTGCAATTCCCGTCATCGCGGTCGATAAGCTCACGGGTGGTACGGGTGTCGCAGGTGCGGCCATTTCGAGCTGCGCCGGAGCCAATGTGGCCACGCCTGCTGCCATGGCAAGCGTCAACGGGGCCATGTACGGCGGCGCCGTGCTCGCGACGGCTACGGCACAGGTTGCTGCCTGCGCAATCGTGACGGCTATTTTGACCCCGCTGGTCACCAGCTGGTGCTACAAGCATTTTGAGGGCCAAGGCAACGGCGATAGCAAGGCAACGACCGACAAGGCCGCCGCAGCCGCCTAATGCCAAGCGGCAATCAAAGCTAAAAACTAGCTACGCCACAGGGCGGCCACGGGGGATCCCGTGGCCGCCCTGCAGTTTCTGTAGGGTCTCTGGGACACTTTACCCTGCTAAAGCTGGCATAACAGCTAGAGCGAACGTCGTACAAAGGCAAGGAAAAATAACATACAAATCGGTGAACGGTAGTTGTTCGCGCTCGCGTTTCCTGCGGATTTGTAAAAAACACCCTTATGATATAAAAAAAGAAACATATAACAGCCCAGATGGAGAGGGTCGCTATGTTATCCTTCTCAAACGGGTGAAATCTTGGGTTTTGGGTTGCAGTTCCAAGGTGGACAAACGTTTTTCCCTGCACCAACATGTGGTGAAGAACGGAAGAAGCCGGTAGTGCAAGCCGAAAATTCAAGAATTCAATAAGCAGCGGTGTGAGAGAGCGCCGCATAACACGTAACTAGGAGCGTGGTTACACAATGCAGGAGGCATGGGAAGGCTTCAAGGAAGGCATTTGGACGGGAGAGGTTGACGTCCGAGACTTCATCCAGAAGAACTACACCCCCTACGAGGGCGACGAGTCGTTCCTCGTCGGCCCGACCGAGCGTACCAAGGAGCTGTGGGGCGAGGTTCTCGACCTGCTGCTTAAGGAGCGCGAGCAGGGCGGTGTCCTCGATATGGACACCAAGACCGTTACGGGTATCGTGAGCCACCCCGCTGGCTACATCGATAACGCCCACCGCGAGAAGGAGACCATCGTCGGTCTCCAGACCGACAAGCCGCTCAAGCGCGCGCTGCACGTCAACGGCGGTATCCGCATCGCTTGCCAGGCTGCCAGCCAGCACGGCTATAAGGTCGACGAGAACGTTGTCGAGCGCTACACCTTCGAGCGTAAGACCCACAACGCTGGCGTCTTCGATGTTTACACCCCCGAGATGCGTGCTTGCCGCTCGGCTCACATCATCACCGGTCTGCCCGATGGCTATGGCCGCGGCCGTATCATCGGCGACTACCGTCGTGTTGCCCTGTACGGCGTCGACTACCTGATCAAGGACAAGGAGGCCCAGAAGGCTTCCACCCCGACGGTCATGACCGCCGACAACATCCGCGACCGCGAGGAGCTGCAGGAGCAGATCCGCGCCCTCGGCGAGCTCAAGATGATGGCCGAGACCTATGGTTTCGATATTTCCAACCCTGCCACCAACACGCAGGAGGCCATCCAGTGGATGTACTTCGCCTACCTTGCTGCCGTCAAGGAGCAGAACGGCGCCGCTATGTCCATCGGCCGTACCTCTACGTTCATCGACATCTACGCTGAGCGCGACCTTGCCAACGGTACCTTCACCGAGGAGCAGATCCAGGAGTTCGTGGATCACTTCATCATGAAGCTCCGCATGGTCAAGTTTGCCCGTACCCCCGAGTACCAGGCCCTGTTCACCGGCGATCCGCAGTGGGTCACCGAGTCCATCGGCGGCATGGGTGTTGACGGCCGTACGCTCGTTACCAAGATGAGCTACCGCTACCTGCACACGCTCGAGAACATGGGCACCAGCCCCGAGCCCAACATGACCGTTCTGTGGTCGACCCGTCTGCCCGAGAACTTCAAGAAGTTCTGCGCCAAGACTTCTGTCGCCAGCTCCTCGATTCAGTACGAGAACGACGACCTCATGCGTGTCTATCATGGCGACGACTACGGTATTGCCTGCTGCGTGTCCTCCATGCGCATCGGCAAGGAGATGCAGTTCTTCGGCGCCCGCGCCAACCTGGCCAAGTGCCTGCTGTACGCACTCAACGGCGGTGTTGACGAGGTCTCCAAGAAGCAGGTCGGTCCCAAGTATCGCGCCGTCGAGGGCGATACGCTCGATTACGACGACGTTGTGGCCAAGTACAACGACATGATGAAGTGGCTCGCTGGCGTGTACGTCAACTCGCTGAACATCATTCACTACATGCACGACAAGTACTGCTACGAGCGCATCCAGATGGCTCTGCACGACAAGCACGTGCACCGCTGGTTCGCTACGGGCATCGCTGGCCTTTCCGTCGTGGCTGACTCCCTGTCCGCCATCAAGTACGCCAAGGTCCACCCCGTCCGTGATGAGAACGGCATCATCGTCGACTTCGAGACCGAGGGTGAGTTCCCCAAGTACGGTAACGACGACGACCGCGTCGACCAGATCGCTCACGACGTTGTGCACCAGTTCATGGAGTACATCCGCATGAACGACACCTACCGCAACTCCGTGCCCACGACCTCGGTTCTGACCATTACCTCCAACGTCGTGTACGGTAAGAAGACCGGCTCCACGCCCGACGGCCGCAAGGCTGGCCAGCCGTTCGCCCCGGGTGCTAACCCCATGCACAAGCGCGATAGCCACGGCGCCATCGCTTCGCTGTCTTCGGTTTCCAAGCTCCCGTTCCGCGATGCTCAGGACGGCATCTCCAACACCTTCTCCATCATCCCGAGTGCGCTCGGCAAGGAGGACCAGGTGTTCTTTGGCGATATCGACCTTGATCAGCTGGGCGAGTAACTATTGTTAGTGCTATACTAACAATAACGATTACTGATTAGTGCGCCGGTTTCGGCCGGCGCCTATTAATCGAAGGAGACACATTATGAAGGTTTCTGAAGTTTCCGAGACCCAGGCCGATAACCTGGTCCACATGCTCGACGCTTACGCCGAGAAGGGTGGCCACCACCTGAACATCAACGTCTTCAACCGTGAGACGCTGCTCGACGCTCAGGCTCACCCCGAGAAGTACCCGCAGCTGACCATCCGCGTTTCCGGCTATGCCGTGAACTTCCACACGCTCACCAAGGAGCAGCAGGACGAGGTCATTGCGCGTACCTTCCACGACAAGTTCTAAAGGGACTCAACTCCCACCGGAGACCCGGTAAGGCCTACGCACTTTGCCTCTCAAACGTCCTCGCCGCTTCGCGGCTGCGGAATGTTTGCGAGACAAAGTGCTCCCGGCCTTGCCGGGTCTCCTGCGTTGTCGTCCTTTAGGGAACCACGCTAAATTAAATTGGTGTCCTCGGACATGCAAAGAGGCTCGCTGCGCACTTCGTGCGGCGAGCCTCTTTGCGGAATGTTTTGGGAGGTAGCCCAAACAGCCCCGGCGGGGGTCCTGTGTAGTTACCCTTTAGGCGGAACTCTCCTAATTATTTGGATGAGTCGTTTACTTACTTGTACTGTTACCGTCTTCCCGCTCTTGTTGGGGTATGCTTTGTTCGTATGTAAACGTATGACATGTTGATGGGGGAGGGTGCTATGGCTCGCGAGGGCGCTCGTTCTAAGGATTCGGCTAAGCCTGGCATCAAGGAAGTTGCAGCGGTGGCGGGGGTTTCGCCCACTACGGTATCTCGCGTGCTTAATAATCGCGGCTATATTAGCCAAGAGACCCGCGATAAGGTCCATGCCGCGATGAAGCGCATCAACTATACGCCCAACGATATCGCCCGTGCCATGCTCAACGGTCGCCTGAATCTAATAGGTATGATCGTCCCCTATGTCAGCAGCCCGTTTCATGCTCAAGCGGTCCAAGCCGTTGAGCGTACCCTGGCCGAAAACGGTTTTAAGATGTTGCT
The DNA here is from genome assembly GCA_900541055.1 of uncultured Collinsella sp. GTDB lineage: Bacteria > Actinomycetota > Coriobacteriia > Coriobacteriales > Coriobacteriaceae > Collinsella. The sequence continues at coordinate 17,543 of UQHZ01000019.1, forward strand.
GTGCAATAGCGCCAATCGACCTGATCTTGAGCGTTCTTATATCGATATGCTTCGGCGCAATATGGTTGATGGCGTCATTGTCAACTCGCTTAATATCGGTGCCGAGGCGTATGCCGAGATGGGTTTGAGTCTGGTTGGTATCGACTGCGACCTTGGCGAGGCCTCTGTTCAGATTGCGAGCGACAGCTATAGCATCGGCGAACTTGCCACGCGTCGCCTGATCGATGACGGATGTTCACGCATCCTGTGTCTGCGCAGCAATAGCCGCATGCGCATGCCTGCCAATAAGCGTACCGATGCCTACCTCGATGTTGTTGAGCAGGCCGGTTTGCCCGCGCTTGTCCGTGAGGTCGAGTTCGTTAAGCCCGACGACGAAAAGAGCGCGGTCGTTGCGAAGATCCTCGATGAGAACCCCGATATTGACGGCATCTTTGCGGGAGACGACACGATGGCGGCTATCTGTCTTAACGTGATGAAGCAGCGCGGCTTGAGCGCTCCGGGCGATATTAAGGTCGTGGGCGCGGATGGTGCCCGCCGCACTATGACGTTTATGCCTGACTTAACAACCGTACGCCAAGATATCGATCGCATCGGAGAGCTCGCGGCGCAATCCATCATTGCTCTTGTTAACGGCGAAAAGCCCGAATCGAATATCAAGCTCCCCGTTGAACTCATTGAGGGTAAAACCGCGTAGTTCATCCCGTGCCAAAAGAATTCCTCAAACACCTCTGATGACCGTTCGCCGGCATATGTCAACCGTTTGCCGACGACTGGAACTGCGAAAAGACGTATTGGTGTGAAAACGTTTGACATATGAAAACGATTGACATATCTTGCAGTTGTACCGAGTTAGTATCTCGTGAGAAAGGAAGTCTCGGATGCACAAGGTGTATTACCAGCCTGAGGGAATTTGGGTAGGCGACATCATGCCGTACGGCGAGGACGGCACGTTCTATCTCTATCATCAGCGTGACACGCGAAACCCCGGACCTTTCGGAGAGCCGTTTGGCTGGGCACTCGCGACAACCAAGGACTTCGTCAATTACAAAGACTTTGGCGAGAGCCTTGAGCGTGGCGGCGACGAGGAAGTCGACCAGTATGTTTATGCTGGCACGGTGTTTAAGGTGGGCGACAAGTACCATGCGCTCTACACTGGTTGCAATCGCGATAAGGTCAAGGCACGCTTGATGAAGCAGGTTCTTCTTCACGCAACGAGTGACGACGCCGTCAAGTGGGAGAAGAACATCGCCGAGACGCTGCTTCCGCCCCAGGAGGGTTACGATGACCGCAACTGGCGCGATCCCTTTGTGCTTTGGGATGAGGAGAACGAAGAGTACATGCTCATCCTCGGCACGCGTGTGGGCGAGGACAAGCGTCTGATGACTGGTCGTCTGGTCAAGTTCACCTCCAAGGACCTGGATACCTGGGAGTTCCAGGGCGACTGGTGGAATCCGGGCCTGTACACCATGTTCGAGATGCCTGATCTCTTTAAGATGGGCGACTGGTGGTATCTGGTGTTCTCCGAGTACAGTGATGGCAACAAGACCCGTTACCGCATGTCTCGCTCTATCAACGGTCCTTGGATCACTCCTGCGGACGATTCCTTCGATGGCCGCGCGTACTATGCCGCGCGTACCGCATTTGACGGCGAGCGCCGCGTTCTCTTTGGTTGGGTTCCTACGCGTGACGAGGGCGGCGACCCCAGCTCTTACCTGTGGGGTGGCACCTTTATGCCCCTCGAGATCGTTCAGCGTGCCGACGGAACGCTCGGCACCAAGCTTCCTGACAGCATGCTTGGCGCCTTTGGCGAGGCCAAGGCAGTCGAGGCCTTTGAGCTTTCCTGCGAGTCGGGCAAGGTCGAGCAGGTGCTCGCCGCGGATGCCGGTTCCACCTATATGCTCGATGCCGACATCGAGCTCGCCGGTGACGCTGCCGGCTTCTCGGTGAAGCTTGCCGAGGACGCCGAGTCCGGTCTTGCCTATGAGTTCCGAGCCAACCTGCGTGAGGGCAAGCTCGAGTTTACGGCGGCCCCCCAGTATCCGTGGTTCCAGGTCAACAACATGGGCCTCGAGCGTCCGTTGTTCTTTAAGGGCGAGGGCACTCATCATGTGCGCCTGGTCGTTGACGACGATATCGCGACCATCTTTGTCGATGATGTTGCGCTTAACGCTCGATTCTGCAATAAGCAGGGCCAGGGTGTGGCGCTGACGGTCACCGACGGTACGCTTAAGTGCGCAAATGCAACGATCGCGTCTCTGTAATGGCATCAAAACGTCTTATGATTTCGTAAAGGAATGGAGAGGAACATGGACTACAAAGTAGTGTCTCAGCAAGTCGTCGATAACGTCGGCGGTCTGGAGAACATCGAGGGCGCCACGCATTGCGTTACGCGTCTGCGTCTGGTGCTCAAGGATACGAGCAAGTACAACAAGGCCGAGCTCGAGAACATCGATGGCGTCAAGGGCGTGCTGTACAACAGCGGCCAGCTCATGATCATCTTCGGTACCGGTACCGTCAACAAGGTCTACGATGAGTTTATGGCTCTGACGGGCGTTAAGGAGATCAGCGCTTCCGAGGTCAAGGGCGCCGAGGCGGATAAGAAGGGCAAGTTCTTCTCGGTCCTCAAGGTATTCTCGGACATCTTTATCCCCATCATTCCCGCTTTCGTCGGCGCTGCTATCATCATCGGCCTTAAGTCGCTGATCGTTGCCAACGGCCTCTTTGGCATGGAGGGCAGCCTCGCCGATCACAGCGAGTTCCTCAAGAACCTCGCAAGCTTCTTTGCCATTATCGCCACCACCTTCGACTACCTACCCGTCCTGGTTATGTACAGCGCGGTCAAGCGTTTTGGCGGTAACCCGATCCTGGGCATCCTCGTCGGTATCGTCATGGTTCACCCGAGCCTTATGAACCGCAACACGTTCGTTATGGACCCGACGGGTGCTGAGTACTGGAACTTCGGTCCGCTCTCCATTCCCATGGTTGCTTTCCAGGGCGGCGTGTTCCCTGCAATCCTGACTGCCTGGTTTATGGCCAAGGTCGAGAAGATTGCCCAGAAGTACATCCCCGAGGTCGTTTCGTTCGTCTTTGTCCCGACCGTTACCCTGATTCTTGCTAACGTCGCCCTGTTCACCGTGTTCGGCCCGCTCGGCAACCTGATCGGCGACGTCCTCGCTGGCGTAATCGATGTCCTGTACAACAGGATGGGCGTCTTTGGCGCCTTTGTTTTCGCCGCGTTCCTGCAGCCGCTCGTCGTTACCGGTACGCATCAGTTCATCCAGGGTATTGAGGCCAACCTCGTTGCCACGACCGGCTTCAACTACATCCAGGCTATCTGGTCGGTTTCCATCATCGCCCAGGGCGGCGGCGCCATCGGCATGTACCTCATTCACAAGAAGCACTCCAAAGAGCGCAACATCTGCATGTCGTCCTTTATCCCGACGCTGGTCGGTATCTCCGAGCCCGCAATCTTTGCTGCAAACATGCGCTACTCGATCATTCCGTTCGTCTGCGCTTGCATCGGTGCAGGCTGCGGCGGTGCCTTCGTGAAGCTCTTTGAGGTGCGCGCCATCGGTCAGGGTCTGACCGGCGTGCTTGGCCTGCTCATAGTCACGCCCGAGACGCTCGTGTGGTATGTGGCCGGCAATCTCATCGCCTTCATCGTGCCGATCGTCTTGATCTTTGCCTACAACAAGGCAAAGGGCGTGCCAACCACCGATGAAGAGGGCGCTGGCGCTGGCTTCGACGTTAGCTTCTAATTGAGCCGTTCAGCGTAATCTGAGGATAAGTCCATTTGGGGAAGGGCGTTCGGCTCGTGTGAGTCGAGCGTCCTTCCCCATAGACGAGAAAGTCAACGGCGATGTTTAATCAAAAAAATAAGGTGACACGCGCGGACTATGAGCAATGGCGTGCCGGACAGGATGAGACGGCGGGTCGCATCGCGTCCGACCCCGATAGGCTCCTGTTCCATGTGGAGCCTGAGCTTGGCTGGCTCAACGATCCCAACGGTTTGGTGCAGATCGGTGATACGTATCACATCTATCACCAATACGATCCATTCGATGCTGCGCATGGCGGTCCAGTGCTTTGGAATCATCTGACAACAAAGGATTTTGTGACGTACGAGAATTGCGGCCCTGTGCTGTTCCCCGATTCCGATTTGGATTCGAGCGGAGCGTATTCTGGTTCTGCCTTTGTACACGACGGCAAGATTCACTACTTCTATACCGGCAACGTCAAGCATTTTGACCGCGATGATTACGACTACGTGTTGACGGGCCGTGAGCAAAACCAAATTCATATGGTTACCGAGAATCCCGACGAATTGGGCAAGAAGCGTGTGGCTGTTGGGCCGGTCGATTACCCCGACGATATCGGTACGCACGTACGCGACCCCAAGATCCTTGAACACGATGGTATCTACTACATGGTTCTGGGCGCTCGTACGAAAGACGACCGCGGCTGCGTGCTTGTCTATACTTCGCGCGATCTAGAGGATTGGAGCTATGCGACGCGCATTGAGCTGGGCGAGAAGTTTGGTTTTATGTGGGAGTGCCCTGATCTATTTGAGCTTGATGGCGAGCTAATTCTCGTTTGCTGTCCGCAGGGCGTGCCCGCCGATGGTTGGCGTTACCGCAATCCGCACCAGTGCGTGTGGTTCTCCATCGAGGCCGATTGGGAGGCGCCGAGCTTTAAGATCACCGGGCAGGGCATGCCCCCGATGGTCGATGCCGGCTTTGATTTCTACGCGCCGCAGTCCTTTGAGGATGCTGCGGGTCGGCGTTTGATGATCGGGTGGTCTGGTTGCCCCGATGCGACGGCAGAAAACCCGACGGTGGCACGCGGGTGGCAGTGCGCGTTGACGGTGCCGCGAGAGCTGAGCATACGCGATGGTAAGCTCTGTCAGCAGCCGGCGCACGAGATTGAGAAGATGCGCGGCGACTGCGTTCGCGCGACAGGCGGTGAAACCGTTGAGGAGCCGGGCCGCCTGTTTGATCTTGTGGTTTCCTGTGAGGGCGCCAAGATGGTCGAGCTCGAAATCCGCAAGGGTGTCTTTGTGCGTTATACGGACGGGATGCTTACCCTCGATATGGGTGACAAAAGCTATGGGCGCGACCAGAGGTCGATTGAGCTCGGCGAGCTTCGCGACCTACGCGTGCTTTCGGACACTACGATGGTCGAGATTTTTGCAAATGGCGGCGAGGCGGCACTTACGAGCCGTACCTATTCGCCGGCGGTTCCGGCGATGGAGCTGCATGCCGAGGGTGCGGCATCGATGAATTTCTACCGCCTCGTGCATTAACCGTGCATGGAGTACGATTGGACTTGCTGGGCGGAATGTGTCGCAGTTACCGCGGCCAACTACCGCTTACCGCATATAGCGACCGTTTGCGGAATAAGTAACCCTCCTTAATAAACCGTATGGAATCCTAGATAAGCACGGAGTTTTCCAAGGAGACGCTGTCCTTTGTTGTGTGCAAGGGGCGGCGTCTCTTTGGTGCTTGGACACTGTTGTACAACAGTGCGGCGGCGCGTGCCATGTATTGAAAAGCCAATGTCGAGATGGGTCGTGATAATAATGGGCAAGTACGTAATCGTGGTTGAGTCTGGGTCGGATGTGACGCCGGAGCTCTGCGAGCGCTACGGCATCGTGCGCGTGCCCATGCATGTCACGATTGGTGACGAGACCGTCGAGGACGGCTCGATCGATCCGCTCGAGATTTATTCGCGCTGCAACGAGTTTGGCGTGATGCCCAAGACCAGCGGCTGCGCGCCTGCGGATTTTGCTCACGTGTACGACCGCATTCACGCTGAGCAGCCCGATGCGACTATTCTGCATCTCGCGTATTCCGAGGCCACGACTTGCTCGCATCAATCATCGAAGATCGCCGCCAAGGGTCGCGACTACGTGTTCTCTATGGACACGCGCTTTGTCTCGGTAGGCCAGTCGCTCGTTGTCGTCGAGACCGCCAAATACATCGAGGCTCACCCCGATGCCACCGTCGACGAGATCTTTGCATTTACGAATTCCGTCATGGACCGCGTGCTGCTGGGCTTTGTTCCTACCGATCTTGCCTTTCTTAAGGCGGGCGGTCGCTTGTCCAACGTCGCATTCCTTGGCGCCCATCTGCTCAAGATTAAGCCCTGCATTGAGGTGACGGGCGGCAAGTTCGTGGCGACCAAGAAGTTCCGCGGCTCTATGCTCAAGTGCGCCCGCGCCTTTATTGACCACATGGTTGCGAAGGGCGAGATTGACTACTCGCACATTGGCCTGGCGTATTCGGTGGGCCTTTCCCAGGAGCTGCGCGATGACATGGAGGTCTATGCGCATGATCTGGGCTTTAAGGACGTTACCTGGACTCAGGTCGGCGGCGTCATCTCGAGCCATTGCGGCCCGACCGCCTTCGGTGCGGTGCTCACGCTTAAGGCGTAAAGGCCGCAGGCGAGCGTTCTTCAGCCTGACATCTCGACGTAGCCCCCAGCCATGGTGATGGGGGATAGATTAAAACGTGCCGTTCTAGTCCGAGACGTTTAAACGCAAACGCATGGGCTAGAATGACTCTGGCATTTTAATTGGTTGCATCCAAGGAGAGGCAAGGTAGCGCGAATGGCAGAAATGACGCTTGAGGGTGTGGACGCTCGTCCCGAGGACTCTGCGTTTGCCCTTGGCCGCGTGCATTCGATCGAGACGATGGGAACGGTCGACGGACCCGGCATCCGCTTTGTGGTGTTTGTTCAGGGCTGTCCCATGCGCTGCGCGTATTGCCACAATCCCGATACCTGGTCGGTCAACGGCGGCACCATGGTGACCGTCGAACACCTGATGGATGAGTTCCAGAGTAACCACGAGTTCTATCGCAGCGGTGGCATTACGGTGTCCGGCGGCGAGCCGCTCCTGCAGCCCGAGTTTTTGGCCGATCTGTTTCGTGCTATGCATAACAACCCCGATGGCCGTGTACATACCTGCCTAGATAGCTGTGGCTATGCATTTGACCCCAACCACCCCGAGAAGTTCGATGCCGTGCTCAACGAGACCGACATGGTACTGCTCGATATTAAGCATGCCGACCCGGTCGAGCATAAAAAGCTGACCGGTTGCGATCCCGCACGCATCTTGGCGTTCGGCGATGAACTTGCACGTCGCAAGATCAAGGTCGTTATCCGCCACGTGGTGGTGCCGGGCATTACCGACACGGTGGAGGAGTGCGAGAAGCTCGGTCGCCTCATCGCTCCATGGCACAACGTGGTGGGCCTGGAAATGCTGCCGTATCACACGATGGGTGTCGTCAAGTACGAGCAACTGGGCATTCCCTATAAGCTTGAGGGCGTACCTCAGATGGATACCGCGCGCATGCCCGAGCTGCGCAATGCCGTTATGATGGGCATGAAAAAGCGCCGCGCGGAACTCAAAAACGCCATTGGCTAGCGGGCCATTTTCGCTCCCCAAGGGCACTCATTGGGGACAGACTTAAATGAGTGCCCCTGGGCACCTAGTTGATTGCTAAAGAGCCCCGTCCTTAAAAGACTGCTCTCTGGGTTGCGGTGAGATGCGCAACAGAATCGTGCCATTTGGATAAATACGCTTGTGGTTTCTTTAAAGACACCTTAAACGCCGCTGAATATCTTTGGAAAGAAATGCCTGCTCGGTATCATACTGCTCGTATATAAACGGTGGCAGTCAGGAGACCACGTGCGAAACATCGCATCGCGGGACGAGTATGTGCCGCAGCATGGCAGCAGATATAAGACGAAGGGCACGTCTTCGCGTGGCCTTGCCGGCGCTCGCATCCGCGTGAGGAAGATTGCCGCCATTGGGATGCTAACGTCGGCGGTTATTATCCTCGGAATTACCGTTAAAACCTACGCCTCGGAGCGAATGGCACACTCAGATGCGTCAACGGTACAGACGCAAAACAAAAAGGTCTCTGAATCTAAAGTCACCGCAAGTCAAACCCTGTCGACAGCGAACCTCAAGACGGGGCTTTCGAAGGCGGACTTTAACGATATTCCCTCAGGCGATACCGTGCAGACCTTCTCACTGGTTGATGACCAGATCCTCGCCCTGGAGGATGAGAACCTCGCCGCACTCCAAGATGCCCTTGATCAGGCCCAGGAATTGGGCGATGTGGGCGTGGTGTTTTACGATTTGTCGAGCGGCAAGGGCGTGACGTATAACGCCGATGTCGAGGTTTACGGCGCGAGTAGCTACAAGGCACTCTATGCGTTGTACATCTGCGAATCCCTGGTCGAGACGGGTCAGGTCTCACTCGATGATTCCCTTGGCACCTATGGTGGCTATAACATGGGCTGGCAGACGGTGCGCGACCTAATCGAGGCCGCGGTCGTTAATTCGGATAACGATTCGTTTATTGCGTTACGCGCGGCGTTTGACCATGCCGGTTACGAGGATTGGATTGTCAGTCTTGGCATCGATTACGATACCGCGCTCGATCCGATGAGTGATTTTCCCACCTATTGCCCGCGCACTTCTGCTAGGTTATGGCGTGAGATGAGCGAGTATCTGAGCACGGATACCGAGACTTCACAGTGGTTGTCGGGCCTTCTGGCATCAACATCGCGCTCGTTTATTCGCGATGGCATTGCGGACGATCAGGTCTCGGTGCGCAACAAGGCAGGCTGGATCAGCGAGGACGGTTGCTATTCGACATGTGATGCCGGACTGATCGACGTCGACGGCCATAGCTATGTTATGAGCATCATGACGTCGATGCCGTGGAGCGACCAATCGAGTGAGGCCGTGGCCGCGATTGCAAAGGCGCTCTATGATGTGCGGTCCTCGTTGGCCTAGCGACTTCGTAAAAAGTGAAAGAGCCAAAATGCTGGTACCATACCGTGGATAAGCAATTTGCACGGATTTGGGGGATGGCATGGCAACCATCGCGATCATAGGCGCACTCGAAAAAGAGGTTGCGCAGATTAAAGAAGAGCTGAGTGGCGCACATGAGGCGCAGGAGGCGGGCTTGACCGTTGTGAGCGGCGAGCTTGACGGTCTGACGGTGGTCGCCACGACCGCTGGCATGGGTACCGTGAACGCCGCTGCCGCAACGCAGCATCTCATCAGCAAATACGCCCCGCAGGCCGTTGTGTTTTCGGGTATCGCGGGAGGCCTAAACCCTAAACTGCATATTAACGACGTGGTCATCGGCAAATGCCTGCGCTATCTGGATACCGATACTGCGCTTATCGCCGAGTCTGCACCGGGGCTCGAGGAGTTTGGCTCGACGCCTGCGCTGGTCGATATTGCTGCCGATGTGCTTGCTGAGCGTGGGTTTGTTGATGCTTCGACAAATGCAGCAGCTTCGAACGAGGGCGCAAAGCAGTTCCTGGTCGGCACGATTGCCACGGGTAACCGCTTTGTGACGGGCGCCGCCATGCGCAACGACGCTATCGAGGCGACGCATGCCGATTGTGTCGGCATGGAGGGCGCGGCAATTGCCCACGTCGCAACCAAAAATGGTGTCGATTGCCTGGTGCTGCGCGCTATCAGCGATAATTGTGACGAGGCGTACGATGCGATTTGCGACCGCGAGTTCGACCTGTTCGAGTATGCCCGCACCGCGAGTGGCATTACGCTCGATATCGTTCGCCGTATCGCTGCTATCTATTAGCGCGCTTTTTTTGTAAGAACCTACGACCAAGGAGTGTCCATGGCCGATTCCATTAACTACCAGCTTGCCAAGTTCGTTGCCAGCTATGGCAAGGTTTCGCAGATTCCCGAGTCCACTTGCCCCGAGGTGAGCTTCGTCGGCCGCTCCAACGTGGGCAAGTCGTCGATCATGAACAAGCTTTTTGGCCGCAAAAACCTCGTCAAGGTTTCGAGCACACCGGGCAAGACGAGCAACATCAACTTCTTTGAGGCTGACGACGTGCACTTCGTCGACCTGCCGGGTTATGGTTTCGCCCGTCGTTCCAAGGCCGAGCGTGACCGCTGGGCCGAGCTCATCGGCGACTTCTTCGACTCCGAGCGCAGCTTTAACCTGGTTGTATCGCTGGTGGACATTCGCCACGATCCCAGTAAGCTCGACCATGACATGATCGACTACCTGCAGGGCAACGAGTTCAACTTTATCGTCTGCCTCACCAAGGCCGACAAGCTCAGCCGCACCCAGCAGGCCCGCCAGGCAGCAGCCATCAAAAAGCAGCTCAACGTCCCTGCCGAGAACGTGATTATCACAAGCTCCCAGACCGGTACCGGCATCGACGAGCTCAAGCGCCGCATTGCCGAGGCCTGCCTTTAGTAAGGGCTCTTGGCAGGCAATAGTTTGCATCTATCTATATCACCCCAGTGATAGTTATTGGTACACTATCGCTGGGGTGATATTTTTGTTTGGAGGTCGATATGGAGCTTTGGCACGGGTCGGAGGTTGTTGTCGAGCATCCGTCGTTGGATAAATGCAGACAATTCAATGACTATGGGTGTGGGTTTTATTGCACGCCACATGAGGAAATGGCAATGGAGTGGGCATGCCGGACTGAGTCCGATGGTATCGCGAATCGATACGAGCTCGATATGGATGGTCTTGCGGTCTTGGACTTGGAGTCCGGGGAGTTTTCAATTCTCAATTGGCTTGCGATTTTGGCTAACAATAGGGAGTTCAATGTTTCGACACCGCTGGCGCGCGAAGGACTTCGCTATCTGCTGGATAACTGCCTGATTGATATTTCTCCCTATGACGTAATTCGAGGTTATCGCGCCGACGATTCCTACTTTTCGTTTGCAAGACAGTTCGTTAACGGCATGATCTCGCTTAGGCAACTGCAACTCATTATGCGTTTGGGCGATTTGGGCATCCAATACGCTCTTATGAGTGAGCGTGCGTTTTCAGCAATCAGATTCCGCGAATGGAGGCAGGCGTTGGGATCTGAGTATTATCCCAAGCGCTTTAAGCGAGAGCAGAACGCGCGGCGCAAGTACCTGGAAACTGTGAATGGATTCGACTCTGAGGGTGTCTACATTAGGGATTTAATGACAGGGAGGATTGATTTAAATGATCCAAGAGTTAACGGATTGTGGGCCGAGTAGGACATACCCCGTCTACTACCTCGAGGATGCAATGAACAACCTCGGCGACTGCTTCGACTATGCCGTGAACGACTATGGAGCGGAAGGGTCCGAGGTCGCTGAACTCTTTTGCCTGAGCGGCGTAGCCCGTGAGTTTGAGCGTGGCAACGCATGGGTCGTATCGGGAAAATCGGGCGTTGAGCTATTCGCGCTTATCGCCGAAAGGTCGGGCTACCAATCAAGGCCGATGCCAAATCGAACCTACCGATTCGAAAAGACACCGGAATATTGGACAGGCTGGATATTGGCATACCTTCAGTGGCGCCTAGGAGAGTCTTTCGAAGACCTGCTGCATGTCGTTCCGTTTGACGCACTGCGCAGTCTGTACTATCCCTGGCACGAAGCCTCGGAGGAACGCGTGGCTCGCCTCGTCTGCGATATGGCGAAAAAAGCGTCCAGGCAAACCAAACTTGCGTTAGCAAGAAAGAAGCTTAAGAAAACCCAACAAGACCTAGCATACGAATCGGGTGTGTCACTCCGCTCAATCCAAATGTACGAGCAGCGCCAGAGAAACATTAATGAAGCTTCGGTAACAAGCGTAAGAGCCATAGCAAAAGTCCTCCACTGCAACATCGAAGATCTCCTAGAGCCAGTCTTCGAATACAAAGAAACCAGCGCCGCCTAAACCAATATATTGCCAAGGTTTGTATCTAGTAAGCGCTCCTTACCAGCAAGAGTCCCTACCAATAGATAGCGGCTTAAAGGGCCGAAATCGTATGAATGGCATTGCGACTTCCAAATGGGTGACTGCTGCTTGAAAAGCTATAGAAATAGGGGCCGATTTAACGGCCCCAAGCATCGCATAAATGGCATATACGTTTTATCAACTATTTCTTGTTTTTAACCCATTTGCAGATACGCCAAATAAGCACTCCGACGAGAATCCAAACGAGAGCGATCATAATGTCTGAGCGTGCAGGAATTGGGATCATTGAACTTCCTCAATTGATGTGAGTCTAGTTTGCATAGGTGTGGAGCGTGCTGCCTTCCATGGTCGCTTGCAACACGGCGATACCGGACGTCATCCCCATCGATTCATAGTTGAGTCGATATGTCGCCTGTTTCGAGTTCCATATAAAGGACTCGTTAGTTACCGTACAGCCGATAGTCGTATAGTTTTGTCCCCAAGCGCTGGTAATGAGCGAGTTCGCTATCTTGATCTTGAATTCGCGATAAATAAAAGGACTGTTGTAATAGATAGTCCAAGTTCCAGATGCGTTGTTGTAGTAACTGTCCCATATCAGGCTGGGTTCATTGGTTTTTTTAATTCCTATTACTGCAACGGTCCCATCCTTAAGCTTGATTTGATGAGACTGCTCGGGACCTTTCGTTAAATCAAAATCTTGGGTTGCGCCAGAAATTGCGACAGCATCGCTTTCTGCAGCATAAGCAGTCGAAGGGCTAAACGAGAAACATATCGGTAATATCAAAAGTATCGAGAGGAAAAACGAAGCTTTGAGTGTGCGTAACACTTTGACCACCTCCATACTGCGATGCCTAGTTAAATAGTAGCATAGATAAACAGTTTATTATGTAACCTAAAAAGCCCCTATCTGCCCGGCGCCCCTTCAAAGCGTGGGTCCCTGTAGACATCCTCAGCAAGGTAAACGCAGGGATGGTCGGGGTGTTCCCCTCAAAATTATTCCGCAGCGCGAAGGCCTCTCGTCTGTGGCTCCGTTGGAGCACAAGATTAAATCAGCGAATGCGATTATCCTGTCGAGGCTGCGCAGGTCCCCTTGGGGCTTCCCCTGAAAACAATCCGCAGATCGAATTGCCCCGTCGCGCGAAGCGCACGACGGGGCAATTCATGATCGAGGACGTTTTCAGGGGAAGCCCCAAGGGGACCGGTGAGAGCAATGAGGCAGGGCGCTACAGGTACTCGATTTGAGCGCCCTCGGTGTCGCACGTCAGAATATGCGTATCACACTTGGGGAACTGCTCGCGCAGCTTGACCTGCAGGAACTTTGCCACGATGGTGTCGTCGGTTACAGCCATGAGGGTCGAGCCCGAGCCGCTAATCCAAATGGTCTTAGCGCCGCCGTTAAGGCAGGTGTCGCGCACGGCGTTGTAGTCGGGAATCAAGCGGCGGCGATAAGGCTCCTGAATGCGGTCGTCATTAGCGGCGGCAATCAGGTCCAGGTCACCAGTCTCCAAGCCGCGCGTCATGCCGGCGATGCGGCCCATCTGCCACACGGCGGTGGAGAGCGGAATCTCCTGCGGCACGACCTTGCGCGCCTCACTCGTGTGAACCTCGTAAGGTGGAATCACGGTAATAAAACGCAAACGATCGCTCACCTCGTAGCGCAGGCACTGGGGGAGCGAATCGGTCGGCGTAAAGGAGCAGACGGCGCCGCCCAGGATAGCGGGGGCGACGTTATCGGGATGGCCCTCGACCTCGGTGGCAATGCGGACGAGCTCGGCGCGGTCGACGGTGTGGCCCGTCAACGCGGCGGCTGCCATAATGCCGGCGACGACGCAGGTGGAGCTGGAGCCCAGGCCGCGGGCGACGGGAACGTCAGTCTGAATGTCGATGGCAACGGGGAAGGCCGGCTCGCCCCATGCGGCCAGTGCATCCACAAAACTCACGTAGACTAGGTTGTTCTCGTTTTGGAACTCCTCGGGGCAGCCCGTGATGGTGAGCTTGTCGGCGCGCTCGAAGGTGAAGTGCGAGTAGAGGCTGACGGCCATGCCGAGGGTGTCGTAGCCGATGCCTAGGTTGGCGCTGGTTGCTGGGACGGTGATTTTGATCATGTGGGTCCTCCTGGGCGGGTCTGGCCGTTTAGTTCGCTGCTCGGGCAGTCCTGGCTCGCTCGGAAAGCACATTAAGTGCTTTCCGGCTCGTGCGGAACTCGCGACGAACCAAACGGCCAGACCCGCTCGCATGCTCGTCATCATCCCGAAAGCTAAATAAAAAGAAGGTGCGCCGGCTTTCACCGGCGCTTAATAAGGGATCTAGTTGGTGCTCATTCGTTTTGCTGCGGACTCGACGTAGCTTGCCATCTCATCGACGTCGCAGACGTCTTCGAAGCGGACGGGTTTGGATTCGAGTTCGGCGAGCTGGGTCGGGGCGACCGTGTTGGTGGCCTGCTCGAGTACACGCATGGCCTCAAAATCATCCTCGGGAACGTCGAGGCCCAGAGCGTCGCAGCAGGCGCGCGGGAACTTGTAGGGGCTTGCGGTCGAAAGCAGCACGCGGGCCTTGGCACCCTCGGCGGGAGCGACCTGCTCAAAGACGTGATAGCCGCAGGCGGTGTGCGGGTCGATCACGTAGCCGTTCGCATCCCAGCAACTCTTGATGGCAGCGCGGACCTCGTCCTCGCTGGCCCAACCGCAGCCAAAGACGCTCTGAATCTTGGCTAGCAGCTCGGCGGGCACCTCGTAGCGACCCGTTTGCGCCAGCTGCTCCATAAGGCCGGCAACGAGCTCGCAGTCGCCATCGGACAGGAAGTACAGCATGCGCTCGAGGTTGGAGCTGATGAGGATGTCCATCGACGGCGAGATGGTCGTGAAGAACGGACGGTTACGGTCGTAAACGCCGGTGGTCAGGAAGTCGGCCAATACGTTGTTCTTGTCGCTCGCGACGATGAGCTTGGCGACAGGCAGACCCATGCGCTTGGCGTAGTAGCCGGCCAAGATATCGCCAAAGTTGCCGGTCGGTACGCAGAACTCCACGGCGTCGCCGGCCTCGATGGCGCCGGCGCGCAGCAGCTGCGCATAGGCAGCAAAGTAGTAGACGACCTGCGGCACCAGGCGGCCGACGTTGATGGAGTTGGCGCTCGAAAGCACCGTGCCGGCGGCCTCCAGGCGCTCGGCAAGCTCCTTATCGGCAAAGATGCGCTTGACGGCGCTCTGGGCGTCGTCAAAGTTGCCGCGGATGCCGCAGACGGCGACGTTATCGCCCTCCTGCGTGGACATCTGCAGGTTCTGGACGCGGCTGACCTTGCCCTCGGGATAAAAGACGGTGATGCCCGTGCCCGGAGCGTCGGCAAAACCGGCGAGCGCGGCCTTGCCGGTGTCGCCCGACGTAGCAGTGACGATCATGATGCGCTCGGCGCCGCCGTCCTTGGCGGAAGTGCGGGCCATCAGACGGGGGAGCATCTGCAGAGCGACGTCCTTAAAAGCGCTCGTGGGGCCGCCAAAGAGCTCCATCACATAGGTCTGAGGGGCGTCGGCGCTCGGCGCGGCGTCGAGTTTGACGAGCGGCGTGACCTCTTCACTCGCAAACGTGCCGCGGTATGCCTCGTCGATACACGCCGAAATTTCTTCGGCCGTGTAATCATTCAGTAACATTCCCAACACATCTTGAGCGATTTCAAAGTACGATTTATCTGCAAGCGAGCTGATATCGACCTGCTGGGTGCCGAGCTCGTCCGAGACAAACAAACCCCCGTCGGGAGCGATGCCGGTGCGGATTGCCACCTTACTTGAGCACGATAAAGTGCGTCCTCGTGTACTATGATAAGTTCCCATATAACACTGCTCCTCGGATGCCTTGGTCCCAATCGGTGAAACCATGGTATCAGAGCGCGCAAAACAGGTTTGCAGAGGCTTTTAGAAAGGTAACCTCAAGCCCATGATTAAGATTGCCAAGTTTGGCGGCTCGTCGGTCGCCGACGCCGAACACTTTAAGAAGATCAAGGCCATCGTCGATGCCGACCCTGCCCGCCGTTTTGTGGTGGTTTCCGCCTGCGGCCGCCGCTTTAAGGGCGACACTAAGGTAACCGACCTGCTCTACCTGGTTAACGCGCACGTTAAGTATCACGTGTCGTGCGAGGAACTACTCGAGGACATCGGCCAGCGCTATTTTGATATCGCTGACGAGTTGGAGCTCACCTATCCCATCCGCGAGGAGTTCGCGGCCTTTGCCGAGCGCGCCCGCTCGGGCGGCTACTCTACCGAGGAGCTCGTGAGCCGCGGCGAGTACTTCACCGCTCGCTTGATGGCCGAGTACCTGGGCCTGCCGTTCCTGGACGCCGCGACGGTTGTGGCGTTCCATCACGACGGTACGCTCAGCATGAATCGCACCTCCGAGCTGGTGCAGGAGTACGGCCAGCAGGGCGGCTTTGTTATGCCCGGTTTCTACGGCGCGACGCGAGAGGGCCAGATCAAGCTGCTCGACCGTGGCGGCGGCGATATCTCGGGCTCGATCCTGGCCAAGTGCCTGGGCGCCGACCTGTACGAGAACTGGACCGACGTCTCGGGCTTCTATTCCGCCGATCCGCGTATTGTTCCCGAGGCTCAGCCCATCGCCCGCGTTACCTACGAGGAGCTGCGCGAGCTTTCGTACATGGGTGCAAGCGTCCTGCACGAGGAGGCCGTGTTCCCCGTGCGTGAGGCGGGTATTCCGCTGGTCATCAAGAACACCAATGCGCCGCAGGACCCCGGCACCATCATTAGCGAGACGGCTGACGAGGGCGAGGCAGAGCCCATCATTACCGGCGTGACCGGCAAGCGCGGTTTTGTCGCCATCAACGTCGCCCGCGACCGCACCAAGCCCCGCGTCGGCTTTATGCGCCGTGCGCTTTCGGTCTTCGAGCGCTATGACGTCTCCGTCGAGCACATGCCCACCGGTGTTGACCGCTTTGGCGCCGTGGTGCAGGAGCAGGACGTTCACGATTCGCTGTACTCGCTCGTGGGCGACATTCAGCAGGAGGTCGAACCGCTCGAGATCGAGGTTGTCGAGGGCCTGGCGCTCATCGCTACCGTCGGCCGTAACCTGCGCGGCCGCGCAGGTATCTCGGGCCATCTGTTTGGTATGCTTGGCCAGGCCGGCGTGAGCGTGCGCATGATTTCGCAGAGCTGCGACGAGATCAACATCATTATCGGCGTCGAGGAGAAGGACTTCGACCTGGCGATTCAGACCATTTACCGTGCCTTCTCCGATGAGAACGGCATTGTGAAGGTCTCCGACTTGGAGGCCCCCGCGCCGGCCGATCCCACCCTGGCCGCGCTCAAAAAGTAGCGACTGCTCGATAGATTTTTGGGTCATGTCTCAAAAATCTACGGCGGGGCGTTTCGTTTCGGTTTCGTTTCGACGGGGCGGGTTTCATGCCCGCCCTGTTCTTGTATAAACTGGCAACAATAATCGGCCTGCTCGGCGTGCGGGCAAAAGCCACAACCTTTAAAGGGGGAAGCATGAAACAGTACACGGTTGCTATTTTGGGCGCGACGGGAGCCGTGGGCACCCAGATGCTCGAGTGCCTCAACGAGCAGGAGTTCCCGGTCGGCAAGCTCAAGCTGTTGGCAAGCGCACGCTCCGCGGGCAAGACCGTTGAGTTCCGCGGCGAGCAAATCGTGATCGAAGAGGCTTGCCCCGAGGCCTTTGAGGGCTGTGACATTGTGCTTGGCGCTGCCGGCGACGATATCGCCAAGGAATTGCTGCCCGAGGCCGTAAAGCGCGGCGCCGTCGTGGTCGACAACAGCCACGCCTTCCGCATGGATCCCGAGGTGCCGCTGGTCGTGCCCGAGATCAATGCCGACGATATCAAATGGCATCACGGCCTTATCGCCAATCCCAACTGCGCGACCATCATCGGCCTGGTTCCCACGTGGCCGCTGCATCAGCTCGCCGGCGTGAAGCGCATGATCGTCTCGACGTACCAGGCGGCTTCGGGTGCTGGCGCTCCCGGTATGGCCGAGCTTGAGGCTCAGCTGGCCGCTCTGGGCCGTGGCGAGGAGATTCCCGAGCCGCGCGCGTTTGCCGCCCAGCTCGCGAGCAACCTTATTCCGCAGATTGGCGGCGTCAAGGAGGAGGGCTTTACCTCCGAGGAGATGAAACTGCAGAACGAGGGCCGCAAGATCATGCATCTGCCCGAGCTGCGCGTGAACTGCACTTGCGTGCGCGTGCCCGTGCTGCGCTCGCACTCCGAGAGCATTACGCTCGAGTTTGAGCGCGACATCACGGTCGAGGAGGCCCGTGCTGCGCTGGCTTCCGCTCCCGGCGTCAAGCTGGTTGACGATATGGCTGCCGAGGATGCACGCGACCGCTTCCCCATGCCGATGGACACCTCCGACCAGGACCTGATTTGGGTCGGTCGCGTGCGCCGCGACATCTCGAACCCGGAGGCCGCGCGTGGTATCACCTTCTGGTGTTGCGGTGACCAAATCCGTAAGGGCGCGGCAACCAACGCCGTCCAGATCGCCAAGCTGCTCTGCGAGTAGGTTGACCTGTCCGGCGGGGGCCGGGCTTAGTTTTCAGAACGTCCTCGACCATGTGTGGCGTCTTGTCCTGCTCCTTCGGAGTCGCGGACAAGGCGCCACGCTGGTCTGCGGCTGTCTCTTATACACATCTCCGAGCCCACGAGACTAGGCATGATCTCG
>UQHZ01000020.1 GCA_900541055.1 uncultured Collinsella sp.
GCCCGTGGGTTATACCCTAAGAGCAAACCACCCTTTTTAAGGGTGGTTCTGATTTCACGTCACCTTGCCTCAAATGCGGCTCGCTCGCTGGCGTTGCCAAAACATCGGTGTTGCCGTGGTAATCATTGGGGACGTTCTTGTTTGACTAGTCGTTTAAGAACGTCCCCAATGACTAGTCAGAAATGAGCGTGGATAATCTCCCGTTTTTGGCCTGTGTGCGGGCTCAAAGTGGGAGATTATCCGCGCTCGCTTTAATTTGGCTGGGCTGCGATGCCTATCTAATCGGCTCAGCGTCTTCCCTGAGAATCGAAAGATACTCTTCATACCCGTACTGCCGGTATCTCTGTCTTGACTCGTCGAGCGGACGGAGGATACCCAATTCTTCAAATGATTTGACGAGCGAGCTCGCGGTGCTCCTGCCGATATCGAGTTGGGCAGCGATGAATGCGGTGTCGACGATGGGGTGCTCTTCAAGAATGCCCAACAGCCTTTGCCCGTTTGCAGCAGTCCTTCCGAGATTTTCGGTAATGGTTGCTGTGGAACGGTTATGGAGGTCAACAAGGTTTTTTAAAGACCCTACCGAGTCCTTCGCACTCTCGAGAAGACTGTTACAGAAAAACTCTATCCATTCCTCGTAAGTGCCTCTCTCCCTTACGGATGTGAGTTGCCGGTAGTACTCGTTTCGATTTTTCTTGAACTGGAACGATGGATAGAACAAGCAAGAATGAAGAACGCCATCATTGATGAGCATAAGTGTAATGAGAAGCCTGCCCAGGCGACCGTTTCCGTCTAGGAATGGATGGGCAGTTTCAAATTGGTAATGGACGAGCGCCGCCCGCACAATCGGATCCATTTCGACTTGAGGCTCATTGATAAAGCGTTCGAGATCCTGGAGCGTGTTACTCAAATCTTCAATGTTTGGAGGGACAAACGATGCGGTTGCAATGGTGCAGCCTGAGGGGCCAATCCAGTTTTGTGAGGAGCGCAGCTCGCCTGGATTCTTCTCCGTTCCGCGCACTCCGTCCAGCAGGACCGCATGAACTTGCCTAAGAAGTCTCGTGCACAAGGGCATCTTTTTGAGCAGTTCTACGCCGCGGTCGACAGCACGGACGTAATTCACGACGTCTGCGACATCTTTATGATGGAGTTGTGTTTGCGATGGACTAAGTAGGTCGTCAAACGTGCACTGGGTTCCCTCAATTTGCGAAGAAAGGAGTGCTTCTTTGCGCACGTACATTGTCAGATACATGTCGGCGTTGGGAACAAAGTAGAGCATGCCTTCAAGCTCTCCAAGCTTTCGTGAGCATGCGGAAAGCGTGCGATAGGTTTCCTCGGTGAGGTTTAGCTGCCTCAATGATTGCAAGGGCGTTGGAAAAAACGAATAGTAAGCCAATTTCCCCGATAGATTATTGCGGAGCGTTCCCTGGCCGTTCTCCTCGATTTGCATCGCGCCCTCCATATCTTTAGTGCCGGAAACTCGTTATTAGGCTAATCATATCAATTCTAATAACGAGTTTAAGGATTAAATAGTCATTAGAATTGATGTAAACAATCTAATGATAAGAAGTCGTTATTACTTGACCATGGAGCTCAGCTTGGTACAGGGGGTCATCCAAAATGAACGTGGATAATCTCCTGTTTTTGGCTCGGTGACGGCCTCAAAGTCAAAGTGGAAGATTATCCACGCTCGTTAGTTAAGCGTCCGAAAATCCACACTCGCCAAACCTACCAAAAAGGGATGGGTTTATTTTGGCACGTTTCGGTCGTTATCAGGAAGTGTCAGGGACGGGGCGGCGGCAGGACTCGAGAGCGAAAAGAAGTATCGGGCTTGGTGCGCCCGCTTCTGCCCGTCCCGTGCGCAGGCGATGCTCGGCTTATCGACCCGCGATGCAAAGGAGATACTCATCCCACGAGCACTACCGGGAAGGGCTTGCGATTCGAGCCCTCGCCTTAGTATTTTGGTCATTTAGCACTATAATCACCATAGGCATGCGCATAACGTTGCGCTTAATCAAGAGGAGAAAACGTATGGGTCTGTTTGACATGTTCAAGAAGAAGGCTGAGCCCGCGGCTGCCGCTGCCCCGGCCTCCATCTCTGCTTCTGCCGGCGCCGACGTGCTGTGCTCGCCCGTCAAGGGCAAGGTCATCAAGATGGCCGACGTGCCCGATCCCGTCTTTGGTGGCGAGGTTCTGGGCAAGGGCTGTGCCGTGTGGCCCGAGGATGATCTGGTCTACGCTCCCTGCGACGGTAAGGTGACCGTCACCATGGGTCACGCCGTGGGCCTGCAGTCCGATAGCGGCATCGAGGTTCTGGTGCACGTTGGTGTCGATACCGTCAACATGAACGGTGACGGCTTCGAGGGCTTCGTCAAGGCTGACGACGTCGTGAAGGCCGGCCAGCCCATACTCAAGATCGACCGCGCCAAGATCGCTGCCGCCGGTTACAAGGACTGCGTCGTCGTGGCCGTGTCCAACACCGCCGAGTTTGCTGACGTCGAGCTCGCCGTCGAGGCCGAGTCTGCCGTCGCCGCCGGTGACGCCATCGTCAAGGTCGTCCGCAAGTAAACTGCGGCATCCAAAGGATGTGCAAGGGTGGTCGGGTTTTCCGGCCACCTTTTTTATTGCATCGCGGGGAAGCGTTTTATTGCACGTTGGGCGGGCTTGCAAACCGTTCGGACGCTAAAACGAACCGACCGCGCCTTCGCGTTGCCGAGGGTGTTCATAAGTGGATAGTATGGGCTTACTTATTACAACGTGCGCCGCGTCTGGGAAGCGCAGTGCCGCTCATTGGGAGGAACAACATGAAAAAGAAGCTGCTGCTTGCGCCCCTCATGGCCGTCTTGGTTGCATGTGTGGTCGTGCTTTCCGGCTGTGGAGGTCCTTCGGTTGAGGAGCTCATCACCGAGGATCTTACGACGCAGTTTGACGAGGTCAAGAACGGTGGCGACGACTTCCTCTCTGGCCTGGAGGAGGCTTCGGGCGACGAGTTCGAGCAGCTTGGTATCGATCCCAAGGAGTATGCCAAGACCTATCTCGAGGGCTTTGACTACAAGATCGGCGACGTGACGGTCGACGAGGACAAGGGTGTCGCGACCGCCGAGGTCTCTATCACATGCAAGTCTATGAACAAGATCGTCGAGGACTTCTCCACCCAGTATCAGGAGAAGGTTGCCGCGCTTGATACGGTTCCTTCCGATGACGAGCTGTACAAGATGGCCGGTCAGGTTATGGTCGATGTGACCAAGGCCACCGAGCCCAGGAAGACCACGGTTATCTTCAAGTACACCTGCAACGACGACGGCGAGTGGTCTGCCGACGACTCCGTCAACTCCGAGATGATGGATGCAATGCTGAGCTAGTTCGTTGCGGCGTTTTACCAAACGCCGCAACTGCTCGACGCTGCGCGGTCACCAGAGCGACAACTTGTCATTCAAAGAGGACGGCATGACCAGAAGGTCAATGCCGCCCTCTTTTCATGCCAATTTGTTCGCTCTGGTGACCGCTCGCTGTCGTTGCCAAAACATCGGCGTTGCCATGGCAGTCATTGGGGATGTTCTTAAATGACTAGTCGTTGGTGACGTTCTTGTTTGACTAGTCGTTTAAGAACGTCCCCAACGACTACTTTCCGCGCAACGGTATTGCGGCGGCTGGGTTGAGCAGCACCAGCGTTACTCGCCCAGAATCAGCGCCGTGAGCTCTGCCTGGGTGTCCACCACGTAGTCGGCGCCGGCGGCTTCCAGCTCTGCGCGGCCGCGGAAGCCCCAGCTGACGCCCGCGCTCTTAAGGCCGGCGTTGTGGCCGGTCAGGATATCGACATTGGAATCGCCCACATAGAGCGTGGTTGCCGGGTCGGCGCCCAGCGTTTCCATCACATGCAGCGTGACGGGCGCTTCGGGCTTGGGCGGAAACGCATCGACGCGGCCCTGGACCAGCGCAAAGCGGTCGGGACCAAAGTACTTCTCGATAAGCGGGGCCGCCGAAATGTGGTCCTTGTTGGTAAGCACGGCAAGCTGGATGCCCGCGGCGCGCAGACGGTCGAGCATCTCGATTGTGCCGGCATAGGGGGCGGTGTGGTCCTCCTTGTGCTCGCCGTAGTAAGCCCTAAACTCGGCAAGCGTCTGCTCAAACATGCGGCCGTCGCCCGCATACTCGGCAGGCATAAAGCGCTCAACCAGCTTGAGCATGCCGTTTCCCACCTTATAGCGGTATTCGTCAACGGCAAACGTGGGCCAGCCGTGCATCTCACAGGTATGGTTGCCGGCGGCCGCCAGGTCCTCGAGCGTGTTGAGGATAGTGCCGTCGAGGTCAAAAATCACATGGGAAAACGCTGCCGCCATGGGTGCTCCTGCCGTTTGAGTAATAAAACGCACTCCATGATACTGGGCCTGCGTATCGGGCACGTTTGGAATCTGAATATCTTTGCCGGCCTTGAACCGCGCTGCGCTAGCCGCGAGCCTTTGCCGTTAGCAAATCCTTGGCAGCTGTTCTCCCACAAGCATGTCGAGGATGCGGGTTGAGCCCCAGCCGGTGCGTACGCGCACGGCGGGTCGAGCGTCCGATCCAAGCGGCAGCACGCGGCCGATAATCGCGGCGTTCTCGCCGTAGCGGGCAGTACGCATGGCGGCTAGAGCCGCATCGGCCTGCTCGGCTGGCACCACGGCGACCATCTTGCCCTCGTTTGCCACCTGCAGCACGTCATAGCCGAGCATCTCGCAAGCCGCCTGCACATCGGGACGCACGGGCACGGCGTCCTCATCGACCTCCATGGCAACGCCGCTGGCCTGCGCAAACTCATTGAGTGTGGATGCAAGGCCGCCGCGCGTGGGGTCGCGGAAACAGCGCGTGTCGGGGGCTGCGGCCAGAACGTCGGCTATCAGGTGGTTGAGCGGCGCGGCATCGCTTTGGATGTTGCTCGAAAACGCCAAGCCCTCGCGTTGGCTCATGATGGCGATGCCGTGGTCGCCGAGTGTGCCCGACACCAGGATGACATCGCCAGGCTGGCAGTTTGCGCCACTGAGCGCCACACCCGCGGGCACTTCGCCCACGCCGGCGGTATTGATGTAGACGCCGTCGGCCCCGCCGCGCTCAACCACTTTGGTGTCGCCGGTGATGATCGCTACGCCCGCCTCGCGCGCCGTCTCGGCCATGGTTTGCACGATCTGACGCAGCTTGTCCATGGGATAACCCTCTTCGAGGATGAAGCCGCACGACAGGTAGCGCACATTGGCACCCGAGGTCGCGACATCGTTGACGGTTCCGCACACGGCGAGTCGGCCGATATTGCCGCCGGGGAAGAACTGCGGCGTCACCACAAAGCTGTCGGTCGACATGGCGATGCGCCCGCTCGCGGGCAGTGCGGCGACGCCGGCATCGTTGCCCTCGAGTAGCTCGGGCGACCCAAAGGCATCCAAAAAGACCTCGTCGATGATGCGTTTCATCATCTGGCCGCCGGAGCCGTGACCCAGCAGGACGGTGCTATCGGTAACGCTATGGGACATATCGAAAACTCCAATCGTGGGTGGTGTCGGTGTGCGGGTGCGTTCGGGCTAGTTGCGGTAGCGGTAGTAAGCCGCACAGCTGCCCTCGGAGCTCACCATGCAGGGGCCGACGGGATGCTCGGGTGTACAAGCGTGGCCGAACAGAGGGCAGTCGCTCGGCGTAATGGCTCCGCGCAACACGTCGCCGCAGCGGCATCCGCGTGGCTCGACCGTCGGCTCGATGGGCACGTCAAAGCGGGTGCGGGCATCAAAGCGCGAGAATTCGGGACGAATGGCGAGTCCCGAGGCCGCAATCGGCCCCAGCCCGCGCCATGTGGTATCGCACGGCTCAAATACCTGCTCGACCAGCTGGCGCGCCACGGGGTTACCGTCTGCGTTGACGCCACGGCGGTAGGCGTTGTCGATCGCCGGCTTGTTCTCGACAACCATCTGGACCAGCATGCAGATGCCCTGCAGAATATCGACCGGCTCAAATCCCGTGACCACGCCGGGGGTCTCGAACTCGTCGACTAAAAACCCAAAGGGTGCCAGGCCTGTGATGGTAGCGACGTGGCCCGGCAGGATAAAGCCGTCGATAGTGGTCTCGGGATCGTTGGCGATGGCGCGCAGCGCCGGCGGCGTGGTCTTGTGAGCACAGTAGACCGAGAAGTTCTGGAGCCCGCGCGCGTCGGCCTCCAGGATAGCGGCGGCAATGGTGGGCGTTGTGGTCTCAAAGCCCACACCCATAAAGATGACCGGGCGTTCGGGATTTTGCTCGGCGATATCGAGCGCGTCGAGCGGGGAGTAGACGATGCGAATGTCGCACCCTGCTGCCTTTTGCGCGGCGAGTGAGGTGGACGATCCGGGCACGCGCATCATGTCGCCAAAGGTGGTGATGATGGCGCCGTCCATGTTGGAAAGCGCGATTGCGTGATCGATGTCGCGGTTGGCGGTAACGCAGACGGGGCAACCCGGGCCGCTCAGCAGCTTGAGTCCCGCCGGCATAATGGAGCGAAAGCCATAGCGACCGATGCTCACGGTATGCGTACCGCAGACTTCCATAAGGTTGATGGTGCGGTCGCCGACAAGTTCACGGATGCGTTCGATGAGCTCGCGGGCCAGCTTGGAATCGCGAAATGCCGAAAAGTCGATACCGGAGCGAGCCGGCTGTCCGGCCGCCACTAGTATGC
Source organism: uncultured Collinsella sp. (assembly GCA_900541055.1). GTDB lineage: Bacteria > Actinomycetota > Coriobacteriia > Coriobacteriales > Coriobacteriaceae > Collinsella. The sequence continues at coordinate 6,668 of UQHZ01000020.1, forward strand.
CTCGGCCGGGTTGCTGGCCAGTTGGTCTTCTTCGACCAGTTCGGTCATGGTGTTGACCAGGTCGAGCGTATCCTGCGCCTCCTGCTCGTCGACGATCTGGATGCCAAATCCAGCGTGCACCAGAATATAGTCGCCTACTTGTGCCGTCGGCACGAGTCGCAGCGACACCGGACGCTCGATGCCCATCATGTCGACGGTGGCCTTGAGGTCGTCGTCGCGTTTGACTACTTTACCGGGAACGGCAAGGCACATATTGTTCCCCTTTTATACGCTTTGCGCTGGATAGGCGCTTGATAATCCATTGCTTGATGGTAGCGCTCGCGGGGTTCGCGGGCAAACGCGTTACGCCCGTGAGACAGTTGGCGCGGCGACGAGCGAGATCGGGCTACTGCGATGCGATCTGCGCGAGGTGGGCGCGCGCGATTGCCGCCTGACCGTAGGCGATGCAGCCGTCGTTGACGGGCACGGAGTGGGGAACCAAGACGGTGAGGCCCATGCTTTTGAGCTCGCGGGTGAGGAGCTGGAGCAAAAGTCGGTTCATGAACACACCGCCCGAGAGTGCGACGGTGTCGAGGCCTTCACGGGCGCAGATCTCGTTTGCGATGCGGGCCGACGCGCGTGCGATGGTGACGTGGAAGTCGAGCGCGAGCTGGCCGGCGGGCACGCCGGCCCCGATTCCCTCCAAAAGCTCCTCAATAAGCGATCTGGAGTTCAGAACATGGCAGTCGTCCGGACGGGATGATTCGGTTACGGAAAAGCTGGTCATATTGCCGGTGGGGCAGATACTTTCGCTGCCGAGCGCGCGCCAGGCGGCGCCCTCAAGCTCGATGGCGGGTTCACCCTCGTAGGTCGCCTGGCCGCAAATGCCCAGAATCGCGGCTGCGGCATCAAACAAGCGACCCATGCTGCTGGTGCGCGGGCTGTTGATGCCGCGTTCGATCATCGTTGCCGTTATGCTGCGCGTCTGTTCGTCAAGGCTGTCCAAAAGCCCCACGGCCCCCGGGTGTTCAAGCAGGCCGAGCTCACTGAGCAGGGCAAAGGCGTTGCGGCGGGCGTCACGCACGGAGGCCGCCCCGCCGGGGAGCGCCCAGGTGCGCAAATGCGCGGCGCGCTCAAAGCCGCCAAGGCTGGCGACAAGAAACTCGCCGCCCCAAATGGTCCCATCGGTACCGGCGCCGGTGCCGTCAAAGGCGATGCCAAGGACGCGCGCGTCGGTTGCAAGCTGGCCCGCGGCGATGGCCTCGGCCATTACGCTCGCGATATGCGCATGATGGTGCTGCACCTCGACGAGCGGCAGATTGCATTTTCGTGCCTGCTCGCGCGCCCACTGGCTCGATAGATAGCTGGGATGTACATCGCAGGCTAAGGCGGCGGGCGCCAAGTCAAAGAGATCTTCCAAGCGAGTGCGTGCGGCGTTCCAGGCATCGAAGGTCCCGCCGTTTTCAACATCGCCGATATGCTGCGACACAAAACAGGTTGCCTCGCCGTTCGTCCCTTCACGCGTGAGCGCAATCGTGGCCTTTTGTTGTGGCCCGCAGGCGAGCATGCAGGACGGAGCGCCGTCGAGCGCCGGCAACGGCAGCGGCTGGGGTGCATATCCGCGAGCGCGGCGAACGGGCATAACGGCGCCGTTCGCCTCTCGCACTACAGAGTCGTCGTAGCGCGAGAGGATCGCGCGGTCGTTACCGAGCAACGCGTCGGCGATGCCGGCGGCAACGAGGTGTTCCCAGGCAAGGTCGTCGTCGGTCTCGATGGGTTCCTCGCTCAGGTTTCCGCTGGTCATGACGAGCGCGTGCATACCGCGGGCTTCTGCCGCGGCAAGCAGCAGATGCTGAAGCGGGGTATAGGGGAGCATAACACCGAGTTCGGGAAGGTCGTGTGCGACGGACAGCGCGAGCGCGAGGGCGTTGGGGGAACCGCCGCTCTCGCAAACGGCACGTCGGCGCAGCAGCACAATGGGACGAATGCTGCCGGCCAGCAAGCCGCGCTCAACGTCGTTGACATGGCACAGGCGTTCAACGTCGACAAGGTCGCGTGCCATAACGGCAAGCGGTTTGTTGCTGCGGCGTTTGCGGCGGCGAAGCTCGGCTACCGCCTGCTCGTTGGAGGCGTTGCATGCCAAGTGAAATCCGCCCAGACCCTTGATAGCGACGATACCGCCGTTGGCCAGCAGCTCAACACAGCGGTCGATAATGGCGTCACTGGTCTCGCGCGTGGTGCCGACGGCCGGCGACGCGGCGGCTTCGCCGGCCTCGCGCCACGTAATATGCGGCCCGCAATCAAAGCAGGCATCGGGCTGCGCGTGAAAACGCCGGTCGAGTGGGTCGGCATACTCCGCGGCGCACTTGGGGCACATGGGAAAACAATCCATCGACGTGGCCGCTCGGTCATAAGGCAGCGATCGGATGATGGTAAAGCGTGGGCCGCAGTTAGTGCAGTTGATAAAGGGGTAGTGATAGCGTCGGTCGGCGGGATCGAACAACTCGCGCAGGCAATCGTCGCAGGTGGCGATATCGGGCGAGACGAGCGTCGTGTGCGCGGTCTGGTCCTGCGATGCTACGATGCGAAAACCCTGTTCACTGGCGGCATCCCAACCGTTGGCTGCCAGGTCCATAGTCTCGACATGCTCTACGCGGGCTGCCGCAGGCGCATGCTCAGAAAGCGCGGCAACAAAAGCATCGAGCGCATCGGCCGGAGCATGCGCCTCGATGTGCACGCCGTCGCCCGCATTGAGCACCCAGCCGCAAATGTCATGCGCCGTGGCCTCGCGATACACAAACGGTCGCATGCCAACGCCCTGCACAATGCCCGTCACATGAATATGCACATGCCGCATGCGACACCCCTCATCAAAACCGACCAAAAAGGGACAGGCTTATTTTGGTAGGTAAAACTTCTAAACCTGCCAAAACAAACCTGTCCCTTTTTGGCAGGTGCGCTGCGGGAAATCCCGCTATAGCCCCAGACTTTGCCTGGTGGCGGCGCAGGTGAGCTCGCCGTGCTTAACGCCGCGCAGGCCCAGCAGGCGGTCGGCTAGTTCGTAGACGCGCTCGCCGCGACCCTTGAGCGCCAAGATCTCCAGACAGTTGTGGTGATCAAGATGCACGTGCATGGTCGATACGATCTCGTCGGTGTAGTCGTGCTGCACCTCGTCCAGGCGACGCGTCAGATCGCCGGTGTGATGGTCGTAGATCATGGTGAGCGACCCGATAACGTGCTCATCGGGCGTGCGCATCTGCTCTTTGGCGATCGAGGCGCGAATCAAATCGCGCACTGCCTCGGAGCGGTTGGCTACGTCGCCGCGGCGTGCGATCTGCTCGTCAAAGCGGCGCAGTAGGTCATCGGGCGCGGTGACCGAAAAACGGACCAGCTCGGAGCCGCCGCCGCAACGGCAGCTCGCCTCGTCGCCCGTGTCGTTGCGGTGGTCGTGCCCGCAGCCGTGCTCGTGTTCGTGTTCGGACACCCTACACCAGCTTTACGGAGCCGACGGAGTTGTGGTCAGCCTCGATGGCTTCCTCGTAGCCCTCGAGCGCGTCATGCGCCTCGTGCAGTGCGGCCATGGCAGCTTCGAGCTTGGCGCCAATGCGCTCCATGTCAAAATTCTCGGTCGCATGCAGCAGCTGATGGCTCCACTCGTGGGCGAGCTCGATGGTGTCGTCGACCTGCTTGACGCTCATGGCAAGCTGGCTCATGTTCATTCCGACGTCATGCATGGGAAATCTCCTTATGCTCGGGGCAATCCAGTGGTTCAGATTCTACTACGCCCGCGCGGGGCGCTACCGCATAAGAAAACGGGTGCGAGTCTGTGTGACCCGCACCCGTTCACTGGGGGCTGTTTGTATTTACCATACTATCCGTGGTCGCACGCGGTGCATCCAGAAGTCCGGCGAGCGGTGCAAAAGCGTTCATGGACGGCGGCAGGACGCCAAAATGTAACCAGCGTATTACAGGTGCTTCTCCAGCAATACCTGCAGCCTTGCCTTGGGCAGCGCGCCGACCGAGCGGTCGACCTCCTCACCGTTCTTAAAGACAATCAGCGTGGGGATGCTCATGACGCCAAACTTCATGGCCAGGTCCTGATTGTCATCGACGTTGCACTTGGCAACGGCAAGCTTGCCGGCCAGCTCGTCGGCTACCTCGTCCACGATGGGCGAGAGCGATCGGCAGGGCCCGCACCAGGGCGCCCAAAAATCAACCAGTACGGGAAGGTTGTCGCTAACGACGGAATCGAAGTTCTCGGGGGTAATCTGCTTAATGTCAGCCATGGTGACCTCCATAATGCGACGCGGCTCGGCCGCGTAAAACTCAGTACGACCGTGCTTATACCCAACGGCCCGCAAAGCAACCACTCACGGGCGGCTCTTTTATATAATGGTGGGCACGCAAACGATTGGAGAGCACATGTCCACGTCACAAAGCCAGAAAAAAGAAGCTATCGCTCAGGCCGCCGAGCAGGAGCTCGCATCGCTTGTGGGCCGTGGCGTGCGCATCGCGGGCAACGCGTGCTCGCGGATCGTGCTGGTCAAAGGTGATTTGGATGATGCCGAGCGCTCGGGCGGCGAACTTGCCGCCGGCGCGGATGGCGCCGCATTGCGCAAGGCGCTCGGGGCAATCGGTTACGCGCCCGAAGAGTTTTGTGTGCTGGCGAGTGTTGCCGGCGCGGGCGACGGAGCTGTGACGGTGGGCCATGCCCTGCCGTGCGACCTGTTCCGCGAGGCGCTTGAGGCTCTGGATCCCGAGGCGGTGCTGCTGCTCGATAACAGCGCGGCCGATGTCATGCGCGAAACCTACGCCGATATGCTCGTGGCGATTGATGACTTCGACACCGCCATGCTCAAACCCGGCCTGGTCGCCCATGTGCAGGGCCGCCGCGTGCTCGCGCTCGATGGCTTTGAGGCGGCGCTGACCGACAAGGCGGCCAAGCAGCGCATGTGGGCCTACATCAAGCAGCTGACCCCGGCGGCCGCTCCGCTGTAGCGGATTGGCACCGGCGGGCGATTGCCTGGCGGGCAAGGCACGCCGCGAGATCGGTGCCGCACTTTTACATCACAGCGCGCAGCTCAAACCGATCGCCGTTAATGCGGAACTGGCAGTTGCCGTTCATGCGCTCCACGGCAAGTTTGATGCTCTTGGTGCCAAAGCCGTGGCCCGCATGCTGGGTTACAGGCATGCCGTCGACCATGCGCGGCGCGCGGTCAAACGTGTTGGAAACTAACAGCAGCAGCTGGCCGTCCTCAAATCGTAGGTCAAAGTCGACGAATCGCTTTCCTTGGGGTGCGGCGCTTGCGGCGGTGATAGCGTTTTCCAAGGCATTTGAGAGCACGCTAAACAGGTCGGCGTCACCTACGTGGATGGTTTCGGGTACGGCGGCGCGCAGGTTGGCGGTAATGCCGTTTCTATTAATTTCCGAGTTAAATGACGAAAGCGCAATGTTTACGGTCTCGTTGGCGCAGAAGCGGCGTACGGCGGTGCGGTCGCCGGCTTCGCAGAGTTCGTCGATGCGTTTGAGCGCCTCGTCGGTGTGGCCCTCCTCAATCAAAGCGGCCAGACCGCGTAGGAAGTGGCGCATATCGTGGCGAAGAATCGACAGCTCGCGCCCAGATTGACGCCAGGCCTCGAGCTCTTTGATGGCGGCGCTGTCGCGGGTTTCGAGCATCCATCGCTCTCGCTCGACGGTTTCCTTTTCTTCGTATTCGCGCAGGTAAACGGCAAGAAACATAAGATAGAAGGCACAGAGCGCAAAGGCTAAAAACTCAACCGTCACCACCGAGCCCGAGTGGAACAGCGTGGTGTAGACGTTGGTGGCATAGTCAAAGACGTAATAGACGAGCGGCAGGATTAAAAGGATGCCCAGCTCGGTGGTGCTTTTAATCGCCAGGCGCGGACCGATGTCGCTGGCCCAATGCAACAGGACGGCAAAGACGGCGAGCGTGGTCGCGATGCGCGCCAGATAGTACGTGATCTGCGAATCGGTCGCGGCAAATGCGGCGATACCCATCCAGTTGCTGAACTGGCAGCTCAGATAGGCGCTCGTAATGCCGAGCGCGGCAAGCAGTGGACTCAGGCGGTAGCGCGCGCACAGGTAGACGATAAGCGGCAGGTGCACGACAAGCGGATAAGCCTGGCGGGCAAAAAGCTCTCCGCCAACGACATTGGCGATCGAGAAGGCGGCGCCGGTCACGACGCCGACCCCCAGCAGCTCAAGCGCGTGGCGTCGGTTGATTTCGACACCGCACAGCGCCGCCGAGGCAAAGACGCCAAAGAGCAACGTCGTGGCGTGGTGGATTGCCCAAAGGACCATTTCGACCGTTGCGGGCATTAGCGCCTCCCGCCCTCGAAGCGCATCGCAAAGTAGGCGTCTTGGAATCCCTGCTTGCTGCTGCGCGACAGCGGAATGCACGCGCCCGAGCGCATGACGATGTCCGTGCGATCGAAGTGGTCGATGTTGCGCAAGTTGACCTGGTAACTACGGTGGCATTTAAAGAAGGTGGCATTTTGTGCCAAACGGTCCTCAACGCTGCGGAACGACTCGAGTGCCTCGATATCGCGGCCATCGCGCAGGTGGAAGACCACGTGCTTGTTGCGCGCCTCGGCATATTCGATATCGGATAAGCGCAGGGCGTGGTAGCCAAAGGACGTTTTGATCACGAGCTCGTCGGTTGCCGCCGGGCGCATGCTCGAAAGCTCGTCGAGTAGCTGTGCCAGGCGTTCGTAAGTCACGGGCTTGAGCAGATAGTCGAAGGCGCGGACCTCGTAGGACTCTAGTGCAAACTCGGGCGATGAGGTGAGAAACACCAGACGCACGGCGGTATCGGCCTGGCGCAATTCGCGCGCGGTGTCCATGCCGTTGACGAGCGGCATAATCATATCGAGCAGGATGATGTCGGCGCGCGATGCGGCATGGCGGGCCAGCAGGTCCTCGCCGCGCGTGACGAGCGCAACATCGACCGCCGTGCCCGTTTCGGTCGACCAACGGTCGATCATCCGGTGCAGTCTATCTAGAAAAGCGACGTCGTCGTCGCAGGCAATAATCTTGAGCATTCGGCCCCCTTAGTAGTTCGATTTTGCCACATTGGGTGCGTACCGCCCGCGGGGGTGCGCGCCGTTTGCGCCCCACGGCGTGCAACTCGCGCCAAGTGGTATTGCGGTGGCGAAAGATGCCTCCTGCGCTATCGAGAGCTCGACTGTCCTTAACTTGTCAGGCCTGCCGCATGATTGAATCTTTATTTCAACTTTACACCTAGGTTTACAGCTGTCTTGTCAGCTGTAAACCTAGGTGTCATACTAAAGCCCCAAGATTCGCCAAAAGAGAGGGGCCTTGATGGCACAGAGCGCGAACATGGATGCATCGGAGCTTGCACGCGACATTGCGGCCGGCCTGGCATCGGCAACGACGGCAACGGAGCGTGCGGCATTGGTGCCCGCAGAGCTCGTCGAGGCCATTCAGCAACTAAAAACCCAACGCGATGCGGTGATCCTGGCACACTATTACGTGGCGCCCGAGGTCCAGGCTGTTGCCGATTACGTCGGCGACAGCTTCTACCTGGCAAAGCTTGCCAAGAGCCTGCCGCAGCAGACCATCGTGCTGTGCGGCGTGGAGTTTATGGGCGAGAGTGCCAAGCTGCTCAACCCCACCAAGACCGTGCTGCTGCCCGAGCCGGGCGCGGATTGCCCCATGGCTCACATGGTCAAGCGCGAGACGGTCGACGCCGCCCGCGCCGAGTACGGTGACGACCTTGCTGTGGTCTGCTACGTCAACTCCACAGTCGAGATCAAGAGCTGGAGCGACGTGTGCGTCACCAGCTCCAACGCCGTCAAGATCGTGTCTGAGCTGCCGCAGCAGCATGTCCTGTTCATCCCCGATCAAAACTTGGGCCGCTTCGTAGCCGAGCAGGTGCCGCAAAAGCACGTCATTCTCAACAAGGGCTACTGCCCGCGCCACCACATCATCACCGTCGAGCAGATCGTCGACGCGGCGGAGGCCCATCCCGACGCGCTCGTGCTGGCGCATCCTGAGTGCAAGGCCGACGTCCTGGCCGAGGCCGACTACATCGGCTCCACCGCCGGCATCATCAAGTATGCCGAGGAGTCGGACGCCAGCGAGTTCATCATCGTGACGGTCCGCGGCGTGCTCTACGAGCTCGAGCGCCGCTGCCAGGGCACCGGTAAAAAGTTCTACTTCCCCGCGGTGCAGCCCACCTGCGTCAACATGGATCTCATCACGCTCGAAAAGCTCGCACGCTGCCTAGAGACGGGCGAGGGCGAGGTGAAGATCGGCGTGTCGGACGAGGCCGCCGACCAGGCCAAGCTCACGCTCGACCGCATGCTCGAGTACGCGGCGCGCTAGAACAATGTGACATGAGGGGCGGTTCCCCAGTCACATCACAAGGGAGAGGATTCCTGTGGAAACCAAGCAATACCCCGACATGGAGTGCGACGTCGTCATTGCCGGCTGCGGCGTGGCGGGCCTATACGCTGCCCTCAATCTGCCGACGAGCGCGCGCGTGATCATGCTCTCCAAGGGCGCGGTCGACGAGTGCGACTCGATGCTCGCACAGGGCGGCATCTGCGTGCTTCCCGAGGGCTCGGACTACGATGCCTTCTTTGAGGACACCATGCACGCCGGTCACTACGAGAACCGCCGCGAGAGCGTAGACATCATGATTCGCTCGAGCCGCTCGGTCATCAACGACCTGCTGGCGATGGGCGTGGACTTTGAGCGCAAGGCCGACGGCAGCCTCGACTTTACCCGCGAGGGCGCGCACAGCCGCCCGCGCATCGCCTTCCATGCCGACATTACGGGCAAGGAGATCACGACCAAGTTGCTCCAGGCCGTCCGCAAGCTGGACAACGTGCAGATTCTTGAGCACGTGGCCATGACCGACATCCTGACGGCCGAGCGCGATGGGGCCACGGTGTGCACTGGTGTCGTCGCTGTTGCGGTGGACGAGGACAACTCGGTCCGCCCCGCCGACGAACTGGTAAATGCCGCCGAGGGCGCGCATACCGGCGAGCCGTTTGAGATTCATGCTCGCCACACGTTGTGGGCGACGGGCGGTATCGGCGGCGTATACGACCACTCCACCAACTACCCGCAGCTCACCGGCGACGCCTGCTACATCGCGCAGGAGCACGGCATTACGATGGAGCATCTTGACTACGTGCAGATTCACCCCACGGGACTGTTCTCGCCGCAGCCGGGCCGCACCTTCCTGATCAGCGAGAGCTGCCGCGGCGAGGGCGCGATTCTGCTCAACGCCGCCGGCGAGCGCTTTACCGACGAGCTGCAGCCGCGCGACGTGGTCGCCGCCGCTATTCGCGAGCAGATGAAGCAGGACGGCACCGAGCACGAGTGGCTGAGCTTTGCCCCCGTCGAGCGCGACGTGGTGACCGGGCACTTCGCCAACATCCGCGCGCGCTGCCTTGAGGACGGTCGCGACATCCTGGATGAACCCATTCCCGTCACGCCCACGCAGCACTACTTTATGGGCGGCGTGTGGGTCGACAAGGACGGCCGCACCTCGATGCCCGAGCTCTACGCCGCCGGCGAGACGGCCTGCAACGGCGTTCACGGCAAGAATCGCCTAGCTTCCAACAGCCTGCTCGAAGCACTGGTCTGGGGTCGCCGCGCTGCTTGGCGCATGCGCACCGGCGAGTCGCTTGCCGTGGAGCAGGCAGGCGAGCCCGCGCTCGATGGACGCCATCGCGCCCTGAGCGCCGACACCCTGGCAATCGATGATTTGGCCCGTGCCGCCGGTACGCAGGCCGTGGAGGAGTAGACCATGAATCCCATTACCATGAAGCTCGTCGTCGATGATCTGATTCTGCAGGCCCTGCGCGAGGACATTACCTTTGAGGACGTGAGCACGGCGAGCGTGTGCCCCACGGCGCGCCCCGCCACGGTGGAGCTCATCGCTAAGGCCGACGGCATCATCGCCGGCCTGGACGTGTTCGCCCGCACCTTTGAGCTGCTGGATCCGCAGAGCTCCGTGTTGTTCGATGTTGCCGACGGTGACGAGGTGCACGCCGGCGACCACGTGGGCCAGGTGCGCGGCGACGCGCGCGTGCTGCTTTCGGGCGAGCGTGTGGCGCTCAACTACCTGCAGCGCATGAGCGGCATCGCCACCTATACGCACCGAATGGCGGCGGCGCTCGAGGGTACCAAGACCGTGCTTGTCGACACGCGCAAGACCACACCGGGCATGCGCGTCTTCGAGAAGGCCGCGGTCGAGATCGGTGGCGGCAGCAACCACCGCTACAACCTGTCGACGGCTGTCATGCTCAAGGACAACCATATCGACGCAGCCGGCGGCGTGACGCGTGCGATCGAGATGGCACGCGCCCACGCATCGTTTACCACGACGGTCGAGATCGAGTGCGAGAACCTGGACATGGTACGCGAGGCCGTGGAGGCCGGTGCCGACATCATCATGCTCGACAACATGACCCACGACGACATGGCTGCCGCGATTGAGCTTATCGACGGCCGCGCCAAGACCGAGTGCTCGGGCAATGTGGATGCCAGCAATATCCGCGCCCTGGCCGACCTGGGCGTCGACTTTATTAGCTCGGGGGCGTTGACGCACTCTGCGCCGATTCTCGACCTCTCGCTTAAGCACCTGCGTCTGCTGGACGGTAAATAATGAACGCCCGCGAGCGTCGCCGTGCCATCATGGGCGTGCTCGAGGAAGCCAAGGAGCCCGTTTCGGGCAGTGCACTTGCCCGCGAGGTTGGCGTGAGCCGTCAGGTCGTGGTTCAGGATATTGCCCTGTTGCGTGCCGATGGGCACGATGTCGTGGCAACCAACCGTGGTTATGTGCTGCAGGAGGCTCCCAGCAGCCCCGCCGTGCCCACGCGCTTGGTCAAGGTTCGCCACAGCGTGGAGCAGGCAGGCGATGAGCTCACGAGTATCGTCGACGTCGGCGGCTCCGTGCTCAACGTGATCGTCAATCACCGCGTGTACGGCAAGATCACGGCCGACTTGGACATCCGCAATCGTCGCGATGTTGAGCGCTACCTGCACGATATCGAGAGCGGCAAGAGCTTTCCGCTGCTGACGGTAACCAGCGGCTATCACTTCCATCGCATTGCGGCAGAGGATGAGCAAACCCTCGACGAGATCGAGGCCATGCTCAAGGAAAAAGGCTACCTAGCCGATTTAATGCCCTACGAGGATGATTTGTCCTAGCCCGACACCGTCTTTATAAGTTGCGGTGAAATAGTTCCTACAATCGGCACCTAAGCAATGAGCCAGGAACTATTCCACCGCAACTGCCCACACATGCAAAAGGAGGCCTCCGCGGCGATGCGGAGGCCTCCTTTTTTGTGCACGGTGTACTTTTGAGTGTGCAGGTGGGGGAGTTGTTACTCCTCGACGATCTCGGTGATCGCGCCAGCGGGGCAAGCGTCCTGGCAAGCGCCACAGGCGACGCAGGAGTCCTCGTCAGCGACGGTAGCGACGTCCTGGAGCTCCAGAACGCCAGCGGGGCAGGAGTCGACGCAAACGCCACAAGCGATGCACTCGTCGGCATCAATTACGGGATGAGCCATGGTAGTTTCCTCTCTGTTGACCGACGCTACAGGCGATGCGCGCCGGTTTGATTCGGGCAAAAACATACCACGGGAGCGACCGTTTGCAATACCCTCTGGCCGGCATCTTCATACCGTTCGCCGAGTATGCCAAGGTTTACTAAAAAACACGCAGGTGGGGCCGTTGAGCTGCGTAAATGTTAGCTAAAGGTGACTTGAATTATTGAGCTATTGAGCGCGCCTGCGGAAAGGGCATCCCGTTATTTAGCCGAAAACTGGGTCGCAGTTTCCGGTTGGGCCCGCTGGCGGAAACTGCGACCCGGAATCCACGCTCAAACCGGGATGAGCTTTCCGCAAGACGGCCCCCAGGCACCCCGGACGCAAACCTCAGCCATCTCTACATAGATCTCGATAGATTTGCCGAGAACTCAATCAGCGCATCTACCTGCGCATTTAAGAACCTAAACTCTCGGCAATAAGAAATCTTATATGAATTGACTTAGATTTTGTATATTCCGGCCCATAAGGGGATACACTACATCCTGAAAGACAAGCCGAAGCGCCGCGTGACAGACCGTCGAGGCGGCGCGAACGCACAAGAGAGAGGGAATTTCTAATGAGTAAGATTCTTGGTATCGACCTTGGTACTACCAACTCCGCCATGGCCGTCCTTGAGGGCGGTTCTCCGACCATCATCGTAAACGCTGAAGGCGACCGCACCACCCCGTCCGTCGTGGGCTTCCGTGCCGACGGCGACCGCGTCGTGGGTAAGGCCGCTAAGAACCAGGCTGTCACCAACCCCAAGAACACCGTGTTCTCCATCAAGCGCTTCATGGGCCGCAAGTACTCCGAGTGCACCTCCGAGATCAAGACCGTGCCGTATGAGGTCAAGGAGGGCCAGGGTGGCCGTGCCGTCGTCGACATCGAGGGCAAGGATTACACCGCTGAGCAGGTGAGCGCCATGACGCTCGCCAAGATGAAGGCCGACGCCGAGAAGTATCTGGGCGAGACCGTCACCGACGCCGTCATCACCGTCCCGGCCTACTTCAACGACGCCCAGCGTCAGGCCACCAAGGACGCCGGTAAGATCGCCGGCCTCAACGTCAAGCGTATCGTCAACGAGCCGACCGCTGCTGCTCTGGCCTATGGCCTGGACAAGCAGGGCACCGACCAGCGCATCCTGGTCTTCGATCTGGGCGGCGGCACCTTCGATGTCTCTATCCTCGACCTCGCCGACGGCGTGTTTGAGGTTCTGTCCACCTCGGGCGACAACCACCTGGGCGGCGACGACTGGGATCAGCGCGTCATCGACTGGATGGCCGATAAGTTCCAGCAGGAGAACGGTGTCGACCTGCGTCAGGACCCCATGGCCCTGCAGCGTCTGAAGGAGGCTGCCGAGAACGCCAAGAAGGAGCTCTCCGCCGCCCAGCAGACCACCATCAACCTGCCGTTCATTACCATGAACCAGTCCGGCCCGCTGCACCTCAACTACACGCTGACCCGCGCCGAGTTCGAGAAGATCACCCGCGACCTGCTCGAGCGCTGCAAGCAGCCTGTCACCAACGCCCTGCGCGACGCCAAGCTTAAGCTCTCCGATCTGACCGAGGTCATCCTCGTCGGCGGCTCCACCCGTATGCCCGCCGTCCAGGAGCTCGTCAAGACCATGACCGGCAAGCAGCCCAACATGTCCGTGAACCCCGACGAGGTCGTTGCCGACGGCGCTGCCGTCCAGGGCGGCGTGCTCACCGGCGACGTCGAGGGCATCCTGCTGCTCGACGTTACCCCGCTGTCGCTGGGTGTCGAGACCATGGGCGGCATCATGACCAAGATGATCGACCGCAACACCACGATCCCGACCTCCAAGACCGAGGTCTACTCCACCGCTGCCGACAACCAGACCAGCGTCGAGATCAACGTGCTCCAGGGCGAGCGCGAGCTTGCCCGCGATAACAAGTCGCTCGGTAAGTTCCAGCTGACCGGCATCCCGGCTGCCCGCCGCGGCGTGCCGCAGATCGAGGTCACCTTCGACATCGACGCCAACGGCATCGTCAAGGTCTCCGCTAAGGACAAGGGCACCGGCAAGGAGCAGCAGATCACCATCTCCGGCTCCACCGCGCTTTCCGACGACGAAGTCGATCGCATGGTCAAGGACGCCGAGGCTCATGCCGAGGAGGACAAGAAGCAGAAGGAAGAGGTCGAGGTTCGCAACCAGACCGACAGTCTGTGCTACTCCACCGAGCAGACCCTCAATGAGCTCGGTGACAAGGTTTCCGCCGACGTGAAGTCCAAGGCCGAGGCCGCTATCGCCGACGCCAAGAAGGCGCTCGAGGGCTCTGACGTCGAGGCCATCAAGGCCGCTGGCGAGTCCCTGCAGTCCGTGGCCTACGAGCTGGCTCAGGTTGTCTACGCCGACGCTCAGCAGCAGACCGACGGTGCCGCCGGCGCCCAGCCTGCCGACGATGACGTCGTCGACGCCGACTACGAGGTTGTGGACGACGAGGACAAGTAATCATGTCCGCCCGTAAAGCTCGCACGGGGGCGGCTGCCGCTGGCGCCGCCCCCGTTGACTCTGAGGAGAAGGACGTGAAGATTCCCGTAGAGGCCGTCGACGATACCGAGGCCAACGAGGCCGCGGCCGCCGAGGCTGCCGAGAACCAGGTAGAGGATTCCAACAAGGAGGCGACGATGACCGAGGACGAGATGGTGGAAGCCGCTATCCGCGCCGGTGAGGAAGCCGCCGACAACGACTTTAAGCTCAAGTTCGAGCAGGCTCAGAAAGAGCTTGCCGACGTGCGCAATGAGCTCGATGCTGCGGCAGAGGCTCAGAAGGCCGCCGAGGACAAGGCGAAGGACGCTACCGAGCGCACCGCTCGTCTGCAGGCCGACTGGGAGAACTTCCGTCGCCGTACTGCCAACGAGCGCATCGCCGAGCGCGAGCGCGCGACCGAGAAGCTTGTCACCGCGCTGTTGCCGGTGATCGACGATATCGAGCGCGCGATCGACCATGCCCGCAGTCAAGAGCTTTCCGACGACTTTAAGCAGTTCGTCGATGGCGTTGACGCGGTACATGCCAAGCTGCTCGACGTGTTTGCGCATGAGGGCGTTGAGCCCATCGACCCCAAGGGCGAGGCGTTCGATCCGCTCGAGCATCAGGCTGTGGGTCGCGTCGAGGACGCATCGCAGTACGACGAGACCGTCAACGATGTGTACCAGAAGGGCTACCGCATGGCGGATCGCATCCTGCGTTCCGCGATGGTGACGGTGACCTACGGTGGCGAGAAGCGCCCCGCACCGGAGCCCGAAGCGGCGCCCGAGGATGCTACGGCCGATACGGTCGAGAGCACCGAGGAGTAATTGAGAAGGGCCCCGGGGCAACACCCGGGGCCCTTTCTGGCCTAGTGCCATATGAAAGCATGAGCCGTCGTCTGCATGGGCGGCGGACGTAACAGGAGAGGAGCTACGATGGCTGCAGGCAAAACCTTCTATGACATCCTGGGCGTATCCAAGAGCGCCTCCGACAAAGAGATCAAGAGCGCGTTTCGTAAGCTAGCGCAAAAATATCACCCCGATGCCGGCGGCGACGAGGCCAAGTTCAAGGAGATCAGCGAGGCCTACGAGACGCTTTCGGACGAGAAGAAGCGCAAAGAGTACGACCAGATGCTCATGTTTGGCGGCATGCCGGGCGCAGGCGGCGCGTATGGCGGCGGCTACGGTGCCGGCGCGGGTGCCAGCGGCTGGGGCGACATCTTCGACAGCATCTTTAGCGGCAACGGCGCCTGGGGTAGCGATTGGGGCTCGGGCTTTGCCGGGGCTGCGGGCGCTGCCGGTGCCGGCGCGGGCCGCAGCCGCGCTCGCAAGGGCGGCGACCTGTCGCTGACCGTCGATGTGACGGCCGAGGACGCGTTTCGCGGCGTGACGCACAAGGTCACCTACCGCATTCCCTCGACGGGCGAGCAGCAGACCATCACGGTCTCGGTGCCTGCGGGTGCGGTCGACGGAGGCAAGCTGCGCTACAAGCGTCGCGGCGAGTACGGCGTTGCCGGCGGCGAGCGCGGCGACCTGGTCGTGACCACGCACGTGGAGGAGCATCCGCTGTTTAAGCGCAAAGGCGCCGACGTGACCATGGAGGTACCGGTCTCGGTCTACGAGGCGGCGCTCGGCTGCACGGTGGACGTGCCCACGCCCGGCGGCGCGACGGTTCGTCTGAAGGTGCCCGCTGGCACCCAGACGGGCAAGAAGTTCCGCTTTAAGGAGATGGGTGCGCCCGACGTTAAGCACCGTGGCCGCACGGGCGCGCTGCTCGTCGAGATCAAGGTGCAGGTCCCCACGAACCTATCCGATGACGAGCGCGATGCCATGACCAAGCTGCGCGAGGCCGACACGCGCGATTATCGCGAGAAGGTCAACCGTTACAAGGCGACGTACTAGGGCGGTCGTGGCGCACACCCGCGCCCGCGGGCTTATGATGGACGATAACGAGACGGAAAGGGGTCAGGTAGCATGGCCGAGGACAATAGGAATAAACCGCTGTACATGATCAGCGTGGCGGCCGAGTTGACCGGCATGCATCCGCAGACTCTGCGCGTCTACGAGTCCAAGGGACTGGTGAACCCCCAGCGTTCGGGCGGTAACACGCGTCTGTATTCGCGTGCCGATATCGAGCGCCTAGAGCTCATCAACCAGCTGACCGACGAGGGCATCAACCTTGCCGGCGTGGTGCGCATTCTCGATATGAAGGAGCGTGCCGAGGAGCGCGAGCGCGAGAACGAAAAACTCCGTGCCCGCGTGCGCCAGCTCGAGGACGAGCTGCACGAGTACAAGATGCAGAAGAAGATCACCGCCCTGGCTCCGCGCGATGGCTCGGTCAACCCCGAACAGGTCATGCGCAAACTTTTGGGCGCAGGCGGGGATCTGTAGGTTACGCCGTTCTGCCGAACGGCGTAACGGCTCGACGCTGCGCGACGTCCAGAGCGACAATTTGTCATTCAAAAGGCGAGGCATGACCAGAAGGTCTATGCCTTGCCTTTTTCATGCCAACTTGTTCGCTCTGGACGTCGCTCGCTGTCCGTCCTCAACCTGCGACGTCGCTTTGGCTGGCACTTGGGGACGTTCCTTTTGTGCCGGCACTTTGGGACACTCCTCGTCAAGAGGGTGATGCAAGGTGCCCGTCTTTTACTTTACTGAGATAAAGTGAACGCGCAGATTCGTAACCCACTCGCAACCGTTCTATGGCACGATATTGAATGAATGTATGCTATGCGCCCGAGCCTTTCGGGCAGAGTGGGAGACAGTATGGTCAAGCTGTACGAGGACGGCATCTACCTGCGTAACGGCAGCGAGGTTGTGCCTGAGGCCGAGGCTGCCGAGCGCGGTATTACGCAGACGCCCGAGGATGCCAAGCGTGGCACCATCGCGTATTCGATCCTCCAGGCACACAATACGTCCGGAGATCCCGAGGCGCTCAAGATTCGCTTCGACGCCATGGCGAGCCACGACATCACCTTTGTCGGCATCATCCAGACGGCGCGTGCCTCGGGCATGGAGCAGTTCCCGCTGCCCTACGTGCTCACCAACTGCCATAACTCGCTGTGCGCCGTGGGCGGCACCATCAACGAGGACGACCACGTCTTTGGCCTTTCCGCTGCTAAGAAGTACGGCGGCATCTTCGTTCCGCCCCATATTGCGGTCATCCACTCCTTTATGCGTGAGAACTTCGCCGGCTGCGGCAAGATGATCTTGGGCTCCGACTCGCACACCCGCTACGGCGCCCTGGGCACCATGGCAGTGGGCGAGGGCGGCGGCGAGTTGGCAAAGCAGCTGCTGCGTGACACCTACGATGTTGCCTATCCCGGCGTTGTCGCCATCTACCTCACGGGCGCCCCGCGTCCCGGCGTCGGCCCGCACGATGTGGCGCTCGCCATCATCCGCGCCGTCTTTGCCAAGGGTTACGTTAAGAACAAGGTTATGGAGTTCGTGGGCCCCGGTATCGCGAGCATGACGACCGACTACCGCAACGGCGTCGACGTCATGACCACCGAGACCACCTGCCTGTCGAGCATCTGGGCCACCGACGAGGACACGCACGCGTTTTTGACCATGCACGGTCGCGGCGAGGACTACCGCGAGCTCAAGCCCGCCGATGTTGCCTACTACGACGGCTGCGTCGAAGTCGATCTGTCGAGCATCAAGCCCATGATCGCGCTGCCGTTCCATCCTTCCAACGGCTTTGAGATTGACGAGCTCAACGAGAACCTCGAGGACATCCTGCATGAGGTGGAGCTCGAGGCCGCCAAGATCGGCGAGGGCAAGACGCACTTTAGCCTGCTCGACAAAATCGTCGACGGCAAGCTACACGTGCAACAGGGCGTTATCGCCGGCTGCTCGGGCGGCAACTACGACTCCGTGGTCCAGGCTGCCCGCGTGCTCAAAGGCGCCAACACCGGCTGCGGCGAGTTCTCGCTGTCGGTCTATCCCACGAGCCAGCCCGTGGCGCTCGAGCTTACACGCCGCGGCTATATCTACGACCTCATGGAGGCTGGCGCGATCGTGCGCACGGCATTCTGCGGCCCGTGCTTCGGCGCCGGCGACACGCCCGCCAACAACGGCCTGTCCATCCGCCACACAACGCGCAACTTCCCCAATCGCGAGGGTTCCAAACCGGGCAACGGCCAGCTGAGCGCCGTGGCCCTGATGGACGCCCGCTCCATTGCGGCGACGGCGGCCAACGGCGGCATCCTGACGCCGGCGACCGACCTGCCCGAGGAGACTTGGGACGAGGCCTGCGAGTACACCTTTGACGACGCGCCGTACAAAAAGCGCGTGTACTGGGGCTTTGGCAAGGCCGAGCCTGCCGACGAGCTGGTCGAAGGCCCCAACATCAAGCCGTGGCCCGCGATGGAGCCCCTCGGCGACGATATCCTGCTCAAGGTGTGCTCCAAGATCATGGACCCGGTCACCACGACCGACGAGCTCATTCCCTCGGGCGAGACGAGCTCCTTCCGCTCCAACCCGCTGGGCCTGGCTGAGTTTACGCTCAGCCGCCGTGACCCGGCCTACGTGGGCCGCTCCAAGGAGGTCGACGCGGTGGAAAAGCGCCGCGTTGCCGGCGAGGCAGCAGGCGACCTGGCGGCGCTCGATGCCGAGCTTGCGGGCGTGTTTGAGGCACTGGCAGGCACGGGTGTCGCGGCCGATGCCAAGGCGACCGAGTACGGCTCCATGCTCTATGCCAAGAAGCCCGGTGACGGTTCTGCCCGCGAGCAGGCCGCGAGCTGCCAGCGCGTAATTGGCGGCCTGGCCAACATCGTCCACGAGTACGCCACCAAGCGCTATCGCTCCAACGTGATGAACTGGGGCATGGTGCCCTTCCAGATGGAGGCCGAGCCCAGCTTTGAGGTGGGCGACTACGTCTTTGTGCCGGGTATCCGCGCCGCGCTCGACGGCGACCTAAAGGGCATCGCCGCCTACGTAGTGCGCGCCGACGGCACGGTCGAGCAGATTGAGCTCTACATTGCCGATATGACGGCAGAGGAGCGTGCCATCGTCAAGGCCGGCTGCTTGATCAACTACAACAAGTTCAAGGCCGCTGCCGAGTAACGTTGCTGTACGCCCCGGACACACCTTTCCCTCGTGCTCACGCGCTTCGCGAGGGTCGCCCGAGGGAAAGGTGTGGCCGGGGCTACCGCGACGTTCTCGTTGGGTCTTGAGGGACGCTAAAAATAGACTTGCTTGAAGCCGCTCCTGTTATCGGGGCGGCTTCTTTTTTGTCGAAAACCGCCACAAAGGGGACAGGCACCTTTGTGGCGGTGGGGAACGAGCTCGATGTTGTTGTGATCGTTGAGCGGTATGTTAATGAGCGGCTCTACAGAATTTCATCCGGGCTGGCGGGTTTGGTTGTTTTGGGGATGCCGAGTTTGGATGACGCGAAATCGTCAACATTGTCCTTAATTCCGTCTTTGGTGTAGACAGTGACCATATAGGTGCTGTGTCCGAATTCGCCCTTGTCGCGTGTTGCCCAGGCATCCCAGTAGGCGGCCCCGTTTCGCCCTTTGATTTTTCCGACACGGCGGAGTTCTGTTCGCTTTAATTTCCGGTTGCTATAGATGGTTCGACCGGCTTCCGCGGTGAGCCCGCACTGTCCAAGCAGCTTGTCGAGGACTTGGTTCATGTGGCGCTCATCGGTGTTTGGTGCGTAGTCGTAGGCGAGGGTGATGGAGTCGAGTGGCTGGTCGTCGATCAGATAGTTTAGCGCCTGAGGTTCAAGGCAGAAATAGGGGGAGCATCCGTCGACCTTGCCGAGCAACGGTAACTTGGACTGCCAACTTCCGGTGGGAATTGCATATTCGTAGAACACGCCACGGCAGACAAAGGAGAGCGAGGTGGCACGCGCGCCGGCGTCGATCATCCCGCAAAGATCGAAGGGCGAGGCGATACCAAAAGAAAAGGGCGTGATGACGATAAGGAAGAGCATCACGATGGGTATGGCGAGAATGGCGATGACGTTGCGACCGGTGGAATGAGACGGCTTCATATGCGCTCCTCGAGACAAAGATCTGTTGAGGATAGGCAGAAATGGATATGTTCAGAGAACAATTCAAGTTTAATCTCATGGCGCGAGATGGTCGACCGTTAGCGTCGAAAACCACCACAAAGGTGCCTGTCCCCTTTGTGGTGGTGAGGAGCGCGCGGCTTCTTTTGGTAATAGTGTTAGCTGGCGGTATCATTAGTGCAGGTGGCGAAGGTTTGCATTGTGGGGTGTTTTGCCGTGAGCCGTTCTGCCCGTATTGGATTGATTGTCTTGGCGCTTGCGATCGCTGTGGTTGGCGCGGGCGCTGTCGGTATGGCATTTCTACCTGCTGCGGTGACGGAGCCGTTGGTCAAGCCTGTGGCTCAATCTGTCGAACTTCTGACCGGCGACGACAAGCCCGAGACCATTACCGTTGATTTTGATGAGCAGCCGGCTGTGCTGGGTATTAGCAATTATCCGCGTATTCAGCTTGGGGCCATGCGCTATACCACGGATACAAGCCTGATCGATAGGGCGTCCGAGCTACTCAAGGGCAAAACATTTAAGCGTTGGTACGGATATGCGTCCTATCGGGCAAAAGCGAACGACATGGTTGGCGGATGTCACTCTTCCATCGAGCTGGACACTGCAAACGGCGCAAAGTTATGTGATGTCTCGTACGATCCGGGTTACGAGGGCAATGAGGGTCCGGGTATTTACATCATGGCCGGCGATGCAGCCTATGTCATGGAGGGCGACCAGGCCGAGCTCAACGATTTTATGGGTCAGTGTATCCAAGATGCCTATGAACAGACCTGCTTGCCCGACCCGCAGACTGCACGCGATAGTGGGTCTGCCCGTATATGGCTCTTCGAGGATGAGATGCCCTGGAGCGGCGAATCGGGAAGCACGGGTTCGGCAAGTAAATAGAGACTGCAACCACCACAAAGGTACCCGTCCCCTTTGTAGTAGCTCTCGGGTTGTCTCGATCTGTAACATCTTGGCCGCTAAAAGTGGGCCTGGTGTTACAGATTTAGATTTTCGATTCGGGTGTCTTCTGTTTGTCTCAATCTGTAACAGATAGGGCCCTATTTGCTGACTAGATGTTACAGATTTAGATAAACGGGTGCCGCTGGTCATTTCGTCCCAATCTGTAACATCTAGAGCCATAAACAGCCGCTAGATGTTACAGATTGAGATAGTAAGGGGATGAGGCCGCAGCGGGTGAGCGGGTCTGCCCCCTATCTCTTAATCACTCAGAAAATCTTATATATAGAGACTTAGATTTGTGTATAAGATCGTACAAAGCTGGCAACAATACTTCTCGAACAACGTGAAGCCGCCCCGTAGGGCGGCCACCCCAAGAGAGGTGATTCCATGAGAATCGATAAGCTAGCAATGACGTCGCGCGAGGCGTTGCAGACCGCCATGAGCACGGCTGCCGATGCGCAGGCCGGCGCGGTGGAGCCGATTCATCTGCTGTCTGCCCTGCTCGGTGCCGGCGAGCGCAATATCTCCGTGATCATCGAGCGCATCGGTGCCGACCCGGCTCAGCTTGCGCGTTCCACGCAGGATGCCATCGACCGCGCGCCCAAGGTTTCGGGCGAGGGTCAGCAGATGGGCCTGTCCAACGAACTCGTTCGCGTCATCGAAAAGGCCGAGAAGAAGGCCACCAAGATGGGCGACAGCTTTGTGGTGACCGAGCATCTGCTCATGGCACTTGCCGAGGACAAGGGCGAGGCCGGCCGCGTTCTGCGCGATGCCGGCGTCACCAAGGAGCGCATCGAGCAAGTCTACGAGGAGCTGCGCGGCGATGACCGCGTGACGTCTGCCGAGGACAAGACCCAGTTTGAGGCGCTGGAGCAGTACGGTCGCAACATCTGCGACCTCGCCCGCGCCGGCAAGCTCGATCCGGTCATAGGCCGTACCGACGAGATCCGCCGTACCATTCAGGTCCTGTCCCGTCGCACCAAGAACAACCCTGTGCTCATCGGTGAGCCGGGCGTCGGCAAGACGGCCATCGTCGAGGGCATTGCCCAGCGTATCGTGGCCGGCGACGTGCCGAGCACGCTGCGCGACCGCGACCTCATCGAGCTCGACATGAGCGCGCTGGTCGCCGGCGCCAAGTACCGCGGCGAGTTCGAGGACCGCTTGAAGGCCGTGCTCAAGGAAGTGCAAAAATCGGAAGGCAAGGTCATCCTGTTCATCGATGAGCTCCACACCATCGTGGGCGCGGGTGCCACCGAGGGCTCCATGGACGCCGGCAACATCCTCAAGCCGGCGCTCGCCCGTGGCGACCTGCACGCGATCGGCGCGACCACGCTCGACGAATACCGCAAGTACATCGAGAAGGACGCGGCGCTCGCCCGTCGTTTCCAGACCGTGATGGTGAGCGAGCCTACCGTCGAGGACACCATTTCGATCCTGCGTGGCCTGAAGGAGAAGTACGAGATCTTCCACGGCGTGCATATCACCGATAGCGCGCTCGTGGCAGCTGCCGACCTCTCCGATCGCTACATCGCCGACCGCTTCCTGCCCGACAAGGCCATCGATCTGGTCGATGAGGCGGCAAGCCGCCTACGCATGGAGCTCGACAGCATGCCGGTCGAGATCGACGCCACCACGCGTCAGCTCACCCAGCTGCAGATCGAGGAGCAGGCGCTCATGAAGGAGACCGACGACGCCTCCAAGGAGCGTCTGGAGGCCCTGCGCCAGGAGATTGCCGAGGTCCAGGAAAAGCTCAACGTGCAAAAGGCCGGTTGGCTCAACCAAAAGAACGCCATCGACCACGTGCAGGAGCTCAAGGGCAAGCTCGACGAGGCAAAGAGCGAGGAGGAGCGTGCGACGCGCAACGGCGATTTGGGTCGTGCGTCCGAGCTGCGCTACTCCGTGATTCCGGGCCTGCAGCAGCAGATTCAGGATTCCGAGGCCGCGCTCGAGGCACAAAAGCAGCAGGACGGCGAGGGCCTCAACGAGCAGGTGACCTCCGATGAGATCGCCGAGGTCGTGAGCGCCTGGACCGGCGTGCCCGTGTCCAAGATGATGCAGGGCGAGCTCGACAAGCTGAAGGGCCTGGAGGGCGAGCTGCATAAGCGCGTCATCGGCCAGGACGAGGCCGTCTCCGCCGTCGCCGCAGCTGTGCGCCGCAGCCGTGCGGGCCTCTCCGATCCGGACAAGCCCATCGGCAGCTTCTTCTTCCTGGGCCCCACCGGCGTGGGCAAGACCGAGCTCGCCAAGGCGCTGGCCGAGTGCCTGTTCGACGACGAGCGTGCGCTCGTGCGTATCGACATGTCCGAGTACATGGAGAAGTTCAGCGTCCAGCGTCTGATCGGTGCGCCCCCGGGATATGTGGGCTACGACGAGGGCGGCCAGCTCACCGAGGCCGTGCGCCGCAGGCCCTACTCCGTGATCTTGCTCGACGAGATGGAGAAGGCTCATCCGGATGTATTCAACGTGCTGTTGCAGGTGCTTGACGACGGTCGTCTGACCGACGGTCAGGGTCGCCAGGTGTCCTTCAAGAACACGATCATCATCATGACGTCCAACGTGGGCTCCAAGGCCATCGCCGATCTGTCCGGTAAGGACGAGGAGGAGATGCGCCATCAGGTCGACGCCGCCATGGCCCAGACCTTCCGCCCCGAGTTCCTCAACCGTATCGACGATATCGTGGTGTTCCATCCGCTCGGCATGGCGCAGATCGAGAAGATCGTCGACATCCAGCTTGCCGACGTCCGCGCACGCCTGGCTAAGGAGCGCATGACGCTTGCCATCACCCCGGCGGCCAAGCAGATGCTTGCTGTGGGCGGCCTGGATCCGGTCTTTGGCGCCCGTCCGCTCAAGCGTCTGGTGCAGCGCGAGGTCGTGGATGCCATCGCGGCCGCTATCATCGACGGCACGGTGCGCGAGGGCGATCAGGTGACGGTCGATGTCGACAAGGACGGCGGCTTTACCGTCGTGTGCGACAACACGCCGGCGGCCACCTACGAGGTTCCCGACGCCGAGTAGATTTTGGGCCATGCCTTAAAATCTGCCGGCCGTCTCTAAACGCCAAGGGCGGCGGATCCAATTGGGTCCGCCGCCCTTTTTCGTGCGACAATCGATGGTGTTGAACGTGAGTACATGGCAAGGAGCTATTCAGATGAAAGACGAGATCAAGACAAGCGCGCCGGCACCCAAGCCTGCGCCTAAGCCGGCACCCAAGCCGTGCGACCCCTACATTCGTGCCGAGAACGAGGACGACGACCTGTCTCTTATACACATCTCCGAGCCCACGAGACTAGGCATGA
>UQHZ01000021.1 GCA_900541055.1 uncultured Collinsella sp.
CCGCTAGGCGGGCACTTTTACCGGGCGGCTAACCCACACAAACCCCCGAAGAGCCGAAAATAGGAGTGTCACGCAAACATTAGCGTAGCTTTCTTCCAATATGAGCCGAGCATTGGCAAGTGGAATAAGAAGCCCGACCGTTCGCCACATGAAAGTGATCGGACGGGCTTCTCTATTTAACCCGGGCCGCCACCCATAGCGGCTTTCCAAGCGTATTCTCAGTGCAAAGCAATCGTCAGTTTAATCCTATGCGCTGATACCGCATTTCATTTGTTCGGCTCGAATTCTACGGCCTGGCAACCCTCGCACTCTCCGGCAAATGGATTGAACGCGAAGGCAGAGATGATGTGTGCGTGGACATCGAGGCTGCTGTAGGCAACATACTGGGACATGGACCCCCGCTGCGCGTGGTATGCGGCCCGGCATATTCATTGCCGTCCAACCCCGTGTAGTTGCAGCAAAGGGTGGAACCTCAATGCTCAGCTCATGTTGTCCGTGGGACACGAGAATCGTAAGTACACTTTGGTGCGATTCTCACGCTGATACTGAGCCACCTGGAATAAGATACGTCGCGACAACACTTCGCTTCACCTCTGTCTCGACAAGATGACGTAGACTAAAGTTTCCTTTAGTAAGAGAACGAGAACTATATCTGAAAGCGTTGCGATGGCGTGAAGGCACCGAGTCCGAACCGCCTGAATGCTACGTGCATCTGCATCGCCTTTTTGTTATCTCTGCCAGTTGGGTAGCACTACACTTGTCATCATTTACCCTGGTACATGCTGCCTAAATCCACTACCCCTTCTACCGCGCCGACCATCTCGTCATCGTGAGAGACAACGATGATCAGCTGGCTTTGCTTGTTGCGCTTAACATAGGCCGCAAGCTCGGCGCGGCTTACAGCGTCTAACCCAGTCGTGGGCTCGTCGAGTACCAAAACTGACGACTTGCGTGAAATCGCCGACCATAAGTACACTCGGCGCAGCTCACCGCCCGAAAGCGCGGAGCAACGTTTCCCGAGCAACTCCTTCACGCTGTTTTCCAGCGAAAGTAGGCCATCTACACCCCGGTGATAGGAAGAAAAGGGCGTGTCGAAATACTCTAACAGCTCTTTCACCGTTTCGTCCGGCGCGAAGCACGACTGTGGGCAGCACGATATCTCTCTCGCACGTATGTAATCCAAGTCGCATTCTTCGATTGGCACGCCGTTGTATTTTACTTTGCCTTTCGATGAGTATAGCCCGAGCATCAAGTAAAGAAGTGACGTCTTGCCTCTTCCGTTTTCCCCAACTATGCAATATGTACCAGGACCGGAAAACTTGAAAGAAAACCCGCCGAGGACCTCTCGGACAGATCCGTCTGGAAGGGCAACCGAGAATTCCAAATCAGATACCGAAATGTCATTTATTTCATCGAGTTTAGCTAAATCGGTCCGATTCCACCCCGATCTCTCCTTTTCTCTCGTCGCGATAGCCGTCCTATCCCATGATGCTTTGGCATCTTGATAGGATTTGAACAATGACATCATACTTTTCAAAGTCTTAAAGAGAACCGCGAAGTATGTACCGATGATAGTGTACTCGCCTATTGACATAGTTCCGTTAATGATTCGTACTCCGGAAACAACAAGTATCACCGCTTGAAACAACGCTGCGAAAAGACCATCGAGCGATGTCAGAGAATATGATAGCTTTCCGGAGCGCAAAACTTTGGGAAAATAGCTCTTAAACCCAGCGTCGAGCGCTTGTTCGCTCTTGCCGTACGAAGATGTCAGTTGAATGTTGAGAATCTGATTAAGCTGCGATGCAATTGCGGCGTAAAAGGCGCTGTCCGCCTCTTTCTTCTCATACGTGACCCTATACAAAAGTTTCCTCAACCCAGTAATTACACAGAAATACACGATGAGGAGAATGATGGAAAACACCGCGAGAGTTGAATCAATTGACCATATGATAAGCAATACGATGGGAATGGCTACAATGGACAGCGGCGCACTGATAAAATTCGCCAAAACGAAGGATGAGACCACGCTGGAGTCGGAAATAATCCGTTGCGTTGTATAGGCTGGATCGATGGTCCGACTCACCAAGTAATCGTCTCTTTCAAAACGCAAGACGGCCTCCCTGAGAAGATCAAAGGAAAGTCTCGTGGTTATGCGAATGGAAAGTGTTCCTGCAAAATAAGTAAAGAGGGTGGAGAAAACTCCTATTGACGCAACCAGGAGCGCGAAGAGTACGGCGTCTCTTTCGCTGCGGTTACCGAGAAGAAAATCTAAGAATTTCCCGTTCACGTATGGCATGGCATAGGAGAGAGCGGTTCCAATCACCGTGATAGCAATGAAGACGAAAGCCCCTTTTGCTCTGATGAACCTCGAGAGAACGCATCGAATCAAGGAAGGCCCCAATCTACCCGCCACAAAACATCAATCACTGATACCTTACACCTCAACACAACAGGAGCGAAGATTTGCCAATGAGACTGCTTTAAGATTGCCTTGGGCCAATACGATCTCAAGCTCTTCCTACAAGAGAGTCGGAATCGGACATCTCCTCCGACGAACCTGGCAATCGGGCGGTTGAAATATCTTTTTCAACCGCCCGATTGCCACAATAGATTTGAGCATCCGCCCACAAACGTCCGCGTTTTATACCCATCAAATCCTTTGCCTTTTGTCGTCTAGACTAGAAAAAACGCTCGAAATAACGCAACCGGCCTGCTCGCTTGAAGAAACCTAAGCCCGTAACGTAGATGTGCAAACTTCCGAAACGCCTTGCGCGGCATAGTGCGTATAAACTTCGTCAACCGCCTCAGAAATATCTGAGTATCGCGCCGGGTCAAAAGCATACAATGTCGCAGGTATACCCTGCACCCATTCGGAACGCGGATTAATTGAATAGCCACACAGCATCATCATACATGCATCTAGACCTGATTTCCCAAGTATCCGACGTATTGATGAGAGCATCGCGGGTCGCCCCTGCACCATCGTCGTCACCCCTATTAGCAGTATTTACCGTTTTTCTCTAAATGCGTATCGCCACCCTTAAGAATACGAAGTGTTTTATCCAGACCCGATTGTCCTCCATCTCAAACGAAGGGATAAGGAATCTCATCCGGAATCGGCAGTAACGGAGGATTCACAACGACAAGCGAAAAACATGAGTCATCTCTCAGAGGGGAGTAAAGGCTCCCCTCAAGCACCCTAGTTTCGTCATCCAAAGAGTTGATGGCAGTGTTTTTCTTACAAAGGTCGACAACAAAAGGGTTGATTTCTACAGATGTTACATCCATGCCACAGTTGGTAAGTATCAGGCCCTGTATTCTGGGGCCAGAACACAAATCGAGAGCCTTCCGTGCGCTCTGCGGTGTAAGGCGCCAATCTCAGCAAATCTGTCCCACAATACTGCGCTGAAGAACAAGACGGAACCCCTGAGCCAAACTCCCCTATACCTTATTAAGGCTAAGACAGGCAAGTTCACGCACCCGGCATATTCCAGAATAACATCCTATTGTTTTAGATGCTCTACAAGCATGAACAGCCGCGAATCGGAAAGATCTTCTAGTTTCGCCCCGACTGACCGCCAAGGGCCAAAATGGCCCCTCCATCCCCGGGCGACTGGCTCTGGCGCGCCGAGGAGTGTCCCCAAGTGCCGGCAGAAAAGAAACGTCCCTATCTGCCGGCTAGAGGGCACCGAAGAGGATGGCGTAGGTAGTGGATTCGCCGAGCTTGAGCTCGTCGCCGGGATTGAGTTGGGCGGAACGGCCGGGCTCGACCTGAATGCAGACGCGCGTGGCCCCGTTTACCACCACGGTTCCGTTGGTGGACGACAAGTCCTCGACGTGCCAGATATTTTGAGCATCGCACCAGATATGGGCATGGCGGGCCGAGACATCGTCGCCGACGTCGGTAATATCGCCCTCACCAGTGGCCAGCGCGCCAATCTCAACACCCTGCTCACTCGGCTGAATCCAGCGCGGGGCACTCACGACAAAACTGTTTTGCACGCGTAGTAAGCCCAAGGGGTGCGCCGGGGCGGGTTCGCGCTCGCCTGCGGTCATCGACATGCCAAGCGAACGCGGCGTGGAGGTGCCTCCGCCACAGGTCGCGTGCGCGTAGTCGATGGCATAGTTCACCGAGGACCGCACATCCGCCGAACAACCGACGGCGACAAACAGCACCAGCACGGCCTCGGCGCGCTCGGCGGGCATGAGTTCCGCCGCCTGGGACAGGCGATCGAGCGCGTTGCGATAGAGATTCGTGTCCTGGTGGCACTCTTCGAGCGCGCGTACCATCGGTTCACCTGCAGGACCGCACACCATATTGATCACAGCCGTGGAGTCCATGGAATTGCGCTGGCGCAGGGCCAGTTGCGACATAATACGCGCAGCCGAGGTACCGTATTCGGCAAAGTAGCGCTGCTGAAGCGTGCCGACCGGCGCGCGAACGATAAAGCGGGAAACCCAAGAGCGATCGGCGGCTCGGCTCTGCGGGCTGCGGCCGTCGGCGAGCGGACGGGACGAAAGCACCAAGCCGCACAGCTCGATATGGCTCAGATGCGCCGCGCGCTTAAAGATGTCAAACATGGCCCCGCATGGGGTGAGCTCAACTTGAGATGCCATGACCTAGGCCTCCTTGGTCGTAGAAATAGAATCGGACGATACTTCGACAGGTCCGCCAAAAGTACGGGCAGCTGCGGCTCCACCGGCAAGCGGAGTCGCCATCTGGGCTTTTGTGCGTCGCGGTGCCGAAACGGGAAGTTCAAAGGCAAAGCCCATCGCAAGCAAAAACCACGTAAGCGTATAGGTTGCAACCAGAGCGGCAACAAGGCCGCCCATCACGGCGCGTTGGGAAAATACGCTACATGCAGCCACAACCAGCACCGGAACCTCGCAGGCAGAAAGCGCAAGCACGCCCTGCAGGAACCCCGAGCGCCGATTGCGCGCAAGTGCCCCCGTGGCAACGCCGGCTATGCCTGGCAGCGCCAACGCCAGTGCGGCAATAATACCCGGTAGCGACCCAGACCACACGAGCGATCCCAAAGTCGCCGTCACGCGGGCGCCCGACGCCAGCAGCGCGGCCGAAACCACGACCACAGCCCAAACCACGCCACAGACGACCGTCGCGCCGACCATCAGCGCGCGACGAACCGCACGGCCGGACGCATCCATGGGGCACGGCGTGAGCGGCTCGCCGCGGAGCGAACGACCGACATTTTGCGCATAGTGGTCACAAAACGCCGAGAGCGCCGCCTCGACCGCAGCCGGCTCGGGACGATCTTTTTGATGGCTGGACAGACAGGCCATCACCACGTCGAACAGCTGGGCATCGACAAACGCCAGCGCATCGCGTAGCTCTTCGGAATCCGGCTCAAGCCCTAGCTGCTGGGCCTGCTCGGCCGCGGCGAGCGCCACATCGGGCTCACGACGAAGCAGCTGAGTCAAATCACAACCGGGCGCATGGGCACCAATGGGATAGTCGGGCCGCGTGTCCATTTTGAGACGGTAGGGGCTCGCGATGTCGCGCGTCCTTTTGCGCGAACCCGAGGTGCCCGAAGTGCCCGGCGCGGCTTCGTATGGCGCGACGCCGGCAATGAGCTCGTAAACCGTGCTTGCCGCGGCATAGACGTCGATCGCCGGCGACATACGCAAAGCGCGCAGGTCGGGAATATCGTCGGTGAGCATCTCGGGCGGGGCATAGGCAACCGTCGCGCGACGCAGCGTGGCATAGCGCTCCGTAAACGACGCCTTGCCGCCGGTACCGGCCACGGCCGACGCAGGCTCGAGCGCCAGCGACGAGCCAAAGTCGATCAGGCACAGGTCAAAGGTGCCCTCGGCAAGCTGCCGGTCAAGCGGTAGACGCGCCGTACGCACCATAATATTAGCGGGCGAGATATCGCGATGGACAAAGCCCTCGCCCACCAGGCTCATACGGCAGAGCAGATCGAACAGGTCGCGACCCAGACGCGCCGCCACAAGCGGCGACAGGCGTCCGGCATCGTCCACGGCGAGTCGCGAACGCAAGCGGGCAAGTGTCTCGCCCTCGACCCATTCCATGACAATTGCAGGCACACCGTCGACCTCGCCCCAGCCATAGAGGCGGGGAAAGCCCTTAAGGCCCGAAAGGGCGCGATGGCATTCGTATTCCTCGCGAAACGCCGCCTTGAACTTGGCGACCAGCGCCTCGTGAGCGGCATCGTCATCAAACTCATCGCGCGTCGGCAAGATGAGCTGCTTGAGTGCCACTGCCTCGCCTTGGGCGTTGACGGCACGCGTCACGCGGCCGATACCGCCACGGCGCATGGTGGCATCGTCGGCAAACAGCATCGTAAAACGACGCAGATAGGTAGGCAGTTCGTCCTGACCGAGCGCAATGGCCGGCTCAAACCCGTCGACACGCGCCAGGCGCAGGCCGACCATGGGATCGCGACCGAGCGATTGTGGTGTGGTGGATGCAAGATCGGTCATCATAGGGCAAGCGCCGCCACGTTATTGTTGAAGTTACCGAGCGCGACGTCATCATCGCCGTAATGGCCGACCCATTGACATAGGTTGGTGTAACAGCCCCACAGATTGGCATACTGCTGATACCACCTTGACCGGGGCGAGAATGTCTGACGACCGAACTCGGCTCGAATGACAAACATCTCCCCGACCAGGCTGTCGCACGGCCTGGGATCTCCCGTAGAGTTATAGGTCGAGACCACGTCATTGGCACGAGAAACATAGCCGTCGAGCATGTTGTACTTGGTCACAAGCCAACTGTGAATGCTCTCTTCCTCAGCAGCGGAAAGGCCGCCGGAGTTTGCATCGTTGTCAGTGTTGCCGCCCGTCGAGCCGCCGTTTCCAGGCCCTCCGGTAGAGGAACCCGACCCAGAGCCGCCGCCCGAACTCGATGAATCCGAGCCGGAGCCAGAAGTATCCGAGCTACCGGGCTTTCCGGACTGCTGGGCGTCCTGCTCCTTTTGCTGCTCGACCTTATTCACCGTTGCCGCCACGCTATTGTTGGACAATCGATCGATGATCTTGGTGTTGGTGAGCACGATGGTTTTGCCATTGGCAAGCGTGACTTCGTTGTCCGGGGCCTCGGCGCCGTCCGCATCGTCGGTGCCAAACACAATATGCCCGACCACACTTGCCCAAGCATATCCAGTCGTGGTGCCCAAATCGCTTTTGACCTCATGCCCCACGCGCGGTTCGCGTGCGGCATGCGCCTGCATCATGGACGGCACGGTCATGCCATAGGCAGAAACGCCAGCTATGACCAGCACCAGCGAGCACGATAGCAGTGCGTACGCCCGCGGCGCCAAGCCCAGTCGGCGTCGTATGCGCACCGCGGCGCCGCGCTTTGTCTGAGTGCCACCGGGCCGCATGCGTTCTCCTCCAACAAAAACACGCCGCTCGGGAGCGGCGCATTCATTCGAATCCATATTTGAGTGTATCAGCGAACCAAAAAGGTTGCGCAACGAATGGACAAATTAAGGATGCGAGCGGAAGCGTCCATGCGATAAGCGGATACGAAGCATCTTTGTTGCACAACAAACTCACAGTCGCACGGGGAAATTATGACTACCCCGTGCGTCGCGAGGAAAACATACGGCAGGAGCAGGCTCGCCACCTAAATCGCGCGGCGGGCCTCGATGGCGCGGCCAAGCGTAAGCTCGTCGGCATACTCCAAGTCGCCGCCCACGGGAAGGCCGCTTGCCAGACGCGACACCTCGACGCCCAACGGCTTGATGGTACGGGCCAGATAGCTCGCCGTGGTCTCGCCCTCAATATTGGGGTTGGTGGCGATGATGACCTCGTGGATGTCCTCGTGGCCCAAGCGTGCCAGCAGCTCTCGAATGTGCAGCTGCTCGGGGCCAATCTTGTCCATGGGACTGATCACGCCGCCCAATACGTGGTAGAGGCCGTGGTAGCTGCCCGTGCGCTCGATCGCCTGGACATCGCGCGGCTCGCCCACCACGCAAATGCGAGTGGTATCGCGCATCGGGTCCTGGCAGATGGAGCACTCGTCGGCCGTGGCGTAGTTAAAGCAGCGGCTGCAAAAGTGGACCTCCTGCTTGACCTCCAGGATGGCCTCGGCCAGGCGGCGCGCCTCCTCGGCGTCGGCCTCCAACAGGTAATAGGCGATGCGCTGGGCCGACTTGGGACCAATGCCCGGCAGACGGCCCAGCTCATCGAGCAGTTTTTGCAGACTGTGGTTGGCACTCATATATATGCGTGTCTTAGAACGGCATGCCCGGGATGTTGAGGCCGCCGGTGATGGCGCCCATCTGCTTGTTGGCGAGCTCGTTGACGCCGCGGACGGCCTCGTTGACGGCAGCCATGATCATATCCTGCAGCATATCGACGTCCTCGGGATCGAGCGCATCGGGATCGATGGTGAGGTTGACGAGCTCCATCTCGCCGTTAACGGTCACCTTGACCATGCCGCCGCCGGCAGAGGCGTCGACGGTCTGGGACTTGAGGTTCTCCTGCGCGGCGGCAAGCTGCTCCTGCATCTTGCGAGCCTGCTTCATCATCTGCTGCATGTTCATACCGGCCATGATGGCTCCTTTACGTGCGGCCGCACGCCGAGCTGCAAGGGCAGCCGGAGCACGGCGGGACTTTCAAACTCAAAAATCGTACCACGGCGCGAGGCCAGCGAGCGGGGCGGACGTGTTACCTCAGTCGATATACATGTCCTGGAGCGCAAGCCGCACCCATAGATTATGCAAAGTTGAATAATTCGCATCTGCATAATATTTAAAGCTAAATCTTGTAGAGCCGGAATCCGACATTTAATGCGTACCACTAAATGGCTAAATGCCGAGCCACTACTCGAGGCGGCGCTCATGACGGCGAGGTATAATTTGATTGCCATAGATAGTAATTTGGAGGTGCCCCATGAATGCCCCCAACGCGCTCCAAAACATCCGCTCAAAACACCCCGTTGCATATGTGGTTCTCTATCTCTTTGTCGGCTGGGCATTGCTGGTTGTCATCACCCATGCCATAGCTTTTGGAGCAGAACTGCTGATAGCCAGCTCGGACCAGCCCGTCGTCAAATGGGAGACGACCGATGAGTGCACCGACGGAACCCGAACCGTCTACTACAACAGCCCGTCCCTCTATCAAGAGTTCAAGGTCAAGATAAAGGACTTCAAGATTGTCGATGCCGAGCTAGGCGTTTATTTGGCAATCGGAGCAACCATTAACGCCGAGCAAGTCGAGTACACGGACAGCCATGCGACGTATCGTATCGACCTCAGCATCCTAGGCCGACCGTCACGCACCTGTCTGCTCAAATGCGACATACGCGGCACCACGTTGCACATGTCCGAAATACAGATGCGCCCGGGCAAAGAGATCTCTTCTTGAGCAGCATACCCGCCCGCACGGTTACTCCACCGGCTTGAAGATGGTGGACTGACCGAAGACGCTGCGGATGAGGGCCTTGGCCTCATCCTCGGTCTGCGGGATGCTCGGGGCTGCGCCCTGATGGCCGAAGGGGCTGCCAGCACCGGGATTGGATTCCCAGGGAGCGGCGGGGACGTCGTCGTTTGCAGAGGCTGCGGGTGCCACAGCAGCGGCCTTGGTCGCGGACGCCGCACCCGGCACGTCGAACGGGGGCAGATTGTCCCCGCCGGCATCGGCAGCAAAACCACCGACCATAGCATCGTCGTAGGGCACCTGCTCGGATTCCCATGGCGCAGCCTGCGCAGGCGGCTGAGCCATGGGGACGGACGCGCGCTCGGGCGCTCGGGGCGCGGGCTCGGTCGGGAGCTTGCCCGTGGCAGGAGCACCGGCAGGGTTGTCGGAGCGCAGCCAAGGGGCCTTGGCCAGGTCGGATGACTTGGGCGCAGGCGCGGCAGCGGACTTGGGCGCGGGGATCGGAGCAGCCGGTTTGGGCGCAGCGGGTTCAGGCGCCGACGGGGTCGGTGCCGCTACCGGCGCCGCTTTTGGCTGCGTCGCGCTGGCGCTCGAGGATGCAGGGGGCACCGAGGACACGGGTTGCGGGTCCGCAGATACCGCAGCCCGTGCAGATGGAGAATGCTCCTCATGTTGAGGAGCCGGCGTGCCACCCCCATCCAGGACATAGTCGACGGTACGACGACCGAAGACCGCGCAGACCGTCGGCAGGACCACCGACTGCGTATCGGCGCGACCGAGCATCTTGATGGCAAAAGTCGAACCCGCGGGGAACGAGACCGTGAGCTTGGAGCCGTCGTCGGCCGTGGCGCGGGCGTTGAGCAAAAGCCCTGCGTAGGAGGCCTGACGAGCCTTGACGCGCTCGACGACCTCGGCCCATTTGCGCTGGAGCTCGCCGGCGTCCTCAACCGCGGGGGTCTCGGCAGCACCGGCGGCGGCAACCTGGGCGGCGTTGTTGGGCTTGGACACCGACACGGTCGATGCAGCAGGCGCGGAAGCCGGAGCCGCAACGGGCTGAGGTGCAGGCGTTACAGGTCTGGGCGCCGGCGCAGGAGCCGCGGACTTGGTCGCAGGCTGGGCAGCCGGAACAGCAGCGCCGCGGTCCCAAGGCATACCGCCCTGGCGCGCGGACGTAGCAGCGGGGGCAGCGGATGCCGCCGGAGCGGCAGCACGAGCGCCCGAAATGAGCGTCGGCTGTTGGGCAGCAGCGGGTACGGATGCTGCAGGCGCGGCGGCCTGAGCAGCAGCCACGCTCGCCGGCACGGCGCCGTTGGCAATCATGGCCTCCAGGCGTGCCACGCGCTCGGCCAATGCCTCAATCGTTAAATCGGCCTCGGGACGCGCCAGACGCGTGCAGGCAATCTCGAGCACCAGGCGCACGTCGCTCGCGCCCCTCATCTCCAGTGCGGCATCGTCGAGCACCGTCAGCACGCGGGCCAGGCGGTCGGCAGGATGCTCGCCAAAGGCAGCGGCCTCGGCAGCAAGCGCCTCGGCCTGCTCGGAGCCGCCCTCAAACAACTCGGCACGGGCACCGGCAACGCAGGCAACATACACGTCGCGCACGTGCGCCACCAGGTCGCGCGTCAGTTCCAGCAGATCGTTACCTTCCTCGACCTGCGCGCGAATAAGCCCATACAGCTCGGCAACATCGCGATCGGCAATGGCGCGGGAAAACTCGCCCAGAATCTGGTCCGAAACCTCGCCTAAAAGCGAGCGGGCGTCGTCCGCATGCACAGAACCGTTACCAAAGACGCTCAGCTGCTCCAGCGTGGAAAGCGCGTCGCGCATGCCGCCCTTTGCATGGCGCGCCACGATAGCCAGCGCCTCGTCGTCGTAATCGAAGCCCTCCTGCTCGCACACGTATGCCAGGCGATGCTCGATATCCTCGTTGCCGATGCGGTGGAAATCGAAGCGCTGGCAGCGCGAGAGGATGGTCTCCAGAATCTTTTGCGGGTCGGTGGTGCACAGCACAAAGATCACGTGCGCCGGCGGCTCCTCAAGCGTCTTGAGCAGCGCGTTGAACGCCGCCGTCGTGAGCATGTGGACCTCGTCGATGATATAGATCTTGTACTTGCCGCGCACCGGGGCAAAGTTGACGGAGTTGATGATCTCCTCGCGCACATTGTCCACGCCCGTGCGGCTTGCGGCATCGAGCTCGTAGACATCCGGATGGCTGCCCTCGGCAATGAGCTCGCACTCCTCGCAAGTACCGTCGGGCATGCAGCCGCTTGCACCCTCGGCGCGCGCTGCCTCGGCATTACGGCACAGCAGTGCCTTGGCCAGAATGCGCGCCATGGTGGTCTTGCCCGTGCCGCGCGGTCCACAGAACAGATAGGCGTGGGACAGGCGCCCCTCGGTGATGGCGTGTTCGAGCGTCGAGACGATATGCTGCTGGCCCACCACGGAGTCGAAGGTGAGCGGGCGATACTTTCGGTACAACGATTCCATGGGTGCTCCCCCGGGTATACTGAGACTTGTTGCCGCGACGGCCATGCGGTCGCACGGCATACTGCATTCATAATAACCCGTACGGCGAGCCCGCCGCGATAGGAGTCTAAAGAGCATGGCAGACGCAGAGAGCAACCTCGTTCCCTCCGAAGCAGCCGACCAGGTCGAGGTCGCGCTCGAGGAGCAGGCCGCGGCCGATGACGGCATCCTGTACCTCAACGAGTACCAGTACGAAAACGACCTGGTCACCGACTTTGCGCGCCTGGTCGCCTCGCCCAGGCGCCGTGGCTCCCTGTACGTCGCCGCCGCGATTGCCGCGCTCATCGGCATCGGCATGTTGGTGGCCGGCGGCAGCTGGATCAAGTTCGGCGTCGTGCTGATCGTGTTCGGCGCCTTTTTGGCCTGGTGGAGCAAGAACCTGCACCACACGCTAGCCCGCGACTTTATCGACGCCGTCGAGGCCGACGAGTCCATGGGTGGCCGCTATCGCCGCGTCGCCGCCAACGAGGACGGCCTGATGGTTTGGGGCAAGAGCGGCAAGTCGCAGTTCTTCCCGTTTGACAAGCTCGACCACGTACTCGACGGCGAACGCATCTTTGTGGCCATGTTCGCCGACCAGGGCGTGACGATCCCCAAGGACACCTTCGTCCGTGGCGATGCCGAACAGTTTGGCTCCTTCCTCAAGGCCCGTATCAACAAAAAACTCCGCATCGAGACCAAGAAGAAGAAAATGAAGGCCGAGAAGGCCGCCGCCGAGGCCAAACAGGGCGACAAGCCCCAGGAGACCAAGGGCAAGCAGCGCAAGCAGAAGAAGAACAAGAAGAAGCGCTAAGGGCAAGCCAGACAGGCAGCCTCGCATCCCGTTATCCTCGCCATCCGCCCGAGCGTGCTACACTAGCAGCATCTATGCCACCGCGAACGGCTCGGCTCCGCGCCCGCCGCTCGCAAACGAACTTTAAACG
The DNA here is from genome assembly GCA_900541055.1 of uncultured Collinsella sp. Lineage (GTDB taxonomy): Bacteria > Actinomycetota > Coriobacteriia > Coriobacteriales > Coriobacteriaceae > Collinsella. The sequence goes on from UQHZ01000021.1 coordinate 12,822, forward strand.
CACGAGGGTTGGCCATGCCGCTTTTCTCGCAACATACCGCCCGGTTCTCGCCGGACGTTCCTTTGGAGGGCACCAGCTCTCGCGAGCTGCTCAAGCGGTACCAGCCGCTCGAGACACTTGCGACCGGCGGTTTTGGCTCCATCGAGATCTGCCGCGACACGCACCTGCGCCGCCGCGTCGCCATTAAGCGTATCCCCCTTATCAACGGTGCCGGCATGCCCGCCAGCGACATCATGGATGTCCTGCGCGAGGCGCACACCGCCGCCATGCTTCAACATCCCAATATCGTGCAGGTCATCGACTTAACGCACGACACAGCCTATGCCTACCTGGTTATGGAATATGTCGATGGCATGTCGCTGGCCAAATTTTTGCATCGCGTGGACGGCCACTCACTTACCTTTGACGAGGCCGCGGCCATTGCCGATGCCCTGGGCCAGGCGCTCACCTTCGCCCATAGTAATGGCGTACTCCACCTGGACATTAAGCCCGCCAACGTGCTCATCGACCACTCGGGCAATGTAAAGCTCACCGACTTTGGCATGGCGCGGCTGTCGTCCGCCGGTGGCTTTGGCGGCTCGCGCGGCGGCACCATCGGCTACATGCCGCCCGAGCAGCTCGATATCGAGACCGGCACGGTCGATGAGCGCGCCGATGTCTTTGCCCTCGCCTGTGTGATCTACGAGAGCCTGTGCGGCAGCGCCCCCTTTATGGCGGCTACGCCCGCCGACTCGCTCGACCGCATCATCGGCGGCGCCACCTATCCCAGCGAGCTGATACCACACTTCCCCCCGGGAGCCGAGGCCGCGCTCATGAGCGCGCTCTCCCCCATGCCGCAGGACCGCCCCAACAGCATCGAGGCATTTTGCGACCAGCTCCTTGCCGGTCTGGGCAGCGTGCGCGAAGGCCGTCGCAGCCTGGAGCAAATGGTTGGCGAGCTTTCGGATGACGAGCAGGAGCTCGACGATATCGAGCCGTCGCACTACGAGGACGACGCCATCGAGGTCGACCCCGCACTCGGCTGGGCGGGCACGCGCTGGAGCCATGCGCGCGACTACACCATGCGCACTATCTCGGCGCTAACGTGCGGCACCTTTAGCTTTTTGTTGATGCAAACGGCCGGGGTCGCGGCGCTTCCCGGCCTGGTCATTGCGGCTATCGCGATCGGAGCGGCGGCTGGCCTGGCCCCCCAGATTGGCTCGGCCATCTCGGCTGTGGGCTTTTTGGTGCTCATGGCCAACGCCACCATGCAGGCACAGGGCATCCTGTCGATGCTGCCCGTCGCGGTGATCTTTGCCGCCGCCATGTCCGGTTGGTGGATCGCCTGGGGTCGTACCGAGGCTGCCGCGAGCGCCGCGCTCACCTGTGCACTCGCGCTTGGCTGTCTGACCGGCAATACCTTCCTGGCAGCTGGGGTCGCCGCCGGCGTCGCGTCATTTTGGCTCGGCCCGGCAAGCGCCGCCGCGGCAACGGGCATGGGCGCGCTTTTTGCCCGTCTGGCCACGGTCGCGCTTTCAGCCGGAGGCGTGCTGGGGCTCGGTAACGTTGCCGCAGCGCTGGGAGACCCGCTCCTTTGGGCTGCCTTTGTGCTGGTCGCGGCAACTGCCGCGGCGTCATCTGCGCTGCTCAATGCCCATGCCAAGCGTGCCGATCAGGGCTCAAACCTTGCCGCAATCGCCGCCATCGCTGTCACCGGCATCGGCTGCGCAGCGGCGTCCTGTCTTGCACACCATATGGAAATTGCCAGCCTTGCAGCCGCGGTCGTCGCCAAGGCGGCGGTTGCGGGAACCCTATCCTCTATAATCGTTGGGATATGCCTATATTTGCTCGGATACCAAAGAACCTATACGGAGAGTGATCTTTCGTGAACTTCCTGAACATCTTCGAGGACCACGTGGCCGGCATCTTCGGTGCCACCCGTGCCCCGTTCTCCTTTAAGAAGCTTGCTAAGCAGGCCGCTCGCGACATGGAGGATCAGACTCTGGTGATTAACGGCGTCAACACGGCGCCGGCACTCTATACCATCCTTATCGCCGCCGACGACGATCCCATGCTCGCCCCGTTCTACCCCGAGCTTTCGCGCGAGGTCCGCGAGTTTGTGAAGGCGCAGGCCGAAAAGCGCCGCTATGTCTTTGTCGGCGAGCCCCTCGTGCGCTTTATGATCGATCCGCAGCTGCGCGCCGGCAAGTTCTCGGTCTTTGCCGAGAACGTCGATGCCCCCACGCTCGGCCGCCTGTACGAAGAAGAGCGCGCCTATCAAAACGGCCTGGGCCAGAACAACTCCGCGGCAAGCCGTGCCGCCAGCGCCCCGCGCGCCGGCCAGCAGCAGTTTGCTGCCCCGCAGCAGCAGCGCCCCGCCGCCATGCCCCAGCAACAGCCGACGCCTCGCGCCGCCGCTCCCGACCCGCTTGCCGTGGCAGACCCCTTCGCGCCTAGCGTCCCCGACCCCGCCGCAGCACCCATCCCGGTGCCGCAGACCGTCTCGCGCGACGCGCTTGCCGGCATGGGCGGAGCCGCCGCGACCGGTGCCGCCGTGGGCCTAGGCGCCGCAGCCGGCATCGCCTCCAACATGGCGAGCACTCGCGCCCCGCAGCGCCCGCTCGCCCAGCTCGTCGACGTCGTGAGCGGCGAGAGCCATAGCATCACCTCCGCACAGGTGACCATCGGTCGCGAGCGCTCAGTTTCCGACATTGCCCTGCGCGACCCCAACGTGTCGCGCCGCCACGCCCAGCTCACCTTTACGGGCTCGGATTGGTCGATCGAGGACCTCAATTCCACCAACGGCACGCTCGTCAACAACCGCCGCATTACGCGCTGCCCACTGCGCAACGGCGATCTGCTGACGTTTGGCCTGAGTACCTTTGAATTTAGGGGATAGTCGCTTATGAACATCGATATCGTCCTTTTTGCAGGCCGCATCGTCTTGGTCGCCCTGCTCTATATCTTCCTGTTCGCCGTCATGAAGACCGGCGTGGGACTTGTGCGCGGGCAGCGCCGCGACTCGGCTATCTGGACGATTGATGTGGACAAGGGTCCGCGCGGTATCCGCGGCATCCACGTAGACATGCTCGGCCCCGTCATCGTCGGTCGCTCGCCATCTTCGGACATCTGCATCAACGAACCGTTCGTCTCGGCCTCGCATGCGCGCTTTTCGCTGCAGGGCCCGGCGCTCATCATCGAGGACCTCAACTCGCTTAACGGCACGCTCGTCAACGGCCGCCAGCTCGTGGAGCCCGCGACGCTGCGTGAGGGCGACGAAGTCCAGATTGGCGACGTGGTCATGAAGGTGAACCGTCGATGATCGACGAGGAGAACAAGTCCGCAACTATGACCGAGGCACCGGCCGCCGCCACAGCTGCGCCGGCCCACGCCGCTCCGGCGGGCTCCGCACCCGTGGAGCCCGAGGACACCGTGTTCTCCCTGCCTCTTTCGCATGTAACGCATGATATTTCGGATCTCGCCGATAACGAGGACGAAGAGGATGCCGTAGCGGCGCCCATCGGCGCACATGCTGCGGAACAGCCCACAGCGCCCGAAACAACCCCAGCGCCGGCTCACTTTGCAGAGCCCGTCGCCGCGGCAATCAACGAGAGCGCTGCGGTGTTTGCGGCACCCGAGCCCGCCGCGCCGGCGTTTCCCATAGCCCCGGCATCCGAGGTTGCGCCCGCGTCTACGCCGGCGCCCGAGCCTATAGACGTCAGCCCGCAAGACGACGAGTCGACCGCCCGCGTGTCCGAGGAGCCCGACTCCCCGGACACCGACAATTCCGAATCAAACGCCGAGACCGACACCGTCTCTCCCGGTGACACAGCCGAGATCGACGTTGCCGCCGTTGAGGCCAAGCTCAAAGACCCCGGCTCGACCATGAGCTTTGAGCCCCTGACCGAGGAGCGCATCGAGACCGACTCGACCTATGATGCCGGCACCACCACGCAACTCATGTGGGGCGCCCGCTCCGACGTTGGCTGTGTGCGCCCGCACAATGAGGATTCCTACCTGGTGCAGTCGCCGCTCTTTTGCGTATGCGACGGCATGGGCGGTCACGCCGCCGGCGAGGTAGCCTCTTCCATCGCCGTCGAGACTATTGCCAAGACGGCCCCGCAGTCCGCCGACGCAGCACGCCTGGCCGCAGCCGTCGAGGCAGCCAACGCCGCCGTAATCGAGGCGGCCATGAACGGCCTGGGTAAGCCCGGCATGGGCTGCACAGCCACCTGCGCCTATATCGAAAACGACACGCTCGCCATCGCCCACGTGGGTGATTCTCGCGCCTACCTGCTCCACGAGGGCACGCTCATCCGCGTGACCCGCGACCACTCCTATGTGGAAGAACTCGTGGACGCCGGCGAGATTACGGCAGACGAGGCTCGCGTCCACCCCAACCGTTCGGTCATCACCCGTGCGCTGGGCTCGGACCCCGCCATGTATGCCGACCACTTCACCCTGCATATCGAGGAAGGCGACCGCCTGATCCTGTGCTCCGACGGCCTTTCGAGCATGATTCCCGATAGCGATATCGAGAACATCGCCACGCAGTCCTCAACCGCGCAAATCTGCGTCGATAACCTAGTGGACGCGGCGCTTGCCGCCGGCGGCCACGACAACGTGACCGTAGTAGTCGTTGACCTGGTTGACGATGGCGTCATGCGCGAGGCGCAACGCGTGCGTCGCCGCAACATTACCATCGCCGCCATCCTGGCCCTCGTCTTTGTGCTGGCAGCTGGCATCTGGGCCTACACGGGTGTCACCGGCTCGTACTACCTGGGTACCTACCAGGGCAATGTCGCCGTCTGGCGCGGCCTGCCCGGCAAGCCACTCGGACTCAAGCTCCACTGGCTCGAAAGCGAAACCAGCATCAAGCTGTCCGACCTGCCCGAAGACACGCAAAACCGCCTCAAGGCGGGCATTCCGCAAACAAGTGTCGACGATGCGCAGGACACGATATCCAAGTACCGCCACCAGATCGACGAGGAGCAGACCCGCCAGGTGATCGACGCGCAAACGATTCGCGACAACACCAATCAGGGATCGACCTCCGAATCAGATTCCGAGAAAACCGCCGAACAGTCCGCCGAGGCCGAAGCCTCCGATAAGAATTAGAAAGGGAGTGCCGCTTATGAGTCGCCGCAACACCGAGCTGCTCTTGCTCATCGCCTCGGCGTTCCCCGTCATCCTGCTGTATGCGATGTACGTCCTCACCGCGGGCGCTGCCATCTCCTTTGAGACGCTCGCCGTACCGATCGGCCTCTTTGCCGCCTTTGCCGCGGCCCACATTGCCGTGCGCATCTTGGCGCCCGGTGCCGACCCCGCCATCCTGCCCATCGTATTTATACTTTCGGGCATCGGCATCACGTTCGTGACGCGTCTCGCCCCCGCTCTCGCCATCTCACAGCTCATCATCCTGTTTGTCTCGGTGGCGCTCATGGTGGGAACGCTTGCACTAGTCAAAAACCTCGACGTGGTCATGCGCTACAAGTACACCTTTGGCATCATCGGCATCATTCTGCTGATGCTGCCTATCTTTATCGGCACCACGATCTCGGGCTCCAAGCTGTGGATTCGCATCGCGGGCTTTACCATCCAGCCTGGCGAGTTCGCCAAGGTCTTTATCGTGCTGTTCCTGGCCGGGTACCTGGCCGAGAACCGCGAGCTACTCTCCATCTCCAACCGCAAGATCCTGGGCTTTAAGATCCCTCGCCTGCGACTGCTGCTGCCGCTGTTTGCCGTGTGGGGTGTGTGCCTGCTCGTCGTCGTCTTCGAACGCGACCTGGGTTCGGCCGTGCTGTTCTACACCATCTTCTTGCTGATGCTCTACGTTGCCACGGGGCGCTTTTCGTATGTCGTTATCGGCCTTGCGCTCTTAGCTGTCGGAGCCGTGGGCGCCTACAAGTTCCTATCGCACGTTCAGGTGCGTTTCCAGGTTTGGGTCGATCCGTTTAAGGACGCCCAGGGCCAGGGCTACCAGATCGTCCAGTCGCTCTTCTCGCTTGCCGATGGCGGTCTGGTCGGTGTTGGCATCGGCAACGGCATGGCCAACAACATCCCTGTCGTCGAGTCCGACTTTATCTTCTCGGCTATCGGCGAGGAGATGGGCCTTTTGGGCGGCGGCGCCGTGCTCATCCTGTTTATGCTCTTTGCCGTGCGTGGCCTGACCACAGCTGCCCGCGCAAAGTCCGACCTTGCCGCCTTTAGCGCCACCGGTCTTACGGCAGCCATCAGCTTCCAGGCCTTCTTGATCGTTGGCGGCGTAACCCGCCTGATCCCGCTGACCGGCGTCACCCTACCCTTTATGAGCCAGGGCGGCTCCTCGCTGCTGGCGAGCTTTATCATCGTCGCGCTCCTGCTGCGCGCCGGTGACGAGGCGACCGGACGCGAGGCCGAGCTTACCGGCACCGGCACCATGGCCGCCATCACCGATGATCAGGTCGCATCTGCCGCCGCCCCGACGGGCACGCGCTTTGCCACTTCGTCTTCCTACGGCAGCGGCAGCCATTCCGTCGGCTCGCGCATGCGCCGTCGCCTGCTCGACACGCCTGAATCCGGTGTGCTCGGCCGCGTTGCGCTCGCCAACCGTCTAACCCGTGCGGTGCTCGCCTTTACGGCGCTGTTCGCCATCCTTATCGGCAACCTCACCTATGTCCAGGTCATTAAGGCCAAGGACTATCAGGACATGCCGACCAACAACCACACCATCGCCCGCTCCAAGTACATCCAGCGCGGCTCCATCATCACGTCCGACGGCGTGACGCTGGCCGAGTCGCTGCAGCAGGAGGACGGCACCTACGTACGCTCCTACCCCAACGGTAACCTGGCAGCGCACGTGGTTGGCTACGTGAGCCAGCAGTATGGCACCACCGCCATCGAGAGCGTCATGAACGACACACTCACCGGTTCTAAGGACTACTCCAGCTGGAACAACGCCATCGCGTCGCTCGCGGGCCAGACCCAGCCGGGCAACACCGCCAAGCTCACCATCGACTCGCGCATCCAGACGGCTGCTGAGCAGGCGCTCAAGGGCTTTAAGGGCGCTGTAGTGGTCATCGACCCGCGTACCGGCGCGGTGCTCGCATGTGCCAGCTCGCCCACCTACGACAACACCAACATCGATGCCCTGCTGCAGACGGGCGGCGGCGAGGACGGCTCCATGTACAATCGCGCCATGGACGCGCTGTACACGCCGGGCTCAACGTTTAAGGTCGTTACGCTTTCCGCGGCACTCGAGACCGGCACCGCCAGCCTTACCAGCACCTACCAGGCGCCCGGCTCCATGGACATCGGCAACGCACCGGTCACCAACTATGCCAACGAGAGCTACGGCACCATCAGCCTGCAGCAGGCCTTTGCCGTGTCCTCCAACGTCGTCTTTGGCCAGGTGGCAAACGAAGTTGGCGCAAACACGCTCGTGCAGTTTGCCAACGCCTTTGGCTACGGCCAAAAGCTCGGCCAGGACCTGACCTCCGCGGCCTCCATCATGGCCGACCCGTCACTCATGACCGAGTGGGAGACCGCCTGGGCCGGTGCCGGCCAGCCTGTCGGCATGGACCACACGCCCGGCCCGCAGACCACCGTCATGCAAAACGCCGTGATTGCCGCCGCCATCGCTAACAGCGGCGTGGTCATGGACCCGTACTTTGTAGCCCAGGTACTCGCCCCGGACGGAACCGTGGTCAAGACCACGCAGTCCCGCTCACTGGGTCAGGCCGTCAGCTCCGCCACGGCCGACCAGGTCAAGCAGGCCATGCTTGCCGTCGTCCAGTCCGGCACCGGCACCGATGCCCAGATCCCCGGCGTCAAGGTCGCCGGCAAGACCGGCTCGGCCGAGACCGGCGGCACCAACGTCAACTCGATGTTCGTTGGCTTTGCACCTTACGATTCACCCACGGTCGCCATCTCGGTGGCCTTGGAGGATTTCGACAAGCATGACGTCAAGGCCGCCAAGATTGCCGGTATCGTCCTGACCGCGGCGCTTGCCGCACAGGGAGCGTGATGCCCATGATCGAATCGGACACCCGAGGCGCGCCGCGACCGAAGAGTTAGCGGCAACACGCCACACGGCCCCAGCGGCCACATCGTAGGTACTACACACATCGTTGAGCGAATAGTTATGTTAGGAGCAGGAATGGAACAGAGGGTCCTCGGGGGAAGATACCTCCTCAAGGATAAGGTGGGAACAGGCGGCATGGCGACCGTCTACCGTGCACAGGACCAGGTCCTCGACCGCACGGTTGCCGTCAAGATCATGCTGCCGCAGTATGCTGGCGACGCAACCTTCGCCGCACGCTTTAAGCAGGAGGCCCAGGCAGCAGCCGGTCTCTCCTCCCCCTATATCGTGGGCGTCTACGATTGGGGCAAGGACGGCGACACCTATTACATCGTCATGGAGTACCTGCGCGGCACCGACCTTAAGAGCGGCATCAAGAGCCACGGCGCCCTCGACCCCAAGAAGGTCGCCCAGATCGGCTCGCAGATCAGCTCTGCGCTTTCGGTCGCCCACAAGCACGAGATCATCCACCGCGACATTAAGCCGCAGAACATCATGGTGCTGCCCGACGGCAACATCAAGGTGATGGACTTTGGCATCGCGCGTGCCAAGAACAGCCACCTCACACAAGACAACAACGTGCTGGGAACCGCCCACTACGTCAGCCCCGAGCAGACCCGCGGTCAGGACCTCGGCCCCACCTCGGATATCTACTCGCTGGGCGTCGTGATGTACGAGTGCGCCACCGGCCGCGTTCCCTTTGACGGTGACGACGCCATCTCGGTCGCACTCAAGCAGGTCAACGAGCTGCCTATTCCGCCGAGCCAGATCAACTCCGGTGTCGACGCCGACCTTGAGCGCATCATCCTCAAGTGCATGGAGAAAGACCCGGCAAACCGCTTCCAGACCGCCGACGAGCTGCGTCAGGTGCTCAACAGCTACCTGTCGGGCCGTGCCGTCAACGTCTCGGAGCCCACGCGCATCATCGGTGCCCCCGGTGAGCTGGGCGCCACCAAGACTCGCGAGCTTTCCGATCAGACGCGCGCCATGGTGCGTCCCGTCTCGGGCGTGAGCGGCCAGAATACCGCCCGTAGCTCGGTTTCGGGCTCTACCGGCTCCTACGAGGTCGAAAAGCCCAAATCCAACAAGAACAAGATCATCGCCGCCGTGGTGGCAGCCGTTGCCGTCATCGGCATCGTGGTGGCCTTTGCCACAGGACTCTTTGGCGGCGAGCAGGTCACCGTGCCCGATGTGCTGGGCAAGGACCAGCAGACTGCCGTCGAGCTGATCAAGGAAGCCGGCCTCGAGGTCGGCACCATCGACCAAAGCTACAACGACGATGTCGACGAGGGCAAGGTCGCCGAGCAGACGCCCAACGGCAACACCAAGAAGGCCAAGGGCACCAAGGTGAACCTGGTAATCTCCAAGGGCCCCAAGCCCTCCGAGAAGGTTGAGGTTCCCCGGCTTGTCGGCCTGACCAAGGACCAGGCCGAGGCCGCGCTGGCAAGCGTTGGCCTGAAGGGCAACGCCTCCGAGGAGGCCAACGAGGCCGATGAGGGCCAGGTCTTTGAGCAGGGCACCGAAGCCGGTAAGGAAGTCGCGAAGGGCACGACCATCTCGTACAAGGTCTCGAGCGGCCCGGATACCACGTCCGTCCCCGATCTGACCGACATGACCGAGGCCCAGGCGCGCAACGCCCTCGATATGGCAGGCTTTGGCGTCGACGTTAGCTACCAGGAGAACGACTCGGTTACCGAGGGCACCGTGATCAGCTGGAACCCCAGTGGCAAGCAGAAGCCCGGCGCCACGATTACCGTCGTCATTGCCAAGAAGTCCGGCAAGGCCAGTGTTCCGGGCAACCTGTACGGCAAGAGCATCTCCGCCGCCGTCACCGCGCTCAACAACGCCGGTTTCTATAACATCGGCTTCTGTGACCAGAACGGCAATCCCGTAAGCGGTAACGAGGATGCCACCGTTACGGGCGTCTCCCCCACCGGCAAGCAGTCCACCGACAGCACGATTACGCTGACGGTCGCACTTTCTGGCTCGGGTTCGGGCTCTGGCTCGGGCACGGGTGACGATTCCGGCACGACGACTAACTAGTCGACAACCCATCACCTGCAGCGGCTATGGCCGCAAACATATTCGCTCAGAAGCGCCCGCTTGCTCCCCGGCAAGCGGGCGCTTTGTTTATCGACAGGCCAGGGCTCCATAGCAACACAAAGAGGCCCGCAAAAACAAGCCTCCCAGGTGACAACAGAATATGTAATGCAGTAATTACTAGCCGCAGAACTTCACCATGGTCTCGACCACGAGCTTCTCGGAGTTGAGCTGCTGTATCATGATGCCCTGCTGGAACAGCGGGATGTTGGCGCGCGTGCGCTCCGGATCGGAGTGCTCGACGAACTCCTTCTTATCCAAGGTGCAGACCGAGCGCGACAAAACGACTTCGAAGCGACCCATTACGGCATCGCGCATGCGCTACAATCTCGGTTAATCTGTTAACCACCCGAAAGCAGCAGGAGGCCCCATGCCCACACCAGGCAAGCGCCCATCCATGCGCCAGATTGCCGTCGCGGCCGGCGTATCCGTCGCCACGGTCTCCCACGTCATCAACGGCAGCGGCCGTTTTTCCGAAGACACCCGCAAACGCGTGGAAGCCGCCCTAAAGGAATACGGCTACGTCACGAACATGGCGGCGAAGAGCCTCCGTATGGCCCAGTCCCGGACCATCGGTATGATCGTGCCGGACATCTCCAACGACTTCTTTTCCAAGATCGCCCTGCATGTGGAGCGCGAGCTGGCAACCGAGGACTACTCGGTCTTTGTTTGCAACAGCGCCAATGACCCCGCCCGCGAGCGTGACTACTTCCGCACGCTGGCAAGCAAGCAGGCCGACGGTATCATCTGTATCTCCGGCCTGCGCAGGCTCGACGGCGAGTTCGTCCCCCACGGAATCCCCGTGGTCTGCATCGACCGTGCGCCCGAAAACGACCTCGGTTTCCCACACGTGGGCTCCGACAACATCGGCGGTGGCTACATGGCGACCGAGCACCTCATCGAGCGCGGCTGCAAGGACATCCTGAGCATCTCGAGTTTTACCGCCAACTACCCCGGCAACGAGCGCCAGATGGGCTACGAGCGGGCGCTCGCCGCGCACGGAATGCCGCTACGCCGCGACTACCAGCTGTTTGTCTCGGGTAAGCAGCCGAGCATCATCGAGTCGGAAGAGCTCGTGACCGACTTCCTCTCCACGGGCTACCCCGTCGACGGCGTCTTCGCCCATAGCGACCACGCAGCCGTGGGCGCGCTGCGTGCGCTCGTTGCCGCCGGCAAGCGCGTACCCGAAGACGTCCGTCTCATCGGCTTCGACGATTCCGTTTACGCGCAGCTTCCGACGCCGCAAATCAGCACCATCCGCCGCTTCCCCGAGCGCCTCGCGCACGAGGGATGTCAGGCCCTGCTCGCCCTGCTGCGCGGCGAAGAGCCCGAGATGGAGACGCTTGTCCCCGTTAAGCTCGTGCAACGCGCGAGCAGCTAGACAGCGGGCAGCGAATAGCCGCGTTTTTCTCTCGCATGTGCTCTATCCCACGCGCGACATGCAAAAAGCCCGCCACCACACGGGTGACGGGCTTTTCCGCTACCAGCCGCGTGCTTCCTCCGCACGTACGAGCTGACGAGCCTCGATCTGGCGAATCATATCGATGCGTCGCTGGTGACGGCCGCCCTCGAACTCGCCGGTGAGCCAGGCGTCGACAATCATTTTGGCCAGCTCGATGCCTACCACACGAGCACCAAATGCGAGCATGTTGGTGTTGTTGTGCTCGCGCGACAGGCGAGCGGAATACGGCTCAGAGCAGGTGCAGCAACGGATACCGCGCACCTTGTTCGCGGCAAGCGAAATGCCCACTCCCGTGCCGCAGATCACGATACCGCGATCGACTTCCCCGGCCACGACCGCGTTCGCCACGGCCTCACCCGCGATGGGATAGTCAAAGCGCTCGGTGCTGTCCGTGCCGAAGTTCACGACCTCATAGCCGTACTTCTCCTGGATATACGCCGTGATGGCTTCCTTGTACTCGACTGCGACGTGGTCGTTTCCAATACCGATCTTCAAAAGAGACCCCTTTCCATAAGAACCATTCGCGCATGCCGCGCGCTCAATCCGTCCTAATTCGCCGTTCCGCTTCTAATACACCTCGCCGGCGCGCAAACGGCGCAGACACTCCTCGTAACCAGCGTCCTTGCCAAACAGCGCACTGGTGCCCAGGATAAATCCGTCCGCGCCAATGGCGGACAGGTCGCGCACGCGCTCGGGCGAGCAGGCGCCGTCGATCATGAGCTTGAAGCCAAAGCGCTCCTTCAGCGCGGCAAGGCGACGCACCTTGTCGTTCGTGAACTCGATAAAGCTCTGACCGGCAAAACCCGGATTCACCGTCATGACCATCACGTAATCGCAGAGGTTCAACATCTCCTCAACCTCGGAAATCGAGGTGTCGGGGTTCACGGCAATACCGGCGCTCTTGCCAAGAGACTTGATCGCGGCGAGGGTCTTGACCACGTAGCGCTCGGACTCCGGGTGGATGTAGATGATGTCCGCGCCCGCGGCGGCAAAAAGCTCCACCTTGCTGGCGGGGTTCTCGACCATAAGGTGCACGTCGACGAGCTTGTTGGTGGCAGCTCGCACGGCCTTGATGTCTTCGAGACCCATGGCGAAATTGGGAACGAAACTGCCGTCCATCACGTCGCAATGGAAGATGTCGATGCCGGCGGCGTCGAGATCCTCGACGGTCGCACGCAGATTGCCGTAGTCGGCGCACATGAGACTGGGGCAGAGCAGCATAGTGAACTCCTTATCTGCTCGGTGATTATCTACTCGGTGGTAATTAATCGTTTAACCTTTATCTACAGTCTGGCTGATTAATCGTTTAACCACGTTGTTAACCTGCAGGCTTTTCCAGATTCACAACGTTGCCATATTTGCCTATCTAGCTGGTATCATGCAGGAGCCCGCACCACGAAACGCTGTCGTATTCCCTAGGAAGAAATCCCGCTACGCGGACAGCAGCAGCCAGGGGCCGCAATCCGCAGACCTGAGCCCGGACCCCCTACGCTCCAGGCGTGATCAGGCGCGCGCACTGGGCGATCTTCTCGTCATAGGACTCCGCGATAATCGACACACCATCGAACCCAAACGCGCGAACATTCGAGAACTGATGGAACTTCGAGCTGTCGCACAGCACGTACGCCTTATTCGAATTCTCGCGCACGATGCGCTTCTTCGCCGCCTCAACGTAGGAGGGCGTCATGACGCCGCGGTCCTCGTCAATCGCGTTGGTCCCGATAAACGCCTTATCGAAGTACAGATCGCGCAGGATCGATTCGGTCATAGAACCGCAGAACGAGGAGTTCACATAGTTGAACTCGCCACCCACCACGATGAGCTGGGCGCGCGTCTCGCTCTTAATCAGGCACGCCGAGGCATCCGTCGTGTAAATTGTCACGTCGCGGTCGAGCAGCAGACGCAGCAGCGCCGTGCAGGTGGAACCCGAGTCCAAGTAGAGCGTGTCCCCGTCCTCAACAAAACGCAAGGCGACTTGGGCAATCTGTTCCTTCTCACTCCCGTGTAGGCCCGAACGCGTCGAGATACTCACCTCGTGGACAGCCGAGAGGAGCCTCACCGCGCCGCCCGAAAGATGCTCAACCTTGCCAAGCGCCTCCAGCTCCTTGAGGTCGCGACGTAGCGTCGAAATAGAGACGCCCGGCAGCTCCTCCTGCAGCTCGGAAATCCTCGCGAGGCCCGACTTCTGCAGGCACTCTACAATTCGCTCCTGGCGCTCATACGGAATCATATTGGGAACCTCTCCAAACCACTCTGCTTCACGCTCGTTCACTTCTTTTCGAAAAGTGTAACGCACAAGCAGAATAGCGGCCGCCACCTGTTGCGATGACGACCGCTTAATCGATTGACCTACCCTCTCGTTCACAATTTGAACGAGGTTGACACACCTCGCGTAAGCGCGACGCTCTTCAAGCGAAGAGAACGACCCTAGGAGAGGCGGCGCATCCGGGGCTCTTAGGCGAGCTGATCCTCCTTGCCGGTGAAGGCGAAGGCAAGAACACCGGCCACGACGGCGGAAATGAGCATGCCGACCATAGCCCAAGCGAAGTTCATGGGGTCGGAACTCACGAAAGCCGGGAACGTAGTGACGGAACCGAAGGTGAACGCAGTGGTGACGACCTTCATGATACCGAGGAACGCGCCACCGACGGCACCGCCGATGATCTGCGCAAGCCAGACCTTCTTGTTCTTCACGAGCATACCGAACAGCGTGGGCTCGATGATGGCGGACAGGGCGATCGATACGACACCGGTCATCGCGAAGCTCTTGAGCTTCTGGTCGCGGGCCTTGAGGAACACGCCGAAGGCGCAGCCGATAACGGCGAAGTTGCAGGCGAAGGTGAAGGGGCAGATGTAGTCGAAGCCGTTCTGAGCGATGTTGTTGATCATGATGGGGTTCACGGCCCAGTGGATGCCCATGGACACCAGCACGGACCAGCCGCCGCCAACCAGCACGCCGGCGAACACGGAGCTGCGCTCGATCAGCCAGTTGACCACGAAGGCGATGGCCTCACCAGCGTAGACGCCCAGGGGACCGATGACGAGCATGGTGAGCGGAACCATAACGATCAGGGAGATGGCGGGCAGCACGACGAGCTTGAGCATCTCGGAAACGTGCTCATCGAGCCACTTGTACAGGTACGAGTAGACCCAGACAGACAAGATGGCAGGGATAACCGTGGAGTTGTAGTTCATGAGAACCACGGGGATGCCGAAGAAGTCCGTCATGGCGCCGTTGCCCGCGTCGCCCATGAGGGCGATGAAGTCCGGGTAGAGCAGGCACGCGCCGAGCAGCGCCGACAGGTACGGGCTCGCGCCGAAGCGCTTGCCGGCGGAGAAGCCGAGCAGCACGGGCAGGAAGTAGAACACGCTCATGGCCAGGGTGTACAGGATGGTGTAGGTACCCGTGCCCTCAGCGATGATGCCGAGCTGGGCGGCCAGGATAACGAAGCCGCGCAGGATACCGGAGCCGGCCATGGCGGGCAGCAGCGGGGCAAAGATGCCGGAGATCGCGGAGAAGACTTGGCTGACGATGCTCTCGCCCTCGTCCTTGGTAGCAGCGGAGATTTCCACGCCCGAACCCTTGACCAGCGGCTCAAACTTCTCGTACAGCTTCGGGACCTCAGTGCCGATGAGAACCTGGTACTGACCGGCCTTGTTCAGCGTGTTCACAACGCCTTCGACTTCCTTGACCGCAGCGTCGTCGCAAGCCGCGTCGTCTTTGAGATTGAGGCGCAGGCGCGTCGCGCAGTGCGTCATGCCCGAGATGTTCTCGGGACCACCGACGGCGTCCAGAATCCCCTGAGCCATCGCGTTCCAGTCGCGTTTCATTGGTTACCTCCCCATTGCGCAGAAGAGCTCGCGGACAAGCTCGGCTGCCTTAATCGCGTCGTTTGCATCGATAACGGATTGGATCTTCTCCATGCTTACGGCCTCGATGGCGTCGTTGAGCAGATGGATCATCTGGTCGTTCTGTGCAGCCTCGCCGGCAGCGGGCTCGATGACCGGGAACGTGTCGAAGTAGATTGCGCTGTCGTAACCGTGCTTCTTCACGTAGTAGAGGAACTCGAGGGTCTTCACCGGCGTGGACGTACCAATCATAAGGCCATCGTCGAAGCGACCGTTGCCGTCGTTTAGGTGAATGCCGTAGAGCTTGCCCTCGCGGCCGAACAGGTCGGCGGCCATGGCAGGGTTCTCGTGCTTCATGAGCATGTGGCAGTAATCCAGCGTGACGCCCAGGTTCGGGCGGTCTGCAGCGTTGAGAATCATGCCGGTCATACCCATGGAGTCGATGAACGCGTACGCGCGCTCCTCGTAGGGTTTGTACTCAATCGAGATCTTGAGGTCGGGCGCGTAGTCGCAAACCTTCTGGAATGCGGCTACGAGCTGGTCGAAGACGCGAGCGTAGGCGATCTGGAAGCTGTAGTCAAAGCCGTCGTGGCCGAGCCAGATGGTCACCGTGTTGCCACCGGCAGTGCGGCAGTAGTCGCACGCCTCGTAGCAGAGCTCAAGGGCTTCCGCGGCAAGGGCATCATCGGCATTGCCCAGGTCACCGTTGAGGAAGGCGTTGCGGAAGCGCAGCGCGCAGCCGTTCAGCTGCAGGTCGTGAGCTGCGAGCTTGGCGGCCATGTCCTCAGCCGTGACACCTGTGCAGTGCTCGGGGTAGTTGAGGTCGACGTGCGTGAGGCCCACGCTCTGGAACTCCGCGAACACGCGATCAAGATTCTTGTCGCCATCGCGAAAATAGGAGTTGATACGAGTTGCAAGCTTCATGCTTCTACGTCCTTTACCTTCGTCCTTGATCGTTTCTGCCCGTTCGAGCACCTGATCTATATCCGTAATTCGATAAGGGCCGCCGCCTGCGCGCCGGGGCTTACCCTGTGACATGTAGATTACTGCCACATAAGTTCATTTTCAATCAGTATTTTTCACTCTTTTTCTCATTGTGTCAGAGTTTTTCACCGTATAAAGCCATCTACCTTGTGGTTTTGCTGTTAATCAAGTTTGACCATTCTTGAAATTACCTGATTTTTTCTGAATTAATTTGCCGTTTATCGGTAAAAATCGACCGCTCACGGCTGACGGCGACGCAAGATGGAAGATACTTGCATGAGGAAAAGCACTGAATTCCCAGCGCCGATTCGAATGACGCGATTGGTGACGCGAGCGTCGACGGTCCGAATCTGCCGTCGGCCCCCACTAATCAGAACCACCCTTAAAAAGGGTGGTTTGCTCTTAGGGTATAACCCACGGGCTGTCTCTTATACACATCTGACGCTGCCGACGA
>UQHZ01000022.1 GCA_900541055.1 uncultured Collinsella sp.
CACCCTAGAGTTCGTCGGCAGCGTCAATGTGTATAAGAGACAGCATCAGGAACACGGCGTCGTAGCCCTCGTCGGCGACCTTGTCGGCGAGCGCGGTCATCTTCTTGCCGGTCTCGTAGAGCGCCTTGCCGTCCTCGAGATAGCCCTCCTGGTCGAAATGCATGATCTCGATCTTCTCGGTTTCCTTCATTTGTCTCTCCTTTCTGGGGTTGTTTCCACATCCCCCATGCCAACGGGCATCAAAACCCGCTTACATTCCGTAACACTCGGCCGCTTTGGCCTTAAGCGCATTGACTGACTCTTCGTAGCCCTCTGCCTTGACCTCCATTTGCTTGGAGACGGCATCAAGATACGGGTGCACGTCCCATGACTTCAGACGCTCGGCTATCATGGCCGCAATCGTCTGGAAGAACACAAGATTGGGAATTGCGCTGAGCAGCGGAGCCACCTGAGGCACCGCAACCTCGTGAGCCCTACCCTTGGGATGGGCCGTGAGCAGCACCGTTTTTGTCGTAACGTTCGATAGCGCATCAGCGATATTCGCAAGACGCTCCGACCCCTGCGGATCGTCGACGATAAACACCAGATAGCCCGGAACGATCTGCATCTCGGGACCGTGGACGAACTCCTCGCCTTCGTGATGCATGGCAGGAATCTTGATGGTCTCGCTCAGCTTGAGGGCCGCCTCTTCGGCAACGCCATAGTTGGGGCCGTTGCCGACGACCATGGCGGGCGTGTGCTCAGAAAGCTCGAGCATGTGGTCTTGGACATATGCCTCGGCGGTCTTGCACATCACGGCATTGGCCTGGATAGCCTCACGCAGGTCGTCAAGACGCTGGGCAACGCCCTTGGCGTCAATCGTTCCGCGCGCCTGACCGCCGTAAATACCAAAGAGCACCAGGTACTCAACGAGCACCTCGACGCCCAGAGTCACAAAGTCCACCGACTCGACGCCCACACCGTAGTCAAGAACGATGTCAGCGTGTTCCTTGATGGGTGCCTCGACGTTTGCCGTGAGCGCAACTGCAGCCATATCGTGTGCGCGCATGTAATCGAGCGCCGCAATCGTATTGGTCGAATAGCCACTCTGCGAAACGGCAATGTTGAGCACATGCTGCGGATAGGTGTGTTCAAAATCGACGAAGGCCTCGGGCGTCACAACGGACACCTGCATTTGCAGGGCATCTTGCAGGTAATCGCGGGCGCAATCGGCGGCATGGCGCGACGAACCCGAAGCAACGATGCGCAGCGCGTCAAAAGAACCGGACTGGAAAATATCAACGAGCTGCGCTACCAGCTCAGACGAACGCTCGAGGTTCTCCCCCATACGCACATGGGCAAGCTGAACGTAATCGAGCATCTTCATCGTCTCACCTCGTAACAAATCATTAGTATTTGATACCAATCACAGTTACAGGTTACGGCTTTTTGATATCTCTTTGTCGATTAATTTATCCCCATCGGCGAACGGTCGATTTTGAGCCCTGTAAGGTTGTATATACAGCTGACCCAACGATCAAAACTGGTTAGTTTCCCAGCCGTTATTCACAAAATACCAGCTAGTACGTATAGGTGTAGCCGCCCGTATCGCCACGATTGAAGGACTTTACATACTCGATAGCCTGACCGCTCGCGTCATAGCTCACGCATTCCAAAAGCAAAACAAGATCGCCCTGTCCCAGTCCAAGGAGGCCGGCATCTCGTGCGCCCAGCGCTTCGATATCGAGCTTTTCCTGTGCCATGACTGGCTTTCGGCCCAGCATCTCATAGGTCTCGTACAAACTGAAGACCGACACGTCAATATCTTCGATGGTTGGGAACAGCAGGCAGGGAATCAGCGCCGTCTCAATCGATACGGGGCTACCGTTTATGCAGTTCAGGCGTCGAACGGAATAGAGCAGGTCGTCCTCGGCGATGCCAAACAGGTCGGCGTAATATGGCCCCGCATAACGCTTGGAACGCGCGAGAATACGGACGGACGGCTCGCCGCCCGAAGCACGGACCGATTCACGGAAACCGACCGTGCGTTCAAAAAAAGCAGGTACTTTCTGCGCCACAAAGGCACCTTTTCCCCGAACACGGCGAATCTGCCCGCGCCGAACCAGCTCATCGACAGCGCTTCGGATGGTCAAGCGTGTCGTACCAAATTCCTCGGCAAGGTCTTTTTCGGACGGAATCATGGAACCCGTGGGATATATACCGCGCTCGATACGTTCCTCGATGCGGCGTCGAATGCGCATATAAACCGGGGTGGCATCTACTGTTTCAGCCATTGTTCACCTGCCACGCTCCTCATGCCGTTCTCTTCGCCGTTATCGGCAAAGCGGAACTTTGTGGGCAAAATCACCGATTTGCAATGCTCCACAAAGCGCATGTCCTTATCAAATTCGATCGAGCTCTCATAGAACACCGGCGTTCCCTCTTCTTGCTGGAGCAGCTCGGCCTCTTCGGCGTTCAAACGCGAGATGGAGATATGCTCACGTCCATGCTCAACACGCACGCCACCTTCTTTGAGCAAGACATCGTAAAGACTCTCACACTCAAAATCGTGCTCGGGAAGCGCGGGGCACAGGGACAGGTTAACGTGAGCGGTCTCGATTGACGCCGGCTCGCCCTCTATAAGTCGAATGCGCTGCATGCGGAGTAAAGGAGCGCCCACAGCCACCCCAAGCTTGTCGGCAAGCGCCTCATCCGCCTCGATGGTCCCGGTGGAAACCAGACGAGAAGAGGGGTGCAGGCCGGCAGTCCGCACAGCATCGGAAAAGTTATACGTTTCCTGGAAGATATTCAGCGGCTTGGGAGGACACACATACGTACCCGATCCGCGACGGCTCTCGAGCGTTCCACACGAGATGAGCCGCGTGATACCGGCGCGCAACGCCGTACGCGAAACGCCAATCTCTTCGCACAGCACACGCTCGGCCGGCAGTCGATCGCCGCCGGCAAGCTGGTGGTGCTGGATATACCAAAGAATTCCCTCAACAGCACGATCTTTGGGGGGAATTGCATAAGATTCGCCTGCCATTGCACAGACTCCTCATTCAGAAACGTATGCCGCCATAATTAGGCCAGCCCTCCCATGGCATCAAATTCGGCCTTGATCTTCTCGGCGACATTCCGATACGACTTATATAGACTTGAATCTCGTTTGACTTCGTCGGTCATAACGGGAATCTCTAATTTGGAAACTTCGTCTTTTCCCGTCTGAACCGCCACAACAACGCCCATACCAAGACACATATTACGCTTGGCAGCGTTTATTTTCGCCGCCTTGGCAGGATTTACCAGGATACGCTGGGCAAATTCCTGTTTTGAGGCCACTTCCTCGGCCTCCGGATCGCCCGCCTCGGCCACTTCGCACTGCAACACGTCCGCATAGTCAAAAATCTTAGGCTCTGCACCGCGCTGATGCACGGCCCACTTGCGGCGCGTGGCATCCTGGTAGATAGCCGGCAAAAACGTAAACCGCGGCGGGTCCAAAATCGTATCCGTGATGGTAAACACATCGGGATCAAAGGCATCCTGCGGGTTTTTCTTCTTGAACAGCCCCATATCAGCCTCCCGTACTAGCATTAAACAACTCAAGCTGAATATAGCACCAATTTCAAGCCGCTGCCTTACCCTATCGGTACGCGGCGTCTATGGCTCGCCCAGCGGAAAAGTTCACGGACGAGGGCCGGGATGCCTGCTTTGTTTTGAGAAGTTCGCGAAGCCCACTTCTCAAAACAAAGCAGGCATCCCGGCCCCGCCGGCAAATAGCGGACACTCCGCATGCAATCTATGCAAACAAACAAGTGTGCTTAACTATAATTCGGTAAGATCGAGCACACTGCCCTTCACGATAAGCGCCGGTTCCAGAACGACCTCTTCGGCACGCTTACCGCCCCTACCGGCAAGACGCTTGGACATGCAGCCAAAAGCATGCTCCGCAAGGACGCCGGGATCCTGCTCAATCGCGGTCAGCGCCGGCTCAAAGAGAACGTCGGCCGCCGAGTTGTCATAGCTCACCACCGAGATATCGCCCGGAATGCTCTTCCCCATCTCGTGCAGGCGCTTGAGCAAACCGAGGGCAATGTTGTCCGAGCTTGCGAACACGGCGGTGGCGTCAGTTGCGAGCACCGCCTCCGACGCCTCGTATGCGCTCGGAATGTAGTACTCGCTCTCAAACTCCAAACGTGCGTCGATCGGCAGCCCCACCTCGCGCAGCGCACGCTCGTAGCCGGCAAGACGTTTACGACCCGTATTGGAACGGCGAGCATTAACCAAGCAGGCAATGCGACGGTGACCCTGCTCGATCAGATAGCGGGTAGCCATGTAGCCACCCATCTCGTGGTCGAACATCACCTTGTCGCACTCGAGCCCCTCAATGGCACGGTCGACCATTACCGCCGGAATGGGCAGATGGCTGACTTCTTCGCGCAGGGCGCGGTCGTCGGAGAACTCGTCACCCACTACCAGAAAGACGCCGTCGACGCCGCGCGTCACCAGCTGGCGCAGCAGCTCAAGATCGTCGTCGGCACTTCCACCCGAGCTGGTAATAAAGAGCGCATAGCCATCCTCGCGGCAGCGCTTTTCCAAGCTGCCGGCGAGCGAGGCAAAAAAGCGGCTCTCGATATTGGGAACGATAAGGCCCAGCGTACGCGACTCGCGCATGACCAGGCTGCGCGCAATCTGGTTAGGAACATAGTGGTTGCGCGCGGCGACCTCCTTGATGAGCTTGCGGTTTTCTTCCGAGATGCGACAGGGCCGATTATTGAGAACAAGCGAGACCGACGAGGGGGAAAGCCCCACCTCCTGGGCGATCTGCTTGAGGGTGACTTTGTTGGCCATCTCGCTCCTTCCGGGTTTACGCGCAATCTCTTGAAAGTATAGCGGCTGCCCCTCTACCTCGGTGATAAACACTTTACCAATCCGGTGGACGGCTGTTTTATCGCCGTCAGCGCACCAAATCCGTCCGGGTGGGGTATATTGCAATCGATTGATGACGACGACCACCAAAAGGCGGATATTCGTATGCACGAGAACGACTTTTTTAACGAGGACCTGCTGTGCGCGCTCGCTGGCGTTGCCGGCGAGGACAACGTGCTGATGAGCGAGCCCATGCGCGAGCACACCACGTTTAAGATCGGCGGCCCGGCCGACGTCTTTGTCACGCCCGATACCGAGCAGGGCCTCGTCGCCACGCTCGATACCTGCTATCGCTGCGATCTGCCCCTCACCATCGTGGGCAACGGCTCCGACTTGCTCGTCGGTGACAAGGGCATCCGCGGCATCGTCGTGGCACTGGGCGAGGGCCTCTCCGACATTACGGTCAACGGCACGCACGTTACGGCAGCAGCCGGCGCCTTGCTTTCCGATGTCGCCGCGGCAGCAGCCGAGGCCGGTCTCACCGGCATGGAGCCCATCTCGGGTATCCCCGGATCGGTCGGCGGCGCCTGCTACATGAACGCCGGCGCCTATGGCGCCTGCATGGCCGATGTGCTGGAGTCTGTGCGCGTCTACAAGCCCGCCCGCATGCTCGACGACGGCACCCGCGGCAGCGGCAACATCATCGAGTTCGATGTCGACGAGCTTAACCTGGGCTATCGCAAGAGCCGCATCGCTGACGACGGCTTTACCGTGCTTTCGGCCACCTTCAATCTCGCCCCGGGCAACGCCGCGATGATCAAGGCCGACATGGACGACTACCGCCAGCGCCGCGAGGACAAGCAGCCACTCGACATGCCGAGCGCCGGCTCCACCTTCAAGCGCCCCGAGGGCTACTTTGCCGGCAAACTCATCATGGATGCCGGCTTGCGCGGCCATGCTGTCGGCGGCGCACAGGTGAGCGAAAAGCACTGCGGCTTCATCGTCAACGCCGACCACGCCACCGCCGCCGACGTCGACGAACTCATCCGCCACATCCAGGCAACCGTCAAAGACCAATTCAACGTAGACCTAGAACCCGAAGTCCACCGAGTAGGCGAATTCCTCTAAAAAAGAAGGCCCCGAAAGGGGCCTTCACCATATTTATTCAGATAACCCAGTCCGGTGTGTCGCGCTCAGGACCCGAGAGGGCCGCGTGCCCGCCCGCAATATATTTGATTGATCGCGAGTTCCGCACGCAAAGAAGGCCACTTAATGTGGCCTTCGTCTTGCGCAGGACTGCCCGAGCAGGCAATCAAATATATTGCGGGCGGGCACGCGGCCTAGTCGGCTTTACGACAGCGCAATACCGCCAAGCCAGCCCCAACGCACGCCAGAGCCAGTACCATAAAAGCTAATGAACGAATCGAGCGACTTCGATGTAATGGCACCCTCGTTGCTCATAACGATGCCGCCGCCAACGTAGATACCCACATGACCGTAGATAAGGCCCGGAGCACCCGTGCCGCTGTGCGAGGAATCGGCCACGATCATGCCCACCTGCAGCGCCGAGCGGTCGGAGCTATAGCACCAGGCGTTAAACATGTCGCACGCATTGCCTCCAAAGTAGCCAACGCCGGCGTTACGGAAGACATTGGTGACCCACGCCGCGCACCAGTTCTGACCCGGCGAAGGCGTGGAGTAGCACGCGTTGACGACAGCCTGCTGCTTGCCCGAGCCGGCATTCTGCTGCGGAGTTCCGGGCGCGTACGATCCACCACCCGAACTCGAACCACCCGAGTAGGAATTGTTCTTGTTCGCGGCAGCCGCGGCAGCGGCAGCCTTCCTAGCGGCCTCCTCAGCCTGGGCGGCAGCGAGGATCTCGGAATCGCGCTGAGCCATGAGCTCCTTGACGTCGTCGGAAAGACCGTTCAGCACGGTCTGGACTTCTTGCTGCTTGGCCTGCATGTCCTGCATCTGGGCAGTCTGCTGGTCCTTGAGCTTCTCTAAGTCGGCCTTCTGCGACTCGAGCTCGGTCTTTTGCGCATCGAGCTCTTCCTGGATGGTCTGAATGTCCTCGATGGCGTCGCGGTCGCTCTTGTTGATCTTCTCAACGTAATGCGCGTTGGCGACGAGTTCCTCAAACGAGCCAGAGGCCAGCAGCAGCGACAGGATGTTCGTGCCGCCGGACTTGTAGCTGGCGGCCACGCGATCGGAAAGGTCGTTGCGCTTCTTCTTGAGCTCGGCCTTCTTTTCATCGATCTGGGCCTGCGTGTCGTCAATCTTGCCCTGGACATTCTCGATGTCGTTGAGGGTCTGGGCATTCTTGTTGGCCAGCGCCGCATACTCATTTGCGATGCTGTCGAGCTGGGCCTGAACCTCGTCGAGCTGGGCCTGGGCGGCATTCAGTTTATCGGTGGTTTCTTTGGAAGCCTCCGCCGCATGGGCGCGAGTGGGCAGGCCAAAAAGAACTGCCGCAGAAGCGGCGCCGAACAGGGCCTTGAGGGCAGTGCGGCGCGAGAGCTCCTGGGAAAGGATGGAATCGCTGTTTGGTGACATATGTACTCCGTTACATGCTTATTTATATGTCGCTCAACTCATACATATTAGCGTACATATGGCGCGTCCCAACGATTTCCACGAACGGCAGGAAACTACAAGGTCGGCGGCTCGTAAGCAAATGTCAAAGATCAGGTTATGCGTACGCAAGCTCTTCTATGAGTACGTTAGCACAATCCTCTGCTTTTCCTACAGCGCACGATTTGGGCGTCCCTGCCTGCGCTATACTCCCCTGAAGAAGTGTTCCTGATTCGATAGGAGACTACATGTCCAAAGCACTCGACCCCAAAGACACCTGCGTCCTCGTTACCGGTGGCGCCGGCTTTATCGGCTCGCACACCGTCGTTCAGCTGCTCGAGGGTGGCTACCAGGTCGTCATCGTCGATGATCTCTCCAACTCCAGCGCCGTCGCCGTCGACCGCGTCAAGACCATCGTGGGCGACGAGGCCGCCAAGAACCTCACCTTCTACGAGGCCAACGTGCTCGACCGCGATGCAATGAACAAGATCTTCGATACCCATCAGATCGACCGCGTCATCCACTTCGCCGGTTTTAAGGCCGTCGGCGAGTCGGTGAGCAAGCCCGTCGAGTACTACCACAACAACATCGAGAACACCCTGGTGCTCATCGACGTCATGCGCAGCCATGGCTGCAAGTCCATCATCTTCTCGAGCTCCTCGACCGTCTACGGCGACCCGGACAACCCGCCCGTCACCGAGGAGGATCCTAAGAAGCCCGCGACCAACCCCTATGGTTGGACCAAGTGGATGATCGAGCAGATCCTTATGGACGTCCACACCGCCGACCCCGAGTGGGACGTCGTGCTGCTCCGTTATTTCAATCCCATCGGCGCCCATCCGTCGGGCCTGATCGGCGAGGATCCCAAGGGCATCCCCAACAACCTGGTGCCCTATGTCGCCCAGGTTGCCGTGGGCAAGCTCGAGGCCGTTCAGGTCTTTGGCAACGATTACCCCACCCCCGACGGCACCGGCGTGCGCGACTACATCCACGTGTGCGATCTGGCCTCTGGTCACGTTGCCGCCCTTAACTGGATGAACGGCAAGACCGGCGTCGAGATCTTTAACCTGGGCACCGGCACCGGCACCTCGGTACTCGAGGTCGTCGCCGCCTTCTCCAAGGCTTGTGGCAAGGAGCTGCCCTACGTGATCCGCGAGCGCCGCGCCGGCGACATCGCTGCCAACTGGTGCGATGCCTCCAAGGCCGAGCGTATGATGGGCTGGAAGGCCCAGTACGACATCGCGGACATGTGCCGCGATAGCTGGAACTGGCAGAGCCACAACCCCAATGGCTTCGCCGACGCCGAGTAGCAAAAACCTACATACCGCTCTTGCCCCGATCTCACGTTGTGAGGTCGGGGCTTTTTCATGGCATGTAACCATTCGCCGAAAATCGACCAACTTTTTTATCTTGCCTGTACATGTTTAAACAACATGTTTTACAATAGGCGTATCGAATCAGAACATCGGAGGCGGACTGCACACCCATCGGCAGGCCGACCCCACAACAAGAAGGTTGGTGAGCGCATTCATGGAGCGTGCAAGCGGCGTCCTCATGCCCGTCTCATCTCTGCCCGGACCATACGGAATCGGCGGCTTTGGTTGGAATGCCTACGACTTCGTCGATTTTCTCGCCTCGTGCAAACAACATTACTGGCAGATTCTGCCCCTTACGACGACCAGCTATGGCGATTCGCCCTATCAGTCGTTCTCGGCCCGCGCAGGCAACCCCAACTTTATCGACTTTGCCGAGCTTATCGAGGCAGGGTATCTGGAGCAGCGCGATATCGATGGCGTGTATCTGGGATCCGACCCCAGCAATGTCGACTACGGTGCCATCTTTGGTGGCCGCCGTCAGATTCTCGACCGCGCCGCCGAGCGCTTTGCCGCCGACAAGCCGGCCGATTTCGATGACTTTATCCAGGCCAACGAGGACTGGCTCATCCCCTACTGTGAGTTCATGACCGTCAAAGAGGAGTGCGGTCTCAAGGCGTTTTGGGAGTGGCCCGCGGAGCTCCGCACCCGCGGCGAGGCTTCCGCCAAGGTCTGCGCCGACCATCCGGCGCGTATGCTCTACCACCAGATGACGCAGTACTTCTTCGATCGCCAGTGGAGCCGCCTCAAGGCCTATGCCAACGAGCGCGACATTCTCATCATCGGCGACCTGCCCATCTATGTCTCGCGTGACTCCGTCGAGATGTGGGCGACGCCTGAGCTCTTTAAGATCGACGCCGCCGGCAATCCCGTGAGCGTCGCCGGCACGCCGCCCGACCAGTTCTCGGCCACCGGCCAGTACTGGGGCAACCCCATCTACGACTGGGACGCCATGGAGTCCGACGGCTTCTCCTGGTGGGAGGGCCGCATTCGCGCCGCCCTCGACATGTACGACGTCATCCGCCTGGATCACTTCCGCGGCTTCGAGGCCTATTGGGAGGTGCCGTTCTCCTCGCCCGATTCGTCCTACGGTTCGTGGACGCAGGGTCCCGGCCTCAAGTTCTTCAAGACGCTCGAGGAAAAGCTCGGCACGCTGCCCATCATCGCCGAGGACCTGGGCTTCCTCACCCCCGGCGTCATCGACATGCGCGACAACTCGGGCTTCCCCGGCATGAAGATCCTGCAGTTTGCCTTTGAGGGCACCAACTCGTACTACCTGCCGCATAACTACATCGCCAACACCGTCGCCTATGTGGGCACCCACGACAACGAGACGGCGCGCGGTTGGTTTGAGAGAACGGCCACCCCGCGTCAGCGCGAGCAGGCAGCCCTGTACACCCATCAGCAAGCCGGCGAACCCATGGCAGATGCACTCAATCGCACCATCGCCGCCAGCGTGAGCGACACGTGCATCTACACCATGCAGGACCTGCTCAACTTGGGCAACGAGGCGCGCATCAACACCCCTGCCACGCTGGGCGGCAACTGGACCTGGCGCATGCTCGACGGCGCCATCACCCGCGAGCTCGAGCACAAACTCACCGACTGGACCGAGACCTACTTCCGCATCCCGTCGGAAGCCGAAATCGAGCTTCCTCAATAGGAGCCACCGCGCCCGACCCCTCCCCACCGTGCGGACGCGCTTGCTTTTCCCGCGCGAGGCCACCCCAATCCCCTCGCGCGGGCTTCTTATGAATTGCAGACATGAAACAACCCATCACAGGAGAAAACATGCCCCGAATTAACCTCATGGAACTCGCCGAGCAGTCTTTTGGCACCTCGCTCGAGCAGCTCGACGACCGTCGCATTTACAAGCTGCTGGTCAAACTCGTGCAGGAGCGCTCCGCCGCCCGCCCGCTCAACAACGGCAAGAAAAAGCTCTATTACATTTCCGCCGAATTTTTGATCGGCAAGCTGCTCATCAACAATATGATCGACCTCGGCATCTACGACGAGGTTAAGGACCAGCTCACCGCCGCAGGCCACGACCTCAACAAGATCGAGGAGTTCGAGGTCGAGCCGTCACTCGGCAACGGCGGCCTGGGCCGCTTGGCCGCATGCTTCCTGGATTCCATCGCCACGCTGGGCTTGACCGGCGATGGCGTGGGCCTCAACTATCACTACGGTCTGTTCCGTCAGCGCTTTGTCGACAACCAGCAGAAGGCCGTCCCCGACGAGTGGCTCGGTGAGCAGGACATCCTAGTCGACGATGACCGCTCCTACACCGTCGAGTTCGGCGATTTTGCCGTTACTTCCAAGCTCGTCAACATCGATGTGCCCGGTTACGGCCAGCCCACCAAGAACCGCCTGCGCCTGTTCGACCTGGCGAGCGTCGACGACGGCCTGGTCCCCGGCAGCTCCATCGACTTCGACAAGACCGAGATCGCCAAGAACCTCACCTTGTTCCTCTACCCCGACGATTCCGACGAGCAGGGCCGCTTGCTTCGCATCTACCAGGAATACTTCATGGTGAGCAACGCCGCCCAGCTCCTGATCGACGAGGCCATCGAGCGCGGCAGCAACCTGCACGATCTGGCCGACTACGCCGTGGTCCAGATTAACGACACGCACCCCACCATGGTCATCCCCGAGCTCATTCGCTTGCTCACCACCGAGCACGACATCGAGTTTGACGAGGCCGTGACCATCGTACGCTCCATGGTCGCCTACACTAACCACACGATTCTTGCCGAGGCGCTCGAGAAGTGGCCGCTCACCAGCCTGCAAAAGGTCTCCCCTGCTATCGCCGACATTATCGTCAAGCTCGATGAGATCGCAAAGGCCGAGCACGACGACCCGCGCGTTGCCATCATCGACGAATACGACACCGTCCACATGGCCCACATGGACATCCACTTTGGCTTCTCCATCAACGGCGTCGCTGCACTCCACACCAAAATCCTGGAGGACACCGAGCTTCATCCGTTCTACGAAATCTACCCCGAGAAGTTCTCCAACAAGACCAACGGCATCACCTTCCGCCGCTGGATCCAGGGAGCCAACCCCGCGCTCGCCAGCCTGCTCGACGATGTGATCGGTACCGATTGGCGCAGCACCGGCGACTTGAGCAAGCTCGCCGACTTCGCCGACGATAAGAGTATTCTTGAGCGCCTGGCCGCCACCAAGACCGAGGCAAAGACCATCATGCGCCAGTTCATGGCGCTCGAGCAGGGTGTGACGATCCCCTCCAACGCCATCATCGATGTTCAGGTCAAGCGTATCCACGAGTACAAGCGCCAGCAGATGCTCGCGCTCTACATCATCTGGAAGTACCTCGACATCAAGAACGGTAACAGACCTAAGCACCCCGTCACCATCATCTTTGGCGGCAAGGCAGCGCCTGCCTATACCATCGCTCAGGACATCATCCACCTAATCCTGACGCTGTCCCAGTGGATAGCCAACGACCCCGACGTGGCCCCCTACCTGCAGGTCGTCATGATCGAGAACTACAACGTCACCGCCGCCGAGCGCGTAATCCCCGCCGCCGACATCTCCGAGCAGATCAGTCTGGCCTCCAAGGAGGCGAGCGGCACTTCCAACATGAAGTTCATGCTCAACGGCGCCCTGACCCTGTGCACGCTCGACGGTGCCAACGTGGAGATTGCTGAGCTCGTGGGCGACGAGAACATCTATACCTTTGGCGCCTCGTCCAAACAGGTCGAGCAGCTCTACGCCGACGGCACCTACAACGCCGATGCGCTCTACCGCAAGCCCGGCATCAAACTGCTGGTGGACTTCATCACCAACCCGGCCTTTATGGCGACCGGCAACGCCGAGCGCCTGCAGCGTCTGCACGACGACATCAAGGGCAAGGACTGGTTTATGGCCCTGCTCGATATTGAAGAGTACATCCAGACCAAGGAGCGCGTGCTGGCAGACTACGAGGACCAGGACGCTTGGATGCGCAAGGCGCTAATCAACATCGCCAACGCAGGCACCTTCTCGTCCGACCGCACGATCTCCCAGTACAACGACGAGATCTGGCACCTGGACTAACCCATTCCCCTTACCATCCTCTTGAGGAACGGAGTCGTGGCAACACGGCTCCGTTTTTTTGTGCCCGTGCGTTGCCCCTGTGAGCCGCCTCGACTAAATCGTCTCAATCTGTAACACCTATTCGGCCAAAACGGTCCTACCTGCTACAGATCAAGACAAACCGGTTCTTTCCCTAGGGTTTATCTCAATCTGTAACATCTAACGTCCGAAATCAGTCCTTCGTGTTACAGATCGAAACGGAAGGACAGGCGGCTCAACTCAATCTCGTTCTGTAGCATCTAAACCCAATTCGAACCTCTACCTGTTACAGATCAAGACAAACGACCGACCAGACAACCCCGTCATAAAGAAAGGCTCCCCTCTCGCCCAGTGGACGGGAGGGGAGCCTTATATGTGACCACGGCAAAAGGATGGCAAAGCCGCAGTCGCCCAAAAGGAGGGCCTGATTGGATCGGGCCTAGATAAGGTTCTTGCCAGACACCTTATCGAAGAGATGGGTCGCGTTCTTCTCGAACTTGAACCAGATGGTGTCGCCAGCCTTGAGCGCACCCTTGGCCTCAAGGTCGACAACGGGAATGATCAGGACGAACTGGCCATCGGGAGCGGTCACGTGGACATGCTCGGTCGAACCCATGAGCTCGGTCACCTCGACGGTACCCAGGAGCGCACCCTCCTCGTCCTTGTCGGCAAGCAGAATCTGCTCGGGGCGCACGCCGGCCGTGATCTCCTTCACGTCGCCGCCGTCCCAGTTGAGGGCAAGCTGAGCGCAGGTCTCGGGGGCGAGCGCCACGTTCATATCCTCGGTCTTGACGGTGAAGCCGTTGCCCGAGCGCACCAGTTGGGCATCGAAGAAGTTCATCTGCGGCACGCCGATAAAGCCGGCGACGAAGATGTTCGCGGGGTGGTTGAAGACCTCCTGCGGGGTGGCGATCTGCTGGACGACGCCGTCCTTCATGACCACGATACGGTCGCCAAGGGTCATGGCCTCGGTCTGGTCGTGAGTGACGTAGATGAACGTGCCCTTGATCTCGTGGCGCAGCTTGATGAGCTCGGCACGCATCTGGTTACGCAGCTTGGCGTCCAGGTTGGACAGCGGCTCGTCCATCAGGAAGACCTTAGGATCACGCACGATGGCGCGGCCGATGGCGACGCGCTGACGCTGACCGCCGGAGAGCGCCTTGGGCTTACGGTCGAGATACTCGGTAATGCCCAGGATCTCGGCAGCAGAGCGAACCTTACGGTCGATCTCGTCCTTGGGGACCTTCTTGAGCTCAAGCGTAAACGCCATGTTCTCGTACACCGTCATATTGGGGTACAGAGCATAGCTCTGGAACACCATGGCGATGTCGCGGTCCTTGGGCGCCACGTCGTTGACGCGCTTGCCGTCGATGAACACGTCACCCGAGGTGATGTCCTCCAGGCCAGCAACCATGCGCATCGTCGTGGACTTACCGCAGCCAGACGGGCCAACGAGGACGACGAACTCCTGGTCGTGAACGGTGAGGTTAAAGTCCTCAACAGCGAGCACGCCATCCTCGGTAACCTTGAGGTTGTGCTTCTTCTCCTCGGTCTTCTTCTTTTTGCCAAAGAAGCCCTTCTTTTTGGACTCGGTGTTGGGATACACCTTCTGAACATGTTTGAGAACGATCTCGGCCATGTCTTTACCTTTCGATATGCGGCGCCGCGCTGAGGGGCGCCGCAGAAACTTGCAAAACAGTTACGGCATCAGCCCTTGACGGCACCTGCCACCACGCCGTCGATGATGTACTTCTGGCAGAGGATGTACATGATGACGATGGGGATAACGACCATCATGATGCAGGCCATCATGGGACCGAGCTCGACGTGGCCGTAGCCGCCGCGGAAGTACTGGATCAAGATAGGAATGGTCCTGTACTTGGTGGAGTCGAGGGTAAGGTAGGGCAGCAGATAGTCGTTCCAGACCCACATGGTCTCGAGAATGCCGACCGAAAGATAGGTGGGCTTCATAATGGGGAGGACGATCTTAAAGAACACCTGGACCGGGTTGCAGCCGTCGATCATGGCTGCCTCCTCAATTTCGAGCGGGATGTTCTTTACAAAGCCGGCGAACATAAAGACCGCCAGGCCCGCGCCAAAGCCAAGGTAGATAAAGCAGATGTTGAACGGTGTGTTAAAGCCGATGCGGTCCGCCAAATTGGACAGCGTGAACATGAGCATCTGGAAGGGCACGACCATCGAGAACACGAACAGGTAATAGAAGAAGTTCGAGATCTTGTTGTTGACACGAACCACGTACCAAGCGCACATGGAGCAACACACCAGAATCAGCACGACCGACGTGACCGTGATGATGAGCGAGTACATAAACGCCGAGGCAAAGCCCTGCTCGTTAAGGGCGTGCACGTAGTTTGCGAGACCGTTGAACGTCTCGGGCGTGAGCAGATCGAATGCCGTGGTGGTGCTGATTGCAGTTGCCTTTTTAAAGGAATTGAGCGCAATCATGAACACGGGGTAGATCCATGCGAGCGACAGGATCGTAAAGAAGATCGAGAGCGCACGGTTGATAACCTTATCGCGTTTCATTACTGCTGCACCTCCTTGGACCTCGTGGCCTTAAGCTGGATCATGGAGATTGCTACGACCAGGATGCAGAAGATAACTGCCTTGGCCTGACCGATGCCCTGCCATGCGATGCCAGCACGCGAGTAGAACGTGTTGTAGATGTTCAGGGCGAGCATCTCGGTGGAGTGTGCGGGAGCGCCGCCGGTAAGGGCGAGGTTCTGGTCGAACAGCTTAAAGCCGTTGGTGATGGACAGGAACAGGCAGATGGTGATCGTCGGCATCAGATTGGGGATCTTAACCTTCCAAAACGTCTGCCATGCCGTGGCGCCGTCGACCTTGGCGGCCTCGATGTAGTCGGACGGAATGGACTGCAGACCAGCGATGTAGATGATCATCATGTAGCCGACCTGCTGCCACAGGGTCAGGATGATAAGGCCCCAGAAGCCAGCAGCAGAGTTAAGGGCGATGAGCTGGGCGCCCACGTTGGAGAGCAGGCAGTTGATCAGAATCTGCCAAATGTAGCCCAGCACGATGCCGCCGATCAGGTTAGGCATAAAGAAGATCGTACGGAAGATGTTGGTGCCCTTGAGCGCCTTGCGGGTGAGCGCCTGCGCAATGGCCAGGGCGATCACGTTGATGAGCACCGTCGACAGGAAGGCAAACGCCACGGTAAAGAAGAACGACGTGGAGAACTGCGGATCGGACAGCGCGCGCACGTAGTTCTCGATACCGACAAAGTGCGCGTTACTAATGATAATAAACTGGCAGAACGAGAGATAGAAGCCCTGGATAAAAGGGATCACGAACCCGATCATAAACGCCAGGCACGTGGGCAGCATAAAGAGCGGCCACCAGCGCTTGAGTGCTTTGCCCATAAAAGGGTCCTTTCAATATGCAGGGGGCGGGCAAACCAACGTCTGCCCGCCCCCTGTCGCTAATCAGATAGCTTGGGCAGCAACTGCTTACTCGGAAGCGGCCTTCTCGGTCTTCCAGCCATCAACGAAGGCGTTCTTGACGCCGTCCCACTTGGTGTTGTCGGCAGCATAAGCGATGAGAGCCTGCTTGAGGTTCTTCTTCCACTCCTCGGAGGGGATGTAAACGAAGTCCCAAGCGACGGTCTTCTTGCCGTCCTTGGCCATGGCAACGGCCTGCTGCGAGAAGACGTTGGTGGTCTCCTTGGCGCTCTTGAACGGAGCGGTCAGACCCATCTTGTCGGCGATGATGCTGGTCGGGGTGTCAGCGGTGACGCACCAATACATGAAGTCCTCGGTGGCCTTCTGGGCATCCTCGGAAGCCTGGGAACTGACGCACCAGTAGTTCTCGCCGCCGGAGCACAGGCCCTGGTTCTCCTCGCCGTCAACACCGATGTAGATGGGCATCATGCCAATCTGATCGTCGGTCATGCCGGCCTTGACGAGGTCAGAGTAGGCCCAAGAGCCGTTCTGGTAGAAGACGGCCTTGCCGGTTGCGAACTCGTTGGTGGCGTCGTCGCCGGTCTTGGAAGCAAGCTGCGAAGGATCGCAGGTGGAGTCGGTGATGTACAGGTCGAAGATCTGCTTGTAGTTGTCGAGGAACTCACCCTTGATCTCGTCGTCCT
Organism: uncultured Collinsella sp.; assembly: GCA_900541055.1. Classification (GTDB taxonomy): domain Bacteria; phylum Actinomycetota; class Coriobacteriia; order Coriobacteriales; family Coriobacteriaceae; genus Collinsella. The sequence goes on from UQHZ01000022.1 coordinate 16,996, forward strand.
CCTGGTTGTGCTCCTTCTCAAACTCGTAGTAGAGCGGCATGTTGGCAAGGTGGGTGGTGTAGCGCCAGCTGGAGGAGTCGTCCATGCCGGCGGAAGTGAAGGCACCCTCGACACCAAGCTCGTCCTTGCGGGCCTGGATGTCGTCGGCACAAGCCTTCAGCTTGTCGAAGGAGTTGATGTCCTCGGCCTTGTAGCCAGCCTTCTCGAGCAGCTGCTTGTTGTAAATAATGCCGAAGCTCTCCTGAACCCAGTCGATGCACACATCCTTGCCGTCGGACTGCAGAGCCAGGGAGTCATCAATGAGCTCACCGCGGAGCTTGGTATCGGACAGGTCGGCGCAGTAATCCTTCCAGTTCTTAAGACCGGTGGGGCCGTTGACCTGGAACAGGGTCGGAGCGGAGCTCTTGGACATCTCGGACTTAAGCTTCTCCTCGTAGGTGTTGGAAGCGGCGGTCACGATCTTGACCTCGACGCCCTTCTCCTTCTTATAGGCCTTGGCGATCTCCTTCCACTCCTTGTCGACCTCGGGCTTGAATTGGAGGAAGTAGACCTCGGCAGCGTCACCAGAAGCAGAGGAGCCGGAGCCGGCAGAACCACCGCAACCCACGAGGCCCAGACCAAGAACTGCAGCCGCGGAACCAGCAAAGCCCAGGAACTGCCTTCTGCTCATTTCGTTCTTCATTACAATCCACCCTTTCACACCGTGGCGGCACCCTTTGCCGCCGCCTTCGGAGATTGGCTCGGGGACTTTGCCCCTTTTGCTGATTTGAACGATACGCTATTTGGCTAGTTGTTTGAACAAGTATTACTAGAGCGGTAGAAAAACTTCGGTGAACGGTAATTTCAACTTGATACTTGACAAGTTTTGTATAAACAATTATTTGTTATCTAATGCAGAGAAAACGCCCGGTCAAGCCGATGTACCGTCGGTTTGACCGGGCGTTTTCTCTTTGAGGCCATGAGTCTCGTCAGGCTGCGAGCTAGCCGGCTATCGCTTGGAATTGACGCGGTAATGGAAGATCTCGGGGTGTGTGCGAGTGTGCGTCACCTCAAACAAGATGCCATCCGAGGTGTACGACTGACTCTCCATGACGGCAACGCAGTTGTATTTGCCGAGGTCAAGATAGCTGCAGTCCTCATCGTTGGCGAGCTCGACACTCACCGTACGACGGCTCGCCATCACTTTGACACCGCGCTTGTGCTCCAGATAGCCGTAAATAGAATCTGCCGCGATCTCGGGAGTCAGGCCCTTGGCGATCGACGCCAAAAAATAGCCATGGTCCACTTGGCGCGCGTTGCCGTTGAGGCTTCGGACACGCACTACGCGAATCAACTCCTCGCCCACCTTAAAGCCCAGGTGACGAGAGAGTTGCTCGGTGCAAACCAGATGTTCGAAAGACTTAACGTCCGTCGATGCAACGGCATTGTTGCGCTTTGCAAACTCGCCAAACGACTCAACCTCTTCGAGTGCGCCCAACATGTCGGTTTCGCCCTTAAGCCAAATAACGCGCACGCCCTTGCCGTGTATGGGCTGCACAAACATCCCGTCGGCCAGCATGCTCAAAGCGCGGCGGACGGTATTGCGCGTGCAGCCAAATTCCGCGGTCAGCTCGGCTTCGGTTGGCAGCATCTCCTGAAACGCATAGGTCCCATTAATGATGCGCGAGCGTATTTCTCGGTAGATTCCTTCGTATATCGCTTTTGGCATTGTTTCACCTCTACATTATTCATTTCCGGCTAGGCACGATAGCATTTCTTAAAGTTGTTTAAACCGAATATCGGTAAAGCGACAGGATTTAACCGTTGACGGTTTCTGTCATGCCCAAATCGGTTTCGCTCAAAACTGCCGGTACGACAATCGTCTGGTCCTCTACAATGAATCCATTGTTTAAACGTTTCCCCACGCGCAACGCGCCTCGATATTCGGAAGGCAGAACATGCTGCAAAAAATCCAACGCTTTGGCGGGGCAATGTTCGCGCCCGCCATGCTGTTTTCTATATCAGGCCTCATGGTCGGCGTCTCCGCTCTCGCAACGACTGCGGACATCGTCGGCGATCTCGCCGTATACGGAACCCCTTGGTACGTTTTTTGGACCATCATCCAGCGCGGCTCGTGGACGGTCTTTAAACGCCTCCCGCTCCTTTTTGCCGTAGCGCTGCCCATCGGTCTTGCCCAAAAACAACCGGCTCGTTGCTGTCTCGAGGCTCTCGTCGCCTATTTTGCCTACTGCTTCTTTTTGAGCGAGATCATTAAGCTGAGCGGAGACAACCTTGGACTTGAGTACCCGTCATCTTTGACCTCCGCCAGCGGTATCACCGTCATCGACGGCATCAAGACGCTCGACACCGGCATTATCGGCCCGCTGGCGGTATCGGCAACCGTCGTTGCCATCCATGACCGCTTCTACGATGCCAAGGTTCCCGATTGGCTCGGCACCTTCTCGGGCTCCTCGCTGGTCTACCTCATCAGCTTTTTTGCCGTGTTTGCCCTTGCTGCTATCTCGGCCGCCATCGTGCCCTACGTATACGATGTAACCGATACGCTGCGTCACGCGCTTGCAGGCGTCGGTCCCTTTGGCGTGGGCATCTTTGTCTTTTTAGAACGAGCACTCGAGCCCTTTGGCCTGCACCACCTGCTCTACATGCCGATCTACTACGACAACCTGGTCATTAACGACGGCATCTACGCCACGTGGAGCAGTTTGCTCCCCATCCTCTCCCATAGCACGCGCCCCCTTAATGAGCTTGCACCGTGGGCCGGTTTTACCGCCACCGGCTGGGTCAAGCTCTTTGGCCTTCCTGCCATCGCAGCTGCGTTCTACTCCACCGCAAAACCCGAGCGCCGCGCCGGCCTCAGGGTCATCCTTGTTCCCGCCATCATCGCCTCGGTGGTTTGCGGCGTTACCGAGCCACTCGAGTTTCTCTTTATGTTCACCCACCCCGGGCTCTTTTTGCTCTACGCCGTCTTATCGTCTTGCCTTGCCACAACCATGAATCTCTTTGGCATCGTCGGCATCTTCTCGGGCGGCCTGATGGAGATGGCAGCCTTCAACTTTATTCCGCTCATGCGCACGCATGCCGGTGCCTATCTTTTGGCGCTCGGTATCGGCCTTGCCTTTAGCCTCATCTTTTTTGTTAGTTTTCGAGCACTCATCTTGGTCTATGACCTTAAGACACCGGGCCGCGAGGATCATGTTGCCAATCGCGCGGCAATCGATTGTTTAACGGGAAGCGACTTTGCCAAAGAGCAATCCCCCAATGACGAGGTCGATAGTCGATCCGATCAAGATCACGTCCTCGCTGAGCGGGTAATTCAGCTTTTAGGTGGCGTTGGCAATATCGTGGGCGCAACCAACTGCGCCACGCGCCTGCGCGTCGAGGTCGCAGACCCTTCCATCGTTGCAGATAACGCGTCGTTTGTCGCGGTGGGCGCCAAGGGCCTCATCATTACGGGCAAGACCGCCCAGGTGGTCATCGGCATCTCCGTTCCCCGCGTTAAAGAGCATTTTGACCAGATCATGGGCCTCGAGCCGGAATTTGTGCCCACCACCTCGGCCTCCCCTGCCGCCAGCGCAGCCCATAAGCGCGGCGATATTTGCTTCTTCGATATCGACGGAACGCTCGCCTGGCAAGACCCCAGGCTCGCCCAAGACCTTTCCGAAGACGAGCGGGACCTCTCCCCCTATCCCAACGAGGCGGTTTCGCAGGCAATCCGCGAGTTTGTCGCCAACGGCAACATGGCCTTTATCTGCACGGGACGTACCCTCAGCTGCATCCACCCCAAACTTCTTGAGCTGCCTTGGACCGGCATCGTCTGTCTTGCGGGCGGTTACGCCGAGATCAACGGACACGCAATTCGCGATCTGTCGATGACGCCCAGCATGCTGCAGCATCTTGCCCCCTATCTTGAGCAATCGGGCGAGGTCATCCGCTTTGAGGGCCTCAACGGCGTCGTGCGCATGAGTGCCGATGCCCCCGATGCCCCCGGATACGCGCGCACCCTGGGCGACGCAGTCACGCAGCTGCAACATTACAGTGTCTACAAGATCTTGATGTCTACATCGCTCGCCAACCACATCGCTCAAGATAAGGCACTTGAGCCGCTGCTGTGCTTTAACGAGCTCGAACTCGAGGTAACCGAAATCTCGCCCCGCGAATGCACGAAGCGCGGGGGCATCCAGTCTGTACTCGACGCCCTCGACCCCCACCACGGAACCGTATACGGCATTGGCGACGCCAGCAATGACGTCTCGCTGATGAACGCCGTCGATGTCGGTATCGCCATGGGCAATGCGCCGGACTATCTCAAGGATAAGGCCGATTACGTGACCGACACCGTCGATCACGACGGTGTCGTTGCGGCGCTCGAGCATTTTGGGCTGATTTAGGCGCGCTCCATCAAACGCACGCCCGTTGTCCCAAATCGCCAAAACTGCCGCGCCAAACGCCCTAATGTGGCAATATGTTGTCTGCATATTGCATCAACGCAACCTCAGAAAGAATGCGAGAACCCGTGTCCAGTCCGTTTACCAGCTTTTTAGTCCAGCACTTTGACCAGATTAACGACTATCTGGCCACGTTCTTTGACGGACAGGCGACCTCTGCCGATATCGAGCGCTACCTGTATGCGCCGCTCTCGGCTTTTACGGCCAACGCCGGCAAGCGCCACCGCCCGCTTATCTGCATGCTCGCCGCAACCGCAGTGGGCGGTAGCTTTGAGAGCGCCCGCAGCGCCGCGGCAGCCATCGAGCATTTCCAGTCGGGCGCGCTGATCCACGACGACATCGCCGACAACGGACAGCTTCGTCGAGGCAAGCCCTGCATGCACCTTACCGAGGGCACGGGCCTTGCCATCAATTGCGGCGACCTGGCGCTCACCATGGTCACCAAGACGGTTCTCGACGACCCCACGCTGGAGTCCGACGTGAAGCTGCGCGTGCTCCACGAGCTTACCGAGATGATCGTCCGCACCATCGAGGGTCAAGCGCTCGACCTGGGTTGGGTCCGTGACGGGCGCTTTGATATCTCGGTTGATGACTACCTGGACATGGCGACGCACAAGACCGCGTTTTACAGCGGAGCCACGCCGCTTGCCGCCGGAGCCATTATCGGCGGCGGCAGCGATGAGCAAATCGAAGCGCTGCGCGCCTTTGGCCTACACACAGGCCTCGCCTTTCAGATTCAGGACGACCTGCTCAACCTTGTCGGCACTAAGGAAGCCGCCAACAAGGACTTCCGCACCGACATCACCGAGGGCAAGCGCACGCTTGTCGCCGTACACGCCCTCTCTGATGAGCGCCACCACGACGAGGTCGAGGCGATTCTTTCCTCGGGCACCGATGATCCCGCGCAGCTCGCACGCGCCGTGGAGATCTTCCAGGAGACCGGCTCCATCGATTACGCCCACACTTACGCGCTCGACCTGACCGCTAAGGCCAAAGCGGCCATCGAGAACGTTGAGCTTGATCCGCACGCACGCGAGCTGTTCCTCTCCATGGCAGATTTCTTTGTGGAGCGCCTTAACTAACGGGGGTTATAAAACCTGTCAGCAGCGTATTTAGGCACAACTTGCTACACTGTTGAGTGCATGTTTATGCATCCCTTTGCGTTGTCTATCCGACAGACGCTCAAATAGTACGAATGGTACGCCGAAAGGGGTTCGTTCATGGAACCTATTACAACGGGCATGCAAGGAGCAGCCGTCGAGGACGTGCAGTCTCGTCTCCTGCAGCTCGGCTACACGATTGATGCCGCCGAAGTCACCGACAAGTACTTTGGAGCCACCACTGAGCAGGCCGTCAGCACCTTCAGGCTCGACAGCGGCCTTGCTGCCGGTCATGCCGTCGATATCCCCTGTTGGAGCGCCCTTGTAGACGCTTCGTATAAGCTGGGCGACCGCACCCTCTATCTGCGCATGCCCAATTTCCATGGCGCCGATGTGCAGGCCCTGCAGCGCGCTCTCAACGTTTTGGGCTTTGCCTGTGGCGAAGACGACGGCTACTTTGGTCCGCATACCGAGGCCGCCCTGCAGCAGTTCCAGGAAAATGTCGGCCTGTTTGCCGACGGCATGGCCTTCCAGGACACCTACGCCTACATCAACCGCCTGCACCATGTGTGGGAGGGCAAGCCCTCGGTCACCGAAGCCGAGTCCCGCATCGGTTTTGCTCGCGCCGCCAACGTGCTCGAGCGCTTTCAGATTGCCGTTATCGGCGAGGACCCCATCGCACGCAGTGTTGCGTCGCGTATGTGGAATATCGCCACGGCAACGACCGACAACAGCGGCATGATGCTCTGCGACTCCGAGGTCCCAACCGACGTTGACCTGGTGCTCGAGATCGCAAGCGACGAGCTGCCCGCCGACGCCGCACCGCGCGCCACGATTGCCCTCGCCGAGTGCCACAACCTGGCCCAGCGCATCCGCACTGCCAATGTCGCCGCACAGCAGAAGCCGGCACGCATTCGCATTGAGCTCACGGGCATGACGCGCTACAACGGCACCTTCACGGCCAGCGACGCGCAGACACTCGCCGTACGCCTGCTCGATGGCGTTTGCGATGCCCTCGCAGATTAGGTAAACTAAACGAGTTGCTTTTGGGCAACACCACACATTGGGACGTAGTTCAACGGTAGAACTCCGGTTTTTGGTGCCGGCTGTTGGGGGTTCGAATCCCTCCGTCCCAGCCCTTAAGAACACAGCGCTCCAGGCCCTTATGAACCTGGAGCGCTTTCTTGTGGGCAAGCGGAGGAATTCGAACCCGCCAGACAACACAACTTGTCGTGCAGGACGAGAAGTTAAGATAGATTTCAAGGCATGTCCCAAAAATCCACCCTCAAAAGACAGGCGCCCCAAGCCCATTAGGACCAAGAGCGCCTAACATCAAGAAAATATCAGCCCCGTTCCGAAAAGCGAGTCGTCATCTACAAAATGGCGTGTGGCCCCGACGGGCCGGGCATTAAGTTTGTCGCGAGTTCCGTACGAACAGGAGGCCACTTAACCTCGATGTTTTGGACGTGACAGCGAGAGGGGCCCTGGTATGGCAAGGTGACGTGAAACAAGGCGGCGCTGACCTTCTGGTCGCGCCGCCGAAGTTGAACGTCAGATTGCCGTGCCAGGGCCCCTCGCAGCGTCAAGAAGACCGCCGTTCGGTAGAACGGCGGAGCTAATTGTTGAGCATGCGGTCGAAGCTTCCCGAGTCGCCATCCCGATAGTCTGCGGTCATCAGGATCTCCTGCGGAATACGCCCGCCCTCGCGCAGCACGTTGCGGAACTGCACGCGCGTAACCATGGGCAGATCCTTAATCGTCGCCGCCAGGTTCTGCGGCACGCCCTGGTTGGCAGCAGCGGGCTCGCACGCGCCGCCGGCCTTCACGCGACGCCTATGCTCGGCGAGCATGGCGCGGTACATGCCGGCATGCAGGCGAATCTCAACCACATTGGCATTGCGAGCCTGCTCGACGATGCGCGCGCCCTCGCGGTCGATATCGCCCACATAGTAGACGTAGTTAAAGCGATAGCCAATCTCGGCCAGATAATCGTCCAGGGCATGCGAGACGCTTGCCTTGCATCCGCCGCCAAAAATCACGCCGCCCACCTTGATGCCAAAGAGCTTGGCGTGCTTGCGGCCACGCAGCAGCTTGACGATCTCGTCGTAGGTGTCCAGGTTCTCGACCATAATGAACGGCTTGTCGGCACCCAGCGTAAAGAAACCCGTAAAGTGCACGGGGCGATTGGGAGCGACCTTGATCGCCTGCATGCTGATGCCCTTTTCGGTCATACGCCTGATCAGGCGCTCACCGTGCTTGCCGTCAAAAGCCTTCTCGTCGTTAAAGATCTGGTAGGCACGCTGGCGGCGCGAGGCAACCGGCGTATCGGCACCTCGGTTCTGCTCGATCCAAGCCTGGATGATTGCGATTTCCTCGGCAATCTTGCGGTTGGACATCTCGTTGTGCTGAGTGCGCTGCGGAGCCTTTTTGCCGTCCTTGCCCTCAACCTTTACGATCTGTGTCTGCTGCTCCTTGATCTTAGAGAGCGCCGTGGGCGTAGGGACAACCTTGAGCAGCTGCCTGCCTAAAACGCGGGCAAGGGCAAACGCCGAGACCTCGCCGTGAACGTCCGGCCTGGGCTGCTGGGCAGCAGTATCTGCTGCGGCAGACTCCGGCTTCTTCTGAGACTTGCGCTTAGAATCGCCTTGGGAATTGCGCTCGCGCTTCGGCATAGATGCCTGCTTCTGCGGACGAACGGACTTGCTCTCCTTCGCCGGCTGGCGCTTAGGCTGCCCCGAAGAAACCTCGGCCTTCGCATCCTCGTTCTGCGGCGTGGTCTTCTCGGTTGCAGTCTCGGCATGGGAACTGCGGCCCCCACGATGGCGACGGCGGCGAGGCTTGCTCGACGCGCCCTGCTCCGTCTGCTCATCAGTAGGCTGCTGGCCCTTGGCCTCGGCATCAACCTCAAGCTGCGGCTCAACAGGCTTCTGCTCGCGAGCCTCCGGCTCAACGGCCTTCTCGTCCTTCTCGTCCTGAGTGGTCGAAGCCGGCTCGCTCTTCTCCTGACGCCTCACGGGATACGCGCGCCCCGCAAAACCACGTCCGGGACGACATGAACCCGGAGCCTTCTTGGCAGACTCCTCAACATCGTCTGCAACCTCAGAAGACTCTTCGACCTCACGCGCGGCATCCTGCTGTGCAGCCTTAAAGTGAGCGCCGCGACGGTGCTTGGGCTCTTGGGCCTCCACGGGCTTTTGCTCCTTCGTGGGCTTCTGCGACTCGGCAGCAGCCTCGGTCTCAACAGCCTCGGCATCCATCTCGCCCTTTCGAGCAACGGCGCGACGGAAGCGCTCCTGCTGGGCGCGGCGCTGTGCATCGCGCTTGCCGCCCCCGCCAAAACCGCCGCGTCCTGCCTTGGCCGTAAAGGCACGCACGACGTTCTCATCGAGCAACTCATCGGTATCGACATGCTCACGCGGGGCAACTTCTTCCACAGCAGGCACGTCAGCGGAATCCTCGACGACAAAATCCTCGACGGACTCGGCAGGCTGCTCCTGGGCATCGCGGATCTCGGCATTGATGGTATAGAACGCCGGGCGCCCGTTAATGCCGCTACCCTCGATCTTGGTCACGATATTTGCCGCGATAAGCTCATCGCGCATCGCCTTGGTGTCACATTCCTTATCGACGGAGCGGAAAATCTGCGCCAGCGCATTCGACTTAATCTTAAGCGCCTTGCGGCAGAGCAGGTCGTAGGCAACCAGCTTGGCACGCTCAGCAGAAAGCGACGTCTGGCTGCTCAGGCGCTCAGCCAAAGCATCGACATTGTTTTGATTATCGGAATATACCGTCTTGGCCACGGGGCCCCTTTCATATGCACACATATACGTCCATATGGTACAACGCGCGAGCCTATCCACGCAAAACATCTGCGAGAACGCCCTTACATCACCCGTTCTCGCAAGAAAAAAGACCGAGTCCGCTTGATTGCGGACCCGGTCTTTCCGAGTCATATGGATGAGAGATTCAACCCGTCCGACCGACTAGGCCTTGGCGGCCTCGGCGTCAGCGGGAGCCTCGGCGGCAGCGGCGCGACCGTACTCGGCCTTGCCCATCTCGGACCACTCGGGCTCCTCATCAGGCATGGAGCCAGCCTCCTTGCCGAAGAACTCCTTGAGGCAGTTGACGGCGACGATGAGGCCCAGGACCATCAGCAGGACGGCAAAGACGAGCTGCAGGCCCTTGGTGGCGGCGACGGAAACGGCGGCCGTGGTGGCGGTAGCCGGGATGGTACCGAAGAAACCGTAGGCCTGGACGGCGGTCATGCAGCCCATGGCGCTCTGGACCAGCGAGGTGAAGGTGCAGCAGAGCAGGAAGGCGACGGGCACGTAGAGCATCCAGCCCTTGCGGCCGGTGCACTTGCAGAACACGGCGAGGGTGATCATGGTCATGCCGCCGAGCAGCTGGTTGGAAGCACCAAAGAGCGGCCAGATGTTGGCATAGCCACCAAAAGCGAGGGCGAGACCGGGAAGCAGGGTGACGACCGTGGCGAACCAGGGGTTGCCGAGGACCTTCATGTAGCCGGCCTTGGACTCGATGGCCAGGGCGTCGTTGGTCTGGGCAAAGAACTCGGAGAATGAGGTGCGGGCGATGCGGGCGACTGCGTCGAGCGAGGTCAGGGCCAGAGCGGAGACGTTCATGGTCATGAAGACGGTAGCGAGCGTGCCGTCAACACCGAAGGCCTGCATACCGCGGGAGATGCCGGCGGCGAAGATCTGGAACGGGGTGGAAGCGACACCGGCGTTGAGAACGCCAGTACCGGCGGTGTTCATATCGGAGAACATGATGCCGGCGACGATGATGGCAAGGATGCCAACGAAGGACTCAACGATCATGGCGCCGTAACCGACCTTGACGGCGTCCTGCTCCTTCTCGACCTGCTTAGAAGAGGTGCCGGAAGAAACGAGGCTGTGGAAACCGGAGAGAGCACCGCAAGCGACGGAGACGAACAGGACCGGGAACATCATGCCGGAGGCAGTGGAGAAGCCGGTGAAGACCGGAGCGGTGATAGTGGCCTGACCGTTGACGCCCAGGACGACGATGCCGAGGACAGCGCAGACGATCATGACGATCATCATGATGGAAGTGAGGTAGTCACGCGGGGTCTTGAGCATCTGGATGGGCATGGCACCAGCAAAGACCAGGTAGACCATGACGACGGCGAACCACTGGAACTTATCCAGGTAGACCGGGAACTGCATACCGACGGCGAACATGAGAACCATGAGGACCACGCCGGTGACGAACTCGGCAGCGCCGGTGAGGTTGAACTTCTTCTGGGCCCAACCAAAGGCGATAGCGACGAAGGTGAACAGGATGGAGATGGTACCAGCGCAGCCGGCGGCATAGGACTTGGTGAAGTCGATGGCACCGCTGTCTCTTATACACATCTGACGCTGCCGACGAACTCTAGGGTG
>UQHZ01000023.1 GCA_900541055.1 uncultured Collinsella sp.
CCGCTAGGCGGGCACTTTTACCGGGCGGCTAACCCACACAAACCCCCGAAGAGCCTAATTTGGGACGGGACTCTTTTGGCTATTTGAGAAGTTGTGCCATGGCGTTGACGAATTTTTGTACTTGGAGGGTGGGCTCGAGCGGGTAGTGCAGAAAGACTGGCACCTCGCGACCGCATAGGAACGGCACGTCCACAAAGGCCGGGTGCACCCCCGACCACGCCCCGCAGGTGAGCACCGCGTCGCCCTTTTCCTCCGCCTCGTTAAAGAGCGCAAAGTCGAAGCTATCCACATCGATCACGTCCACGCCGCCGTCTGCCAAAAGATCGATACGCAGGCTGTCCATAGCGTCGTTGCCGTGGCGGAGTACGCGCAGACGCATGCCCTCCAGGTCGGCAACCGTAATGCGATTCTTGCGCGCCAGCGGGCTCGTGCGCGGCACGTCGATATAAAACGGTACGTTAACGATGCGAAGCTTTTGGCAGGCGTCGCCCCAGCGCGGGGTCGAAAAACTCGACTGCACTACATCCACCTCGCGACCAAGGCTGCGCATGACGGATTCGCGTTCGTCGTAGAGGTCGCTCACCGGCACGATCTCGAAGCGCAACGATGGCTCCAGCTCGTGTACGTCCGTCCACATCGACAGCGTTTGGCGCCCCGGGCACATCATCGACACGCCCAGACGCACGGCACCGCCATCGCCCGCCGCGCGTCGGGCGCGACGCAGCGCATCCTCGGATTGCCGCATGATCGAGCGCGCGTCGTCCACCAGCAGAGCGCCCGCCGGCGTCACCTTAACACCCGAATGCGAGCGCTCGAACAACGTGATGCCAAACTCGGCCTCGAAGCCCGACACCTGCTTGACGAGCGCCGGGGTCGACACGCGCAATTTTGCCGCCGCACGCGAGAAGCTTCCCAGCTCCGCGGCGGCCGATATGGCCTCGAGTCGTCGATCGTACACGTCAATCTCCCGTTTCCAGACGCATGGCAATGAACTGCCGAAGGGGGTCGTTTTGGCAGGTCACGCGCTCAATTGAGAAAAAACTGCATCGCACAGTGTAAACCTATGGTTAACGCCATTCTAACAAATATGCAATTCACCTGCGCAAATGCAAAGCATACGATAACCAGCGAAAACCACGTGGGTCGGTTAATGGGAGCGACCCACCGGGAGGCACAAGAAGGGAAGTTCCTATGAGCAACTGGCTTAAGCTCGAGGGCGATGTCTGCGCCGTGACCGGCGCGCTCGGCGGTATGGGCGTCGAGATCTGCCGCGAGTTCGCCCGCAACGGCGCCAACGTCGTCCTGCTCGATCTGGACGAGGAGAAGGTCAAGGCCGCAGCCGCCGACCTCGCCGCCGAGTTTGGCATCCACGCCGAGGGCTACAAGATGAACGCCACCGACGAGGCCGAGGTTCAGGCCGCCGTCGATGCCACCATCGCCGACTTCGGCCGCGTCGACGTTCTCGTCAACACCGCCGGCATCCTGCGCTTCGCCGCCATGGAGGACCTGCCGCTGAGCGACTGGGAGCAGGTGCTCAACGTCAACCTCACCGGCTACTTCATCACCTCGCAGCGCTTTGGTCGCGAAATGATCAAGGCCGGCCAGGGTCGCCTGGTGCACATCTCGACCGTTGCCAGCCACTCCCCCGAGACGTTCTCGGGTGTGTACAGCTCCACTAAGGCCGGCGTCAACATGATGTCCAAGATGCTCGCCGCCGAGTGGGGCCCCTACGGCGTCCGCTCCAACTGCGTCGAGCCCTGCTTTGTCAAAACCCCCATGTCGGCAAGCTTTTACGCCGACCCCGAGGTCGAGAAGAGCCGCAGCCGTCTGATCGCCACGCGTCGCATCGGCGAGGTCAGCGATATCGCCAACGCCGTCATGTTCCTGGCGTCCAAGCGCTCGGACTTTACCACCGGCGACGCCATCAAGGTCGACGGCGGCTTCTCCAACATGATGGGCGACCTCACCGCCAAGCCCGGCGGCCGCCGAGCCTATGCCGACAACTACCTTAAGAACAAGGGCGTCGAGCTCTGGTCCGATGAGTCCGGCGTCGCAAAGCCGACTGACCAGTAAACCAACCCGACAGGGAGGACCCGCGGACACGCCTGTTCCTCCCCCGTATCGATTAGAAAGAGTCCAATGGCTTCCACCAACTCCAACAAGGGTCGCGCCGTCGTGCTTTCCGCCGCGTGCGTCACCATGTTCTTCGTCAGCTCCATCGCGCTGTATTCCGTCGTGAGCAAGAACCTGCTCGCCGTCTACCCCGAGTGGTCCAGCGCTCTTACCTGGGCCTTCCCGGTCTTTCAGACCATCATGGCCGTGACGGGCATCTTCGCCGGCCGCATCTCCGATAAGATCGGCCCGCGCAACGTCGTGATCGCCGCCGCCGTGTGCTACGGCCTGGGCTGGTTCATGTCCGGCACCGTCACCGAGCCGTGGCAGTTCTACCTGTGGTTCTCGTTCGTCGCCGCCATCGGCAACGGCCTGGGCTACAACCCGGCGCTCACCACCGGCCAAAAGTGGTTCATCGACAAGAAGGGCCTCGCCTCAGGCATCACCCTGGCCGCTTCGACCGCCGGCCCCGCCGTGCTGTCCCCGGTGCTCGCCTCGCTGCTCATCCCGAGCCTGGGCATCTTTGGCGCCCTTAAGGCGCTCGGCGTCATCTTCTTTGTGATGATCGCCGCCTCCGCCCTGTTCCTGAAGGCCCCCGAGGCCGGTTGGCTGCCCGAGGGCTTCGAGGCCCCCAAGGGCGGTGCGCACGCCGGCACCTTCGGCGACCTCACCCCGGGCGAGATGGTCAAGACCCCGCGCTTCTGGGTCCTCATCGTCACCTTCGCCTTTGCCGCCACCGCGGGCACCCTGCTCGTGGGCAAGGTTGCCTCCATCGCCGCCGTCCAGCTCTTCGCCGACCCCACGAGCGCCGCGGCCGTCGCCCTCGGCGGTGTGGTGGTCTCCGTCAACACCTGCGCCAACCTGGTTGGCCGTCTGTCCTTTGGCCAGATCATCGACAAGCTCGGCGCCTACAAGTCGCTGCTCATCAGCCTTGTCGTCACCATCGTCGCGCTCGTCATCATGTCGATGAGCTTTACGCAGGGCATGTTCTTTGTGGCGCTCGCCCTGCTCGGCTTTAGCTTTGGCGCCCTGCTCGTCATCTACCCGCCGCTCACCGGCGGCGCCTTTGGCACCAGCAACATCGGTGTCAACTACGGCATCATGTTCTTGGGTTATGCCGCTTCCACCTGGATCAGCCAGCCCATCACCGCCGTGCTGTATCACGCCGAGGCCGGCAGCGCCGCCTACCAGCAGTCCTTCTACGGCGCTATTGTGATCGCCACCATCGCCGTCGTGCTCACCGTCTACATGATGGTCTCCGACAGCAAGAAGAAGTCCGCCTAGTTCTACCGATGTGACAAAGGGACTGTCCCTTTGTCACATTCCACCGGTCACCAGTATTAAGGAGTCGAAATGTCTGAGCTCAACCCCGTCCGCATTGCCGTTATCGGCGCCGGCGCCATGGGCCGCAACCACATCCGCTTTGTCACCGAGGAGCCCGAGGCCGAGCTCGTCGCCATCGCCGACGCCTTTGAGGGCGCCCGTGCCACGGCCGAGGCCGCCGGCGTGCCGTTTTACACCGATCCCGCCCAGATGATGGACGAGGTCAAGCCCGAGGCCGTCATTATCGCCACCCCCAACGACCTGCATTTGGGCGTTGCCCGCGAGGCCGTGAAGCGCAACATCGTGCCGTTGGTCGAAAAGCCGATCTCTAACGACCTGGAGGATGCCCAGGCTTTCGCTGCCGAGGCCGAGACCGCCGGCGTGCCCGTGCTCGTGGGTCAGCACCGTCGCCACAACCCCTTCGTCAATAAGGCCAAGGAGATCATCGAGTCCGGCGAGCTGGGCAAGCTCACCGTATCGAGCTTCCACTACATGATCTATAAGAATGACGAGTACTTCGACGTCGAGTGGCGCCGCAAGAAGGGTGCCGGCCCGATCCTGGTCAACCTGGTGCATGACGTCGACCTGCTCCGCTACCTGCTGGGCGAGCCCGTTGCCGTCCAGGGTATGCAGTCCAGCGCCGCCCGCGGTTTTGAGACCGAGGACTCCGCCGTGGTCAACGTCCGTTTTGCCGATGGCGCGCTCGCAAGCATGACCATCTCCGACGCCACCGCCAGCCCCTGGAACTGGGAGGCCACCGCTCGCGAGGATCCGCAGTACCGCCCCTTCGACGCCGACGCCTACTTTATCGGCGGCACTAAGGGCGCCCTTTCGCTGCCCCGCCTGCACCAGTTCTCCTACGACGGCGCCTCCAACTGGCACAAGCCGCTGCAGATGGAGATTCCGGCCGTCGACCCGGCGCTGCCGCACAAGATGCAGCTCAAGCACTTTGTGAAGGTTGTCCGCCGCGAGATTGAGCCCGTCGTGACCCCCGCTGATAACGTTAAGACGCTCACGCTTCTCAACGCCATCAAGGAGGCCGCCGAGACCGGCCAGCTCGTCGAGCTGTAATGCCTTAAGAGCGGGCTGCGGCAAACTCCCATGCCGAACCCTTCGGTCCGCCACCAACAAGCCCCTCTTCTTTGCCCCGCGAGCAGCCTCCTGCCCGCGGGGCTTTTTGGTACCTTGCCGACGATTTTCCTGGAGCGGGGGCTATTTTGCGCCTCAGCTTGGTTCGTTCGCCACGAAATGGGCCTATCTACTACGTTTAACCGATCACCCTCAACCATGCCGAATTTCGAGAAATAAAAACCGCAGGTAGGCGGGTTGCGTATTTTCGGAAAACCGAGGGATGGCCGACCCATATGGTTCAAACGTAGTAGATAGGTCGTTTTCGTGGCGCGGCCCCAAAACAGTCTTTTGGGACGGGTGGTATCCTTGGTAGCCCTGTGCTGCAAACGCACCTTAAACGCAAGGAGTCCCATGGATCTTATCGCCCAGCTCGCCCGCGAGCTCAACCTTAAGGCCGCCAACATCGAGGCGGCCGTCAAGCTCATCGACGAGGGCAACACCATCCCCTTTATCTCGCGCTACCGCAAGGAAGCCACGGGCGGCATGGACGACGTCGCCCTGCGCACACTCGACGAGCGTCTGTCCTACCTGCGCAATCTTGAGCAGCGTAAAGAGGACGTCATTCTGCTCATCGACGCCCAGGGCAAGCTCACGCCCGAGCTCGAGCAGCAGATTCGCGAGGCCACACAGCTCCAGCGTGTCGAGGACCTCTACAAGCCCTACCGCAAAAAGCGCATGACCCGCGCGCAGAAGGCCCGCGAAGCAGGCCTGGAGCCGCTCGCCAACATGATCATCATGCAGGCCTCGGCCAAGGGCAGCGCACTCGACGCCGCCGCGGCCTACGTCAACGAGGAAGCCGGCTTCGACACGCCCGAGAAGGCGCTCGCCGGCGCGGCGGACATCGTGGCCGAGACGGTGGCCGAGGACCCCGAGAACGTCGCCGACCTGCGCGCCTTTACGCAAAACACCGCCGACATCGTCGTCGAGGCCACCGACCCCGCCGAGAAGACCCCCTACGAGCCGTACTACAGCTATGACGAGCCGCTGCGCCGTATACCCAACCACCGCGTGCTGGCTATCGACCGCGGTGAGCGCGAGGGCAAGCTCCGCGTGCGCGTGAACGTCGACGGCGCCGCCGCCACGGCACGCCTCGGCAGCCGCTGGCCCCGCCGCCAGGGCGTGTTTGCTCCCACCTTCGATGCCGCCATCGCCGACGGTTACAAGCGCCTCATGGCCCCCTCGCTGGAGCGCGAGGCCCGCGCCAAGCTCACCGTCCGCGCGCAGACCGAGGCCATTAATGTCTTTGCCAAGAATCTCGAGGGCCTGCTCTCGGCACGCCCCGTCCGTGGCGCCCGCGTGCTCGCGCTCGATCCGGGCTACCGCACCGGCTGCAAGGTCGCCGTTATGGACGAGACCGGCAAGCTGCTCGACCACGGCGTGGTCTACCCCACCAAGCCGCGCCACGACGTCGCCGGCACCAAGCGCGAGCTCGCCCGCCTCGTCAAGAAGGACAGCGTCAACACCATCGTCATCGGCAACGGCACCGCCAGCCGCGAGACCGAGGAAGTCGTCTCGGAGTTCATCGCCGAGCAGGCGCCCAGCCTTCGCTACACCATCGTTAACGAAGCCGGCGCGTCGGTGTACTCCGCCTCCGAGCTCGCCAGCCAAGAGTATCCCGATCTGGACGTCACCGTGCGTGGCGCCATGAGCCTGGGCCGCCGTCTACAGGACCCGCTGGCAGAGCTCGTCAAGATCCCGCCCCAGTCCATCGGCGTTGGCCAGTACCAGCACGACCTTGACCAGGCCGAGCTTTCGCGCACCCTGGGCCATGTGGTGGAGGACGTCGTCAACCGCGTGGGCGTCGACGTCAACACCGCAAGCGCGAGCCTGCTGGGATATGTATCGGGCATCACGCCGAGCGTGGCCAAAAACATCGTGGCCTACCGCGAGGAAAACGGCGCCTTTACCGATCGCCGCCAGCTCAAGAAGGTCCCCAAGCTGGGACCCAAGGCATACCTCAACGCCGCGGGTTTCCTGCGCATCAGCGGCGGCAAGAACCCGCTCGACGCGACAAGCGTCCACCCCGAGAGCTACGAGGTGGCCGCGGCCGTCCTGGAGCGCGCCGGCGTTAAAGCAAGCGAGCTCAGCCGCGGCGGCGTGCCCGACATCGAGCGCCGCCTAGGCAGCATCTCGGCGCTGGCAAGCGACCTGGACTGCGGCACCCTCACGCTCATCGACATCGTTAACGAACTCAAGAAGCCCGGTCGCGACCCGCGCGACGACGCGCCCGAGGTGGTCTTTAGCCGCTCAGCGCTTTCCATCGACGACCTGGAACCCGGCATGGAGCTCAAGGGCACGGTGCGCAACGTTGTGGACTTTGGCGCCTTCGTCGACGTGGGCGTGCACCAGGACGGCCTCGTGCACATCTCCAAACTGGCTAACCGCTTCGTCAAGCACCCGAGCGACGTGGTGCGCGTCGGTGACACGGTCAAGGTGTGGATTGAAAAGGTCGATCGCGACCGCAAGAAGATTTCCCTCACCATGGTGCAGGGGAAGTAAACCGCCAAAGCAGGGGTACCCCCTGCAGCGACGTGCAAAATCGCGAGTATTCTGCAAATTCCGCCGTTCCGGATGCCCCTCAGAGACGAAAAAGCAAAAAACAGCCCCGTTTTAGCGTCGTCAGAGCCAAAACGGGGGCCGTTCCATGCTTTATCTAGCTGGTAAAAGCCTTTACCTTGCTGAATACTCTCAATTTTGCACGTCGCAGGCGGGGGTACCTTTGCCCACGGCAGGATTGGAGGCCGATCACCAACCTACTGGCAAGTTCGTGTCGGCAGCCCCGGCCTTTCCTTTGCCTAGCGCGACCCTCGCGAAGCGCGTGAGCGATAGGGAAAGGAAAGGCCGGGGCGATCAACCCGAGGCGCAGCCAGTGTTCGTGCTACGGCAGGATATGGAAGCCAAGCGAGGCGATATCCTTGGCAAAGCCGCGCACGGTGTCGAGCGAGACCTCGTACGGGTCACGGCCGATGTTCTTGCGCTTGGCCAGGATGTTGTTGGGCACCGTGATGATCTGGCAACCGCAGGCCTCGGCCTGGTAAATGTTGATGAGCTCGCGCGTGGATGCCCACAGGACCTCGCAGTTGGGCTTGACGGCGGCCTTCTTGACCGACTCCGTCATAAACGGAATGGGATCGACGCCGGTGTCGGCGATGCGGCCGGCAAAGAGCGAGATGATGGACGGCGTCTCGGCGTCAACGGCCTCGACCATCTCGTCGACCTGCGTAGGCGTAAAGATGGTGGTGACGTTAACCTTGATGCCATCGGCCGAAAGCTTGCGAACCAGCTCGGCGGTGGACTCACCCTTGGTGGTCACGCACGGAATCTTGACGTAGACGTTGTCGGCCCAGGTAGCGATCTCGCGCGCCTCGACCTCCATGGTCTCGACGTCATCGGCAAAGACCTCAAACGACACGGATACATCGGTGATGTGGGTCAGGACCTCCTTGGCAAACGCACGGTAGTCCGTCACGCCGCCCTTCTTCATAAGGGACGGGTTGGTCGTGAAACCCTGAACGTTGCCGTTCTCGTACATGTCGAGCATGCCCTCGAGGTTTGCGCCGTCAGCGAACACCTTGATTGCCATCTGCCTGATTCCTTTCGTCTGCATACGGCCGGTAAGCTGCTAAACACTTTACCTATGTTTATCAAGGCGTGAGCTGCGGGTTTTTATCTTCTCGGCGAACGGTATAAACACCTCAGTGTTTGGATTGATAAATCGATTGAGCATGCAAAAGCAAAGAGTCGCAGTTTGAGCAAACGTCAGCACGCGGGATTCATTAGATGAGGCCGAAATGCTGCATCGCTGTGACGGTGCCGTCGTGTGCGACATCGTCGGTCACGTAGTCGGCGACCGCCTTGACCTCGGGCATGGCGTTGCCCATGGCCACGGCCGTCTCGACAGCAGCGAGCATGCCCAGGTCGTTGCCCGAATCACCAAAGCCAAAGGTGCGCGCATTTCCCTCGCGGCCCAGATACGCCAGTGCTCGCGCCACGCCCACGCCCTTGTCAATGCCCTTGGGGCTCAGCTCGCGATTCTGACCACCGGTATTGCACAGCTCAAACTCGCGATCGATAAAGCCGTCATCGTTGGCAACGCGAGCCAAACTGGGCACATTGAGGCATACCTTGCCCACGCGAAGACTGCCGTCGACGCGCATCTCCTCGGCGCTGTGCACCACAGAAGTGCCGATCAGAGACGACCGCTCAACACCCGCGGGTTCCAGGGCAAAGGTCGCAGCATTGGACTCGAAAAAAACCTCGATGCCGGCATCCACAACGCGGCGTGCAAGCTCCTCGATAACGTCCTCGCCAAAGCAGTCCTCGTGTACCACGCGTCCCTCGACCTCGAGCGTGGCACCCGCCATGGCCACGACGCCCGCCGGGTTCAGCGCGCGCAGGCCATCGGCGATAAGCCACAGGGGACGACCCGTGCAGATAAACGCCTTGTGCCCCGCGTCGCGCAGACGATGAAACGCCTCGACGACCGTCTGCGAAGGACGAACCGCCGAAAAGTCCTTATCGGTCATATCGTCGGGATCGAACGACGTCAGCGTGCCGTCCACGTCAAAAAAGAGCACAGCGGATTCGGGGCACGCATCAATCATATGGGTTCCTTTCGAGGATAAGGGCAAACGAAGCATCCATCATATAATGGAGCGACGCAACCAGAGAGGTCACCCATGGAATTTTACGCAAGCTGCCCCGAGGGCTTTGAGTCCGCACTCGCCGATGAGCTTAAACGCCTCGGGCTTTCGCATGTCCGCCGGCTGAAGGGCCGCGCCACATTTGAGGGCGAGCTCGAAGAAGGCTACCGCGCCTGTCTGTGGTCGCGCCTGGCGAGCCGCGTGTTCGTGGTACTCGGGCGCTTTGAGGCGCAGGATGCCGATGAGCTGTACGACGGCGTTTACGACATTGCCTGGGAGAGCATCGTCCGCCCCGGCGCCACCATCGCCATCACAGCCCGCGGCGTGACCGAGCAGCTGCGCAACACGCGTTTCTCGGCCCTGCGCGCCAAGGACGCGCTGTGCGACCGCCTGGCCGAGACCACGGGCCATCGTGCCGATGTCGATGCCGCCGATCCCGACGTCCACCTGCTGCTTTCGCTGCGACAGCGCCGCGCGAGCATAAGCCTGGACCTTTCGGGCGACCCGCTGTTCAAGCGCCTGCCGCCCGCCGCGACCCGCGCCGGCGAGGGCACGCACGTGCTGCGCCCCGACTACGCCGCCCTGGTGCTGGCGCAGGTCGGCTGGACCGCACTGTGCGAACGCGAGCTGACGGCCGACGATTACGAGAACGAAGCCCTGCCCACGCTGGTCGACGCCTCGTGCGCCGGCGGCGGCCTGCTGTTGGAGGCCGTGAACATTCTGACCGACCGCGCCCCGGGCGCCGCCCGCGAGCGCTGGGGCTTTGAGGGTTGGCAGCTGCACGACGCCACCCTATGGGAGCAGCTGCTTGCCGAGGCGCGCGAGCGCGAGACGGCGGCACGCGAGCGCCGGGCACGCATCGTTGCCGTGGATGTTGACCCCGCCGCCCGCAAGACCGCCGAGCGCATGGTCAAGTGCGCCGGTTACAAGCGCTTTGTCGATTTTTGCGCCGCCAAGTCCGCCACCGTGCTGGACCATGCAGGCGCTGTCGCCGGCGCCGCCGTGGTCGCGGATACGACCGAGACACCGCTTTCGCTCATGCACGACGCCATGACGCTGGTCGGCGAGCTGCGCCGCGCGCCCGAGCTCACTTCGGCGCCGGTCGCCGCGCTCACCCGCGACGGATTGCTGGCCCGCGCGCTCCACGCCGAGCCCGAGCGCTCGATCGCCGTCATGCCCAATAACGAGGAGGCGACCGTCGAAGTCTGGCCTTCGCTCGACCACGCCGCCGCAGCGTTTGAGGCTGCGACCAGCGCGGATGCCGAGGCCGAGATTGCGGATGCCAACGAAGCCAACGACGAAGGCGCCGCCCCCGCCATGCCCGAGCCTGCCGCCATGCTCGATCTGGGTGACGGCAAGCCGCTGCCCGTGCTCATCCCCGGGTCCGAGCAGTTCGCCAACCGCCTGCGCAAGAACGCGCGCCTGCGCCGCAAGTGGGCCAAGCGCGAGGGCGTGAGCTGCTACCGCGTCTACGATGCCGACCTGCCCGACTACTCCGCCGCCATCGACCTGTACGAGGGCTGCCCGCAGACGCCGGGCCGCTGGCTCGTCATTGCCGAATACGCCGCACCTAAGACCATCGACCCCGCACTGGCCCAGGCCCGCATGCTCGACATCTTGGCCATCGCACCGCGCATCCTTGATGTTCCGGCCGAGCACGTGCACGCCAAGGCCCGCATGCGTTCGCGCGGCGGCTCGCAGTACGGCAAGCAGGGCGCCGGCAAGGGCGGCTCGGGCGAGCGCGCCAACATCGCACGCCGTCGCCTGCCGCTCATCGAAGAGGGTGGACTCACCTTTGCCGTCAACTTTGATGACTACCTGGATGTGGGCATCTTCTTGGATCACCGCGTCACCCGCAACCTGGTGCGCGAGCACGCCAAGCAGGCGCGCCGCTTCCTCAACCTGTTTGCCTACACCGGCACCGCCACCTGCTATGCGGCAGACGGCGGCGTCGAGGAGACTGTGACGGTCGACCTCTCCAACACCTATCTGGACTGGGCCGAGCGCAATATGCGCCAGAACGGCTTTGTGGGTCCGCAGCATCATTTTGTGCGCGACGACGTGCTCGCCTGGATTCGCGACCAGCGCCAGACGCGCAACCGCTGGGACCTGATCTTTGTCGACCCGCCCACGTTCTCGAACTCGTCCAAGATGGGCCGTCGCACCTGGGATGTCCAGCGCGACCATGTTGAGCTTTTGGCCGGCGTGTCGCGCCTGCTCGCACAGGGCGGCCATGCCATCTTTAGCTGCAACCTGCGCGGCTTCCGCCCCGAAACGCGCAAGCTCGCACGCGCGGGCGTGGTGCTGGAGGACATTACGGCACAGACCATCCCCGAGGACTTCGCGCGCAACCAGAAGGTGCACCACTGCTATATCGTGCGCCGCCTGCCCATCGAGGATGCCATGGCCGAGGTCGGCTTTAGCGCCGAGGAGATTGCAGAGCGAACCGAGGAACTGCGCAATCCCGAGGCCCGCAAGCCCCGTGCGGCAGTACCCGCGCACGCGCAGGCCGGCAACGGCAAGTCGAACTTTGCCGGCAAACCCTCTCCTGCCGGCAAGCTCAAAAAGAAGAAGTTCTACGCCAGCAAGCCCAAGGGCAAATAAAAAAGTTGCGGTGGAATACGGACTGTTTTGCCTGGAATTAGGCAAAGTTAGACCGTATTTCACCGCAACTCATATTGGGACGGTGGTTGGCGATCTAGCCTTGGGTAACTAGGCGGTAGCCAATGCCTACGTGGGTTTGGATGTAGCGCGGATGCGCGGGGTCGGACTCGATCTTCTTGCGCAGCGTACCCATAAAGACGCGCAGGCTTGCCAGGTCACTCTTAGTTGCCGTGCCCCAAATCTCATGCAGGATAAACTGGTGTGTCAGCACCTTGTCGGCGTTATGCGCCAGCAGGCACAGGAGCTTATACTCGATCGGCGTCAGATGCAGTTCCTCGCCATCCATCGTGGCGATGCCGGCATCAAAATCGATATGCAGCTCACCGGTATCGAACGAGCCCTCGGAGGCAACACTGCCCGTTTGCGCATACGAAAGGCGCCTGAGCGTCGTGCGAATGCGCGCGAGCAGCTCCTCGACCGAAAACGGCTTGGTCAGGTAGTCGTCGGCGCCGGCATCGAGCGCACGAATCTTGTCCGCGTCCTCGCTGCGCGCCGAGACCACGATGATCGGCATGCCCGACCATGCGCGCACCGACTCCACTACCTTGACGCCGTCCATATCGGGCAGGCCCAAATCGAGCAGCACAATGCTCGGCGCTTGCGATGAGGCGGCAGCGATAGCGGCATGGGCGGTCTCCACGGCCATATGACGCAAGCCGTGCGCCTCGAGCGCGGCAACGATAAGATTGCGAACGGCGGGGTCGTCCTCAACGACCAAGATGAGCGGTTTTACGGCAGAGTTCGGCACAGCGCTACTCCTTATCAAACGAAACGTCGGCGGCGGGAAGTTCAATCGTAAAGACCGAACCGTGCGGGTCCGCCGCGGCAACCTCTATGCTACCGCCATGTGCCAACGCAATGGAACGGCAGAGCGAAAGACCCAGGCCAACGCTGCGGTGGCTGTCGGCCAGACCATGGTTGGCGGTATAGAACGACTCGAAGATCCGCTCGCGATCCTCGGGTGCGATGCCCGGACCATCATCGGCCACCGAGCACGCCACGCGTCCATCGTCGACGCTAATCGAAATCACGATATGCGAGCCCGCGGGCGTATAGGTGATGGCGTTGTTCACCAGATTGACCACCAGCTGCACCATCAGGCGCGCATCGACGTTGACGAGCGCCGGCTCATCGCACGCCACCACCTTAAGGTCGTGCTCGCGCACGGCAGGGTTCACGTGGCGCAGCGCCTCCTCGACGATATCGTCCATGAGCTCGAGCGTGGTCGACAGGCGCATACCGCCACCCTCGAGCTTGGTGATGGCGAGCAGATTCTCGACGGTGGCGTTGAGCCACAGCGCATCCGAGCGAATGGATAGAAGCAGGCCGCGGCGCGTCTGGGCATCGAGCACCGCGGTGCCGGTCGAGCCCTGGTCGAGCAGCACGTCGGCATTGCCCGAAATACTGGTGAGCGGCGTGCGCAGGTCGTGCGAGATGGAGCGCAGCAGGTTGGCGCGCAGCTGTTCGTTTTTGGCAAGCACCGCCGCCTCCTCGCGGGCCTCCATGGCGCGGGCGCGATCGAGCGCCAGCTCGCCTTCGCTCACGATGGCATCGGCAAGTGTCCGCTCCTCATGCGTCAGCACGTGGGGCTCGGCAACGATAGCCAGCACGCCCACCACCGAGGCGGGGTCGCCCGAGCGCGCGAAGCCGTCGCCTGTGCGAACCGTCAGGTAGATGCCATAAAACGCCGAGCCGCCAAACGTGGCGTCGAGCGGCGTTCCCACATAGGCGGACGCCGAGAGCCGAGGCGGCATCTGCGGCGCCAGTTCGTGCACCGGTGCGGCATCGCCCACGGCCGTGTAAGTCGCGCGCGGCAGCAGGTCATCGCCCTCGGCGTCGGCGCTGTACCACACGACAGGGCAGCCCGAAAGACGCGCCAGCTGCGTGGCCATGGCGTGAACGATCTGATGCTGATCGGCGCACCGCTGCAGCATGCGGTTGGTCTCGAGCACCATATGCGTGCGGCGGTCGCTGGCGGCAGCCTGTGCCAAGGCGCGGCGCAAGGCCAACGCAATCGAGCTCGACACTAGCGAGACCACGAACATGATGAAGAACATGCCGGGATAGCCGCGGTCGATAAGCGACAGCGAGTAGCGCGGGTCGACAAACAAGAAGTTGTAGAGCGCCACGGCGGCAGCCGAGCTCAGCAAGCAATACAGGCGACTCCAGGTAAAGAATGCGCACAGCTGAACGGCGAACACATAGACGATCATGATGCTCGGCGCGAGACCCGGATGGTCGAGCAGCGCGCCCACAATCGTCGCCGCGACCAGCAGCCCCACCGATACGCAGGCGTCATACAGAGGAGTGCGGCGCGTCAGCGTTGTGCGCCGCCACCAAAAGCTATCGGCAATATCGCCGTCCGTACGGACGTCCATCAGCGTCCCGCCCCTCTCTCAAAAACAAAAACCACCACAAAGGGGACAGGCACCTTTGTGGTGGTTTCCCTTGTGGTGGTTCCAAGTGTATAGCCTTTGCAACCGGCGGTCGCTAGACAAACAGCACGTGCGCGAGCAGGGCACACACGCACACAGCTCCAAATACCAGTGCCACGATCGAGATCACGCGGTCGGCCATATCCATGTTGGCACGGTTCGTAAGGAACCGATCTTCGGCGGCGTCGACACGCGCCTCACGCACCATTTCGACCACCGCTTCACGGCCATCGAGCGCCTTTGTATCCATGTTTACCTCCCCGGCCTCATGCTTATCCATCAAAAACCAACTCCGTGTAGCCGCCGACGTCTACGGCCGCTCGTTGGGGGCCAGGCGCTGCATCTTGTTCACGGCTTTGAACTTGGTGAACAGCGGCACGTACTCAAAGCTCACGTTGGAGTTCTCCAGGCCGTACCAGCGTGCAGGCGTGCCGGCGGCGCGACGAATGATGTACTTGAGCGTGATGGCCGTACGCTCGCTCGGCTCCACATCGCTTTCAGGCGCCAGAAGCTTACGAATCAGGACGAACTTGAACGTGCCGATGTTACCCGGATCCTTGTAGACCGAGTAGTCATGCGTCTGCGGCGGCAGCTCGCCGGTGGCAGCCAGGTCCTGAACAACCTGACGCAGGTAGGCATTGACGCGCTGGTTGATCTTGTAGCCCAGGTACAGATGCACGCGGAACACGTAGTCGGTGCCGAACGTCTCGACCGAATAGGCAAAGGTGTGCGGCTCGTCCATGGTCTCGACATTCACAAACCACCAGGCGCGGGCGCGCTTGGGATGCTTGTCCAAGATCGAATAGACGATATCGCGGTCGATGTAGTCGGTATGGGTGTCCTTGGTCAGGTACACGACGTTGTCGCTCATGCGCTCGTAACGGTCGTCGTCGCGCAGGCGCTTGAGCTGCGGCAGGTAGCTGCGCAGCGGCAGCAGCGTAAACTGGCGCTGCTCGACCGCCGTGCCGTTGTACCAGCACACCATAATGCCCATGATGAGTGCAGCCATGAGGATGGTGAAGTAGCCGCCGTGGAAGAACTTGGTGAGCGAGCTCACGAAGAAGAAGCCTTCGAGCAAAAGGAAGAAGGCCGCGAAGATCCACGGAGCAACCTTGAGCTTGCGCTCCTCGTGCAGGTAGAAGAAGAGCAGCAGCGTGGTGCACATCATAGTCAGCGTAATGGCAAGGCCGTACGCGGCTTCCATATGCGCCGAGTTCTGGAACAGCAGTACCACGATGACGCAGCCGACAAGCATGACGTTGTTGACCATGGGGATGTAGAGCTGGCCCTTGGTCTCGGCAGGGTAGAAGACCTGCATGTGCGGCATGAGGTCCAGACGGCTGGCCTCGGACACCAGCGAGAATGCGCCGGTGATGAGCGCCTGCGAGGCAATGATGGCCGCGACGGTGGAAAGGCCGACGGCAAACGGGCGCAGGCCCGGGGCGAGCATCTGGTAGAACGGATTGAGGTCGGCAATGCCCATGAGCTCGGGGTTGGCAGCGTTGTTCATAAGCCAAGCGCCCTGGCCCATATAGGAAAGCAGCAGGCAGCACTTAACGAACGGCCAGGTAGCGTAGATGTTGCCGCGGCCGACGTGGCCCATGTCGGAGTAGAGCGCCTCGGCACCGGTGGTGGCGAGGAAGCAGCTGCCCAGAATCATGATGCCCGCGTGGTTGTTGGGGCTCAGCAAAAAGGCGATGCCGCGCACCGGGTTGAGGCACAGCAGCACGGCGGGGTGCTGGAAGACAAAGAACAGACCCGTGCCGCCCAGGAACAGGAACCACAGCGTCATGATGGGGCCAAAGGCGTGACCGATCTTGGCCGTACCGATGCGCTGCACCAAGAAGAGCACGATGATGATGGCGAGCGTAATGGCGACGACGCGGCCCTGGTCATCGCCCAGCACGGCATGGACCGCCGGGATGGTGCGCAGGCCCTCGATGGCCGTGGTAACGGTAACGGCCGGCGTCAGGATGCCGTCGGCGAGCAGCGCGGCGCCTCCCAGCATGGCGGGGATGATAAGCCACTTGCCGCAGCGCTTGACCAGGCTGTACAGGGCAAAGATGCCGCCCTCACCATGGTTATCGGCGCGCAGCGAGATGAGCACATACTTGATGGTGGTCAGCAGCGTGACCGTCCACACGACAAGGGAGAGCGCGCCGAGCACGAACTCCTCCGTGACGCTTCCGATGCCGCCGTTGCCGGCAACGAGCGCCTTGGTTACATACATAGGGCTGGTGCCGATATCGCCGTACACCACGCCCAGCGTGACGAGCATCGCCGAGATGCTCACAGGAATCGCAGCGTGCGAAGCTGCCTCCTTGGCCTTTTGTTCCATAAGCCGGTTTCCTCCCAACTTTAATGTTCGAAGGAATTATAGGTAATCGGCCCATGTTTGAATGGCACTGTTTTCCCAGCTAGATAAACATTTATACAGCCTTTAAGCCACCTCGGCGATATGGAATGTGACAAAGGGACTTTCCCTTTGTCACATTCGTCATTTTCCAAGCCAATTTTTGAACCACCACTCCATGGAGCGGCTCATCTCGGCCATAAAGGGACTCGTGTGCTTACGGGTATAGATGTCCACGACGCGCTCCCCCACCTCGCGGGCATGCGGACGGAACATCGCGTCCATCTCGGCCACCTGCGCGTCCATGGTCGCGGCATCGGCGCGGCAGTAGCGCTCCTCGTGCACCAGGTTCACCACGGGATGCGCAATGGCCGGACGCTCCTTACGGGGCGTGCCGATGATGAGCATCGACAGCGGCATGGTATAGGGCGGCAAGTCCAGCAGCTCGGCAACTTCCTCGGCATTCTCGACGATATCGCCGATGTAGCAGCTCCCCAGCCCCAGGGCCTCGGCGGCAACCACGGCGTTTTGCGCAGCGATCACGGCGTCCTGGGCCGCGATGGCAAAGTCGCCCAAACCCGGCGCGCGGCGGGGCGCCTTGCCCGTACGCTCGACAAACTCGGGCTCAAAGCAGCCCACGTGCTCAAACAGATCGATCCACTTGGCATAATCGACCACAAATATAAGTGCCCAGGGCGCCTTGGCGATCATGGGCTGGTAGTCGCACAGATCGGTCAGACGGTCCAGCGTAGCCTGCTCGCGAATGCTCACGATGGAATACATCATCATGGCGCCCGCCGACGGCGCGCGACTCGCCGCATGCAAAATCGCCGCACGCTGCTCGTCGGTCACCGCTACGGGACGGTCGTCGTCATCACGCGCAAAGGCACGCGTGGAGGAACGGTGCTCCAACGTGTCCAGCACCGCATTGCCCGTCGTCTCGACCGGATAACCGTTCGTATCCACAGCCTTGGTGCAAACCTGCTCGTTCATCGCCTCATCCTCGCTAATTCTTTAAGAAGCCTTTACGTTTCCGTGTAATTCCCGTCCATTATCGCGCAGGTCGCCACTACATTGCGCCACACCGTCACACGTGCGCGTTAATATGGCTGGTTGTTGTGCGCAGACACCAATTGCAGCGCATATCTTGGTAACAATCGGGTAAACCCCCGCTTTCGTACGTTTTAGTTTGTGAGGAGTCTCAGCATGTTCGCTGCCGCCATCTCGCTCGTCGGTCTTGCGGCGACCGTCTACCTTGTCTTGCGCGAGGCCAAGGCCATTCGCGCTCAGTCGGGCACCGTTGCCAAGGGCGCCTTCGCCTGGAGCGTCGCCTTTGGCCTGTTCCAGCTCTTTTTGACCGTCTGGGGCGCTATTGGCCTCGTCGCGCAGAACGAGCCGCTCGCCTTCGTGATGCTCATCCTGACCAACGCCATCCTCACCGGCTGCGCTTGGGCCAGCATCGCACGCGACCGCATCGCCCCGCGCGTCTTTGCGTTCGCCGCGCCCGACGCCCCCGCCCCCACCGGCAAGCTCGCCCGCCTGCGCGGCGCCTTTGTGGGCAAACCGCTCGTCGCCGCCGTCCTGTGCCTGCTGCTCGCCGGCGTCTTTGCGCTGCTGGGCATGGAGGTATCGTCCAACCACGACTTTACCTGGGTCTACCCCCTGTGCATCCTGCTCGAGTGGGCCATCATCACCACGCTCATGGTCGGCTTGTTCTTCCTATTCCAGCGCCACGGCGCAGCCCCCGCGGTCCTGGCCTTTGCCCTCTTTATCCTGGGCATTGCCGAGTTCTTCGTTATCACGTTTAAGTCCATGCCCATCCAGCCGGGCGACCTTTCGGCCATCTCCACCGCCGCCGCGGTCGCCGGCACCGGCTACACCTTCTCCATCTCGCTGTTCTGCGTGCTGTCCATGGGCTTTACCGCCATCGCCATGCTGCTGTGCGAGTACGCCGGCCTGGTGGCACCGCACCGTCAGAAGGGCGCCGCCAACGCCAAGCGCATGCTGCTCACCAATCTGCTCGTCGCCGTGCTGTGCCTAGGCGGCGTGACCGCGCACGTCACGCTCATCGACTACTACAACACCCTCGGCATCACCGTCTACACCTGGCGCCCGCTCGAGAGCTACTGGCGCGAGGGCTACCTACCCGCTTTCATTAGCGCGGCGCAGTCCATTAAGCCGCCCAAACCCGCCGACTACTCCGTCGACGATGCCAAGGCCACGCTCAAAAAGTACGCCAAAGCCTACAACAAGTCCGACGCGGCCAAGAGCGACGAGCGCGCCGCCGCAAAGGAGCAGTTCGATAGCGAGAAGCCCACGGTCATCGCCATCATGAACGAGACGTTCTCGGATCTGTCGATCTACCAGAACATGCGCGCCGGCTACGAGGGTCCGCAGTACTTTAAGAACCTGTCCGACTGCCTCAGCCGCGGCAAGCTCTATGTGAGCGCCTACGGCGGCGGTACCGCCAATACCGAGTTTGAGTTTATGACCGGCAACTCCATGGCCAACCTGGGCTCGGGCGTGTACCCCTACACCATCTACAACATGGAGACGACCGAGAACTTAGCCGAGCAGTTCAAGTCGCTCGGATATTCCACCACGGCCATGCATCCCAACCACGCGACCAACTGGAACCGTGAGAACGTCTACAAGGACTTTGGCTTTGACCAGTTCCTGTCCATCAACGATTTCCAGGGCGCCGATACCCTGCGCGGCATGGTGACCGACCAGGCTACCTACGACAAGATTCTTGAGCTGCTCGACCAGAACGCCGATCCGCAGTTTATCTTCGACGTGACCATGCAGAACCACTCGGGCTACGATACGGGCCTGCTGCCGGTCGACAAGCAGATGCACCTCAACATCGACACGACCGACCTGGACGCCAAGACCGTCGAGGACGGCACGCTGTCCGATGTCGACGAGTATGTCTCGTGCATCGAGCAGTCCGACCAGGCACTGCGCTACTTCCTCAACGCCCTGAGCAAGCTCGACCGCAAGGTGGTCGTGGTGTTCTGGGGCGACCACCAGCCGTTCTTCCCGTCCAAGTTCAACGACAAGTGGTTCACCGGCGAAGACGACGCCACGCACCAGGAGCGTCTGTGGCAGACCGACTACATCATCTGGGCCAACTACGACGTTGCCGGCTGCGACCAGACAAGCGAGGTCGACGACCTGTCCACCAACTACCTGTCCACGCAGCTTATGCAGCTGATCGGCGCACCGCTGACCGACTACCAGAAGGCGCACATGACGCTGCGCGAGTCGCTGCCCGCTATCAACTCGGTGGGCTACGAGGACGCCAGCCTGCGCTGGGCGCTTTCCTCCAACGTCACCGGTGACGATGCCGCCGCCGCAGCCGCAACCAAGGCGCGCGAGGATTACGCCAAGATGCAGTACTACGAGATGTTCCGCGACGGCAAGAACGTGTACACCGAGCACTTCCAGACCGAGGCCAACGAGACCGACCCCAACCTGGCACCGGGTACAACCAAGATTAAGTAGCTGCTAGCTGCTGAGCCACAACTGAAACGTCTGTCCGGGCGGAGGCATATAAGGTTCCCTGCTCGGACAGTCCTGCGCAAGACGAAGGCCACATTAAGTGGCCTTCTTTGCGTGCGGAACTCGCGATGAACCTTATATGCCTCCGCCCGGACAGACGCCCTGTTGTTGGAGCGCGGCTTGTCATAGGGGTATCCGCTGAACATATATAAGTCGAAGGCCACGTCATGTGGCCTTTTTTGCATCCGGAAACCGTGTCCCAGAATTCACGTCCGGAGTGGGATGCAGTTTCCGCTTACGGCCCCGTTGGGAAACTCCATCCCACTCCGGACGCAAATTCCGGGTCGCATTTTCCACCAGAGCCCCCAACCGGAAACTACATCCCATTCCAAAGGCGAATTCTGGGACGCACTTTCCGAAACCCCATCCATCCGGAAAGTCCGCCCCACTCTGAATACATCCAGCGAACGCATGAGAGCGTGTCATCCAGGACGGCCTCGTCATCGGGGTGATGGAAAATATCGCCCCAAACGCTTGCCACGGTTGCGTCCACAAGTGTCAAGAAAAAAGCCTCGAGAATCTCGAGGCTTTCACGTTTGCACGATTGAACGCGCGGCATCGCGAGCGACGGTCTACTCGCCCAAAACGGCCTTTTTGGCGGCTGCAGCCATGTTATCCAGATCTTCCTTGGTGGGATGGTCCTTCGCGGCAACCCAGTTGTCGAGCAGCATCTTAAATCGGGCGTTTTCGGGATCTTGCTCGAGCATGGCCTCGTAGCGCTGCTTGACCGCAGGGCCCATCTTGCCCTGGCACATCGCCCAGCCCGCAAGCTCGGCATCCCCAGCCAAATTGGAAGTCACGCGATCAATAATCTGCTGGTAATAGCTCTGGTCGGCGCCAAAACCGCAGGTGCCAAACAGGAAGACACGCTTGCCGTGCAAGGCGGAGAGCAACGCCGCGACCGAAGGCGTGCACGCGCCCTTGTCGCACCAAAAACCGACGAGCACCGTGTCGGCCGTGCAGGCGCCCTGCGCCTCGAGCGCAACCT
This sequence comes from uncultured Collinsella sp., assembly GCA_900541055.1. Classification (GTDB taxonomy): domain Bacteria; phylum Actinomycetota; class Coriobacteriia; order Coriobacteriales; family Coriobacteriaceae; genus Collinsella. Next base: position 21,214 of record UQHZ01000023.1, read on the forward strand.
GATCTGCATCCGCATCATCGCTCAACGCCGCGGCATGGACAAACTCAACACCCGCAGCCTGCAGAGCGCGCTTGATCGCACCCGAAACCATCCTGGTATTACCGCTCTTGCTGTTAACCACCAAAGAGCACGTCATAGTCACGCTGCCTCGTTTCCCCCAAAACTAAAGCCACTAATGCAATTTATTAGATGAATATCTTAGTACTAACGTGACAGATGTAAACCACCGTCTGTCGATTGATTAATTTGCCCCACGGGCTTGCTTACTGGGCGAATTGGCTGCGGTAGAGTTCGGCGTAGAAGCCGCCTGTCGCTAGCAGCTCGTCGTGCGTGCCGTGCTCGATAATCTGGCCGTCGCGCATCACCAGGATGCAGTCGGCGTTGCGAATCGTGCTCAGGCGATGCGCCACCACAAAGCTCGTACGGCCAGCCATAAGCTCGTCGAATGCCGCCTGAACCTGCAGCTCGGTGCGGGTATCGATGCTCGAGGTCGCCTCGTCCAGCAGCAGAATCGCCGGGTCGGTGAGCATGACGCGCGCGATGCACAGCAGCTGTTTTTGACCCTGGCTAAACGTGCCGCCGTCCTCGCCGATCACTGTATCGTAGCCGCCTGGCAGCTGCACGATAAACTTGTGCGCGTGCGCGCGCTTGGCCGCCTCGACAACCTGTTCGCGCGTGGCATCGGGACAACCATAGGCGATATTTTCCGCCACCGTGCCCTCGAACAGCCACGTATCCTGCAGCACCATGCCAAAGGCGCGGCGCAGGCTTGCGCGCGTGTAGTCACGCGAGGAACGGCCATCGACCGCAATGCGACCGGCATCGATATCGTAAAAACGCAGTAGCAGGTTGATGAGCGTTGTCTTGCCACAGCCCGTAGGACCGACCAGGGCAAAGCGCATGCCGGGCTTGGCCTCGATGCAGATATCCTGCAGCAGCTTGCGGTCGGGCACGTAGCTAAAGTCCACATGCTCAAAGGTCACCTCACCCTGCGGGGCGGCAAGCTCCACGGCATCCGATGCGTCGGGCTCCTGCTCGCGCGCATCGAGCAGCGCAAACATGCGGCGCGCCGAGGCATAGGCCGTCTGGATCTGCGTAATGACGTTGGTGACCTCGTTGAACGGCTTGGTGTACTGGTTGGCGTAGGACAGGAAGATCTGTACGCCGCCCACCGTAAGCGCCGCGGGCACGCCCGTGATCACGCCCACGCAGCCGATCACAGCGACCACGGCATAGATGATGTTATTGATAAAACGCGTACCGGGGTTGGAGAGCGAACCCATAAACTGCGCGCGCTCACCTGCCGTATAGAGCTCGGCGTTGAGGACATCGAAGCGCTGCTGGGCGTTCGAGCCATAGGCAAAGGCGTCGACAAGCTTTTGCTCGCCCACGTACTCCTCGATATGGCCGCCAAGCTGACCCTGAATACGCTGCTGCGCCGTAAAGCTCTTGTTGGAGAGCTTGGCGATGGCGCTGGCCGCAAAGATGGAGAGCGGCGTGACGAGCACCACCACGAGCGTCATGGTCAGGTTGATGGAAAGCATAAACGCGAGCGTGCCCACGATGGTAATAACACCGGTGAAGAGCTGCGTGAAGCCCTGCAGCAGACCGTCGCCCACCTGGTCGACGTCGTTGACCACGCGGCTCATAAGGTCGCCGTGGGCATGGCTGTCGATAAAGCTGAGCGGCATGCGGCTGAGCTTATCGCTCGCCTCCACGCGCATATCGCGCACCGTTTCGTAGGACAGGCGGTTGACGCAATAGCCCTGCAGCCACTGGAAGGCCGCGGCGCCTACCACGACGAGCGCGAGTTTGGTGACAAGCGGCAGTAGCGCGTCGAAGTCCACCTGGCCCGCGGCAACGATCAGGTCGATGCCCTCGCCGATGAGGATGGGCGTATAGAGTTGCAAAATTACCGAGACGGCGGCACTCACAAACGACGCCGCAAACGAGACACGGTGCGGGCGAACATAGCCCAGCAGGCGGCGGGTCACCGCGCCCACGGGATAGCGCTCGGGATCGCCGGGCTGGCGCGGACCGTCGCCCAGGTCGTTGAGGTTATCGTTACCGGACACGTTGGCCGTCATCGTGGCGACCGAACCGGAGGAAGTGTACGGATTCATTTAGCAGCCCTCCTTTGCGCAGACGGATGCGGGGGCGCACACGGCGCCTGGGGCGGACGCGGGTCTTGGGGTGGGCGTGGGCGTCGTGCTCCCCTGCTGGCCCTCGAGCTCCTCGCGTCGCAGCTGCGACTGGCAAATCTCGCGGTAGAGCTGGCAGGTCGCGTACAGCTCGTCATGCGTGCCCAGGCCCGCAACCGAGCCGTGGTCGAGTACGCAGATCATATCGGCATCGCGAACGGTCGAGACACGTTGGCTCACGATGACGGTCGTGAGCGGCAGCCCGCCCTCGGCGGCACCGCGCACACTGCGTTCGCGGATGGCATGGCGAAGCGCCGCGTCGGTCTTAAAGTCGAGCGCCGAGGCAGAATCGTCCATGATCAATATCTGAGGCGAGCCCACCAGGGCGCGCGCGATGGTCAGGCGCTGGCGTTGGCCACCGCTGAAGTTCTTACCGCCCGCCTCGACCGGGGCATCGAGCCCCTGCGGCTTGTTGCGCACGAACTCGCTCGCCTGCGCCATATCGAGCGCCGCCCAAAGTTCCTCGTCGGTCGCCGACTCGTCACGCCAGGTCAGGTTGCTGCGGATGGTGCCGCTCACCAGCGACGCTCGCTGCGGAACGATCGCGACCACGTGGCGCAGCTGGTCGAGCGGCCAGGCGCGCACGTCGGAGCCCATCACGCTCACGATGCCGGTGCTCGCATCGTACAGGCGCGGGATGAGCGAGACGAGCGTCGACTTACCGCTGCCCGTGCCGCCGATAATGCCGAGCGTCTTGCCCAGCGGGAGCTCCAGGGTCACATCGTTGACGGCATTGGCCGCGCCCGCGCCAAACGAAAAGCTCGCATGGCTAAAGCTCAGCGCAGGAACTGGAGCGATATTGCCCGGCTTGGGCAGCGCGACCGGCTGGTTGCCCTCGTCAGCGATGCTCGGCACGCAATTGAGCACCTCGTTGATACGCGACGCGCTGGCGCTTGCCTTGGTAAAGACCACGACCAGGTTGGCGACGTACACGATGGAGGTCAGGGTCTGCGTCATGTAGTTCACAAACGCCATGACCTGGCCCTGCGTAAGCTCGCCCACGTTGACCTGGATGCCGCCCACCCACAGGATGGCGCACACGCCCAGGTTCATCACAAGAAACGTGACGGGATTAAGGATTGACGAGAGCTTGCCCACCGCGATGGCGGTATTGGCCTGGTCATCGGCGGCTTGGGCAAAACGCTCGCGCTCGTGGTCCTCACGCACAAAGGCGCGAACAACGCGGGCGCCCGAAAGCCCCTCGCGGCAGATAAGCGCGATGCGGTCGAGCTTTGCCTGCAGTTGCCTGTAATACGGAATGCAGCGCGTCATGACAAACCAAAACACCAGGCCGATGGCGGGCGTGCAAATCAAAAAGATCATGCCGAGCTTAAGGTCGATGGCAAGGGCCGCGACCATGGAGCCCACCGCTAGGAAGGGCCAGCGGATGAGCATGCGCACGCCCAGCGCCACAGCGAGCTGCACCTGGTTGACATCGTTGGTGATGCGGATGATAAGCGACGGCGTGCCAAAGCGGTCGAGTTCGGCATAGCTCAGTTTGTTGATGTGCTCGTAGAGCGCGCCGCGGATATCGGTACCCATGCCCTGCGACGTGAGCGCCGCCATCTTTTGGCAGACGAGCGTAAACGAGATGCCGATCACAGCCATGGCGGCAAGCAGCATACCGTAGTGGATAACGGCGTTCACGTCGTGCGCCCCAATGCCCTTATCGATCATCTGGGCAATCACCAGCGGCGTCAGCAGGTCAAAGATCACTTCGATTAGCTTGCACGCAGGGCCGATCACCATATATCGGCGAAACTTACCACCAAAACGCCTGAGCAGCTCAATCATGTATAGGCGCTCCCTATCATCATCCACATTCAATTCGAACCATGATAGTACCGCCACCCCAAAAGAAGCGTAAACAACTCGTCATTTCTAACGGGATTCAGTTTTCAGGGGGGTATACGCGCACACCCAGCCAGTGTCGGGTCAACTAGCATGGTATATTTACATTAGTGCTAGCAAGTGAGTCGCCGACCCTTGAAATGAGGTGCCGAGATGAACGACATTCTCGCAAGAAGAGCAAGACGAGCAACTGTGGGCATCGCCCTTTCCGCGGCACTTGTCGCGGGAATCGCCCCCGTAACGGCGATCGCGGCAGAAACCAGCTCCCCCACCGGTGCAGTTGCCTTGCAGACGGAAGATGCGGCCGCCGCAAAAGAAAGAGCGTATGCAGCCATGCAGGAAGCGCTCAAAAACCTCGAGGCCGCGAAAGACGCCGCAAGTCCCGAGAAACTTGCGGAAATCGATGATGACATTGCCGCATTTCAAGAACTCTACGACATGGTGGCGGCGGAAGCCGCCAAACGGAGGGAACCCCTTCCCGCCATGCAAGCGAACGTCGATGCAGCCCAAGCCAAATACGATGAGGCCCACAACCGGACAAGCGGCCTTCAGGCAGAATTGGATAAGGCACTTGAAGCACTCGGCGGCGAGGAGCCCAGCACAGCTATTAAGGAGCATATTAAGCAGTTGCGCATGGAGATCATGGCGGCACAAAGGCGAGAAGAATCTTGTGAAGATGATCTTCACCGCTACCAACGCCGGCTCGAAAGCCAGGAAAAACAGGTTCAGTATTTCGAAAGTGAGGCAGAGGAAGCTAAAACCCACATCGACGAGGACATAGCCAAGCGAAATGCGCTCCTCGGCGATTTGGAAAAGGCGCAAGCGGCCTATGACGACGCCTGCAAGGCATACGAAGAGGCAAAGGCCGCGGCAGACAAGGCCACCTCGCCCGAGATAACGAAACCCGCCGAGACTGCAAAACCCTCCAGCTCGACGCAACCGACCGAGACGACACAGCCCACCGGCTCGTCCGCGACCGGTAAAGACACCGCACCGAGCTCCACCAAGCAAGCGACCACGAGCAACGGCCAGCAGGCAAATACGACCGCCGGCAAGCTCGCGAACACGGGCGACGCAGCGCCGAGCGCAATAGCACTCGCAGGAATCGCCGCCGCAGGCCTCGGAATAACCGCCACGGCCACACGCCGCCTCAAGAACTCAAAATAGCCGCCAGAGCATTCTGCCTTCACCAATCCACAAGCCCAGAGACAAAAAGAGGCCCGTTTCCCCAACCCAGGGAAACGAGCCTCTTTAACTGCAAAAATTCAAGCAACAGCACCGCCGCCTCTTGAACCACGTAGCCATCAATGCCCAGACAACGCCAGCAAGCCGCGTTCCTTAAGGGATAGATTTAATGGCTGTTAATCAAGGGGTATACGCGCACGCCCGATCAATGGCGGGCAAACCGCCTGATATACTTACATTAGTGCTACCAAGTTAGTCGCCGACCCTTGAAATGAGGTGCCGAGATGAACGACATTCTCGCAAGAAGAG
>UQHZ01000024.1 GCA_900541055.1 uncultured Collinsella sp.
AGAGTTCGTCGGCAGCGTCAGATGTGTATAAGAGACAGGGGGAGGCCTCGCGGCCTCCCCCTTTTTTGCGTTAATAACTCATAATGTAGTTGCATTTCACCCGTGACCCGGTTGGGCTTATGGGAAATGAGCCTTTATTTAAAGACAATAAATCGAATCACAAGGGCAACTGCTATGACCACAATGATCAAAAGCAGGAATTGGACTCGATGCTGCTTACGTCGTTTACTTGATGAGACGAAGATGGTTTTCCCTTGTTTTGGCGTCTCGAGATAACGAGCCGAATGTTTTAAGGTTTGCTTAGGTCGAGGACCTCTTTGCTGTCGAGTTTTGGATGTTTTCGTCGGGACGTCATGGATCGCGCTGTTTTTTGATAACGGTGCATCTTTCAGATATACGGGATCGCTCGATGCGACGCCCATGTGCTTACGTCCCGTCTGGGCATCCTCGAGCGTTTGATATCGATTTCTCGTCACATACTCGGGCTCTGCATCATTAATGGGCTCTTGCGAGATGTGGGGGCGATGGAACCGTGGCGGCTGCGTGGAAGTATCTTCCCCCTGCGTCGGCATAAACATATTGTTCTGGTTTTGGTCGTCCATGATGCCCTTTAGCTCGTTACCAACAACGTGTACGCGCTCATTGTAAGCCCCTTGTTATTTGTAGCTATGGACATACTCGTTATTTAAGCTCTGGTTCAAAGAACCTTAACCTTCCCTAAACCTGAGTCATACGCACTTAGATATGCTTATAGTATTGGACTCAAAAAACTTTATAGTCGATGTATATATGAGCACCGGGTGGGCATATATAAGAGCGTCAAAAGAAGCCCCAGTCACCTAAAAGATGACTCGGCAGTCCTATAAAGGAGTGGTAAACATGGCAAGCATGGTTCCTTATCGTTCGGTTTTTGGCGTTCGTCCCTCTGCAAGCTCGCTGTTCGATCTGTTTGATGATATGAGTGACCTAGCGAACGGCTCGATTGCCTCTAAGGCGTTCCCCGTTGACGTTGAGGATAAGGGCGATGGCTATGAGGTCAAGGCTTATCTGACCGGCGTCGCCAAGGACGATATCGATGTCGAGCTTAACGAGGGCCGTCTGTCCATTAGCGTGAATGTCGAGGAAGACGAGGAGAACGAGGGCAAGAACTTCCTGCAGAAGGAGTTCAGCTCGTACAGCGCGACCCGTGGCGTGTATCTTAAGGACGCTTCGAGCGAGGGCCTCTCGGCTAAGTACGCTGACGGCATCCTGACCGTTACGGTTCCCAAGATCGTCGAGAAGAAGAACGTTACGAAGATTTCCATCGACTAACTTCGTTGATGTTCTGCGCTATTAAAAGACAGCAAAAGGGGCTGGGAAGCGATTCCTGGCCCCTTTTGCTGTCTAGAACAGTCTTATTGAATGGTTGCTGGCCGATGCTGGCTTGCGGGGCGTATCGAGAGTTTTCGCGATCCTTGGAGAAGGGTAGCGGAGCTGCCGACCTCGTCATCCAGGGTTGCGGCTAGAGCTTTGGCATAGCTTTTGACGGTAAGGCTCGGACGATTGTTATCTTGGCTGATATGCATGGCAATGAGCTGTTCGGTGCGATCGGTAACAAGTTCGCGCGCGGCTTCGGCGGCTTGGCCGTTGGAGAGGTGTCCCCTTGCAGACAGGATGCGCTCCTGAAGAAAGCGGGGATATTCTCCCTCGCGCAGCATGGTCACATCGTGGTTGCTTTCGAGCGCGAGGACTCGACAATCTTTGAGGGTGTTCATGGCTTGGCTCGATAGCTCTCCGGTGTCGGTAGCAAAGCCGATGGAATCATCGAGGGCGTCGAATCGAAAGCCGATTGGATTTATGACATCGTGTGATGTTGAGTAGGTTTGCACGTGGATGCCGGCAATGGATAGGGTGTCACCGGGGTCGAATTCCTCGACAGGCAGATGCGAAAGATTTTCTTTGCTCGAAAGTGTGCCCCTGCTGACAAAGAGGGGACCGTGCCAGTGCTTGCACCAGACATCGAGACCCTTGATGTGATCGCTATGCTCATGAGTAATGAGAAGAGCCGAGACGTTGTCTGCCGAGAGTCCCAGTTCTGCCATGCGCTTTAATGTCTCGCGGCGAGAAAGACCGTCGTCAATCATGATGAGCCCCCGGGGGCCTTCGATGAGCGCGCAGTTGCCTTTTGAGCCGCTGCCAAGGATATGAAGGTGCAGACGAGACATAAGATTCCAAAGGATACAATGGGTGCGGACGAATAGAGGAGGAAGCAAATGCCTACGGTATCACAGCATTACGGACACCATGCCGTGCCCGGGGCAGTCGATGAGACCCGAACGAGGCAGCAGGCTGCTCCTGTCGTGCTCATGGTATCAGGCGGCGCGGACTCGACGGCACTGCTTCTTATGGCGTGCACATCAAAGCTGGATATCCAAGACGGGCGCGGTGTTGCCCCCATTGCTCGCGAGCGCCTGCATGTGCTGCATGTAAACCATCATCTGCGCGGCAAGGCGTCCGATGGCGACGAGGCCTTTGTGCGTGAGCTCTGCGCGAAATATGGTTTACCGCTGTGCGTGGAGCACGCTTATTTTGATGGGGAGTCGGGCAATATTGAGGCCGCGGCCCGCGAAGTGCGCTATGCCGCGGCGCGGAGGTATGTTCGCGAGCTCTGCGCCCAGACGGGGGCACCGCGAACGGCGGCTCGTATCTGCACCGCGCACACGTCTTCGGATCGCGCGGAAACGTTTTTGATGAACGCGATTAAGGGTTCGGGGCCCGCTGGCCTATCGAGCATTCCTCGCCGGAGGAATATCGTGGTACGTCCCTTGCTCGACCTAACTCATGGCGAGCTCGTGGGCTATCTACAGGTACATGGTCAGCCGTGGCGTGAAGACGAGAGCAATGAGGATATCTCGTATCTGCGAAACTACGTGCGCCATCGAGTAATGCCAGTGGTGGCGCAGCGCAACGCGAGCGTCTGCAAGACGATTGGCGCCGCCTGTGAGATCTTAGGCGATGAGGACGCGTTTTTGTCTCAGCTTTCGGCACAGGCGTTTCGAAGCTGTTTGCGCAAAGAGGCAGCGGGTGCGCTGGTGCTCGATGCCAGGCGCCTGGCTGCGGCCGAGGTGGTAATCGCGCGGCGCATCGTGCGACTGGCGATTAAGCGCATCGATCCGGACGCTCGTCCCGAGATGCGACATGTGGAGCGAGTCCTTTCCTGCGTTGCCGAGGGCGCCGGCTCGGTCACGCTTCCGGCGGGGATTGACGCACGCATTGAGTTTGGCATGCTGGCGTTTAAGGCGCCGGCGGCTCGCGAGGGCCTGGTCGCGGACTGGGTTACCGTACCCGGTCGTTTGCCGTTGGGCGGGGGACGTATGCTGGTCACAGAACCGATGGCTGTTGAGCCGGGATGCAATATCGTGCGCCGCGCCCGTGAGCTTGCGGCTGCCGGGGAAGTGACAGCTTTGGTAGACGCGGCTGCCCTGGGTTTTGCCGACAGCGATAGTGAGCGGATCCTGTCGGGCTCGCGTGGCGAGATCCCTGCCGAGGCGCGATTGGCGCGCCTGTGGGTGGACGGTCCCGCGCCGGGAGACGTGATGTGCCCGTTAGGGATGAGTGGCCGAAGCAAGAAAGTATCCGATTTGCTAGGTGAGGCTCGCATTCCCGTTTCCGAGCGCGCCGGCGTGCCCATGGTGAGGACGGCGCCGGGGGGTGCCGTGGTGTGGGTCGCCGGAGTTCGCGCGGACGAGCGTTTTAAGTGCACGGCCGCAACGCGCGTGGCATATCTGCTCCGCGTGGTCGATGCGGAATAGCGTCCCACGCCTGCTATTCTGTGCGACGTTGACGGTATTCCCGCGCTGATGGCGCACGGGCTGGTAAATTTACCCCGTGCGCTGCTAGAATGTGTAGTTCGCGTCCATACGGCGGTGTGTGGGCGATAAGCACAAGAAAGGGTTGTCATGACTTCTCAACATCCGGATATCGAGAAGGTTCTGTTCACGCAGGAGGATATCGACGGTATCGTCTCTCGCCTGGGCGAGGAGATTACGCGCGACTACGCGGGTAAGGATCTGGTGCTGATTGCGGTCCTGCGCGGCGCCGTGGTCTTTATGGGCGACCTGATGCGTAAGATCGAGCTGCCGACCAACATCGATTTCATGGCTGTTTCGAGCTACGGCGACGGTGTGAAGTCCTCGGGTATCGTGCGTATCATTAAGGACCTGGATATCGACATCCGCGGTCGCGACGTGCTGATCGTCGAGGACATTCTGGACTCGGGCCTGACGCTCAAGTATCTGATGAAGAACCTCGAGAGCCGCAAGCCCGCTTCTCTGGAGGTCGCCGCCTTCCTGTGGAAGGACGTTGAGGACCGCGTCTCGGCCATCACGCCCAAGTATGTTGGAACCCATTGCCCCGATGCCTTTGTGGTGGGCTACGGCCTCGACTATGCCGAGCGCTATCGCAACCTTCCGTATCTGGGCATTTTGAAACCGGAGGTTTATTCGTAAGATGCCCGACGACCGTAACGACAACAATTCCCAGACTCCCCGGGACCCAAAGATCCCGGGGATGCCCGGAGGCAAGAAGCCCACGCGTACGGGCTGGCTGTATTTTCTTTTGGCTTGCGCGCTTCTGGGCTATGCCTTCTTTAATATGGGCTCCGGCTTTGCCAGCTCCAGCAATACCGTTAAGCTCGCGACGAGCGAGATGGTGAGCGCCATCAAGCAGGATCGCGTCGAAGATCTGACCTATACGGTTCAAGACGGAAGCGTGACGGGTCATTACTGGAAGACGAAGAAGGACAAGGGCGATACGAGCGAGCTCAAGAGCTTCTCTTCGACCTATGTCGGCTCCGATTCGCTTGCCGAGCTCATGGCGGAGCACCCCGATACCAAGTACATCGTTAACACCAACGATCCCGATTTTTGGGGCGACTTGGCGATGAGTGTGCTTCCGACGATCGCCCTTATCGCCATCATGTTCTACTTTATGCGCCAGATGATGGGCGCCAACAACAGGAACATGCAGTTTGGCAAGACCAACGCCAAGACCAACGAGGCCACACGCCCCAAGGTCAAGTTTGAAGACGTTGCCGGCGTGGACGAGGCAGTCGAGGAGCTCGAGGAGATCCGTGACTTTTTGAGCGATCCGGATCGCTATCGCAAGCTGGGCGCCAAGATCCCGCGTGGCGTGTTGCTGGTTGGCCCTCCGGGCACCGGTAAAACGCTGCTGGCCAAGGCCGTTGCCGGCGAGGCGGGCGTGCCGTTCTTTAGCATCTCGGGTTCCGACTTTGTCGAGATGTTCGTAGGTGTCGGCGCCAGCCGTGTGCGTGACCTCTTTAAGGAGGCCAAGTCCCAGGCCCCGTCGATCATCTTCATCGATGAGATCGATGCCGTGGGACGTCAGCGCGGAGCTGGCTTGGGCGGCGGTCACGACGAGCGCGAGCAGACGCTCAACCAGCTGCTGGTCGAGATGGACGGTTTTGAGGAGAGCGAGTCGGTCATCCTGATCGCCGCCACCAACCGCCCCGACATTCTGGATCCGGCGCTGCTGCGTCCCGGCCGTTTTGACCGTCAGGTTACGGTCGACCGTCCGGATGTGAAGGGCCGCGAGCAGATCTTGCGCGTACATGCCGAGAACAAGCCGATGGACGAGGACGTGAAGTTTGAGAAGCTCGCCCAGATGACCGTTGGCTTCACCGGCGCCGATCTGGCAAATCTGCTCAACGAGTCTGCGCTGCTGGCCGCTCGCCGTCATCGTTCCGTGATCTCGATGGACGAGGTCGAGGAATCGATGGAGCGCGTGATTGCCGGACCGCAGCGCAAGGGTCGCGTGATGACCGAGGCCGAGCGCACCACGATTGCCTACCACGAGAGCGGTCACGCCCTGGTGGGCCACATCTTGGAGCATTCCGATCCGGTTCACAAGATCTCGATCGTCAGCCGTGGCCAGGCGCTGGGCTACACACTGCAGCTTCCGCAGGAGGACCACTTCCTCAAGACCAAGAACGAGATGCTCGACGAGCTTGCCGTGTTCTTGGGCGGTCGCGTTGCCGAGGAGCTCATGTGCGATGACATTACGTCGGGCGCGAGCAACGATCTGGAGCGCGCAACCAAGATGGCGCGCGAGATGGTTACGCGTCTGGGCATGAGCGAGGAGCTGGGCACGCAAGTGTTTGGCGAGGCGCAGCATCAGGTATTCCTGGGCCGCGACTATGCTGATCATCAGGATTATTCCGAGGAGACGGCGCGCCGCATTGATATCGAGGTTCAGCGCATCATGCGCGAGGCCCATCGTCGTGCTGTCGAGATCTTGGATGCCCGTCGCGATCAGCTCGATCTGATGGCGAAGGTGCTGCTTGAGCGCGAGACTGTCGAGGGCGATGCCGTGAATGCCCTGCTCGATAACGAGTGGGACGCCTACCTTGAGCGCGAGGGCGATATCCTGGCGGCCAAGGAGGAGCGCAACGCCAAGGCGGCTGGCTTGCCGACCAAGAAGCGCACGCCTCGTATGAGTGAGGAGGAGCTGGCGGCTGATGCCGCGGCCTTTGCGCAAGCGGCCATGCAGGAGGATGCCAAAGCCGCATCCGATGATGCTGACGATGACCGTGCCGTCGTCGATGCCGATGCCGACACCGACGCCGACAAATAGTCTTTGTGGCGAAAGCCTCCGCGGGGAAACCTGCGGAGGCTTTTTCTTTTGAGCGATATGGGGCCGTCTGTTGATTGGGGACAGACTTAAATGAGCGTTTTCACGCATTTAAGTCTGTCCCCAATTAACATTGCTGCGGCACTTTGCTCGGCTAAAGCGTACAATAGCGCCTATGCGAAAGGGGAACAGATGATCAACGAAACTATGTATGCTCGCGGCGCGGAAAGCTCCATCATTCGTGAGATTTTTAGCTATGGCCTTGAGCGCAAGGCGCAGATCGGTGCGGAAAACGTATTCGATTTTTCGCTGGGCAATCCGAGCGTTCCGGCACCCGCTGCTGTGGCTGAGTCGATTAAGAAGGTCCTGGAGCTGCCGAGTGACCAGCTGCACGGCTACACCCCCGCTCCGGGCCTGCCGCAATGTCGAGCAGCCGTCGCCGAATCGCTCAACCGTCGCTTCGGTACGAGCTATGAGGGCAAGGATGTCTTTATGACCGTGGGCGCGGCGGCTTCGCTCACCTGTACGCTTAACGCCGTTACGAATCCGGGCGACGAGGTCATCGTTATCGCTCCGTACTTCCCGGAGTATCGCGTGTGGATTGAGAAGGCTGGTTGCACGTGTGTCGAGGCGCTTGCCAACGAGGACACATTCCAGCTGAGCGTAGATCACGTGCTCAAGGCGATTACCGATAAGACGGCGGCCGTCATTATCGACTCGCCCAACAACCCGACCGGTGCCGTATATACGTGCGACACGCTGACGCGACTGGCCAATGTTCTGCGCGAGGCCAACGCTCAGCGCGATCCCGAGAATCCGATTATGCTCATCTCGGATGAGCCGTACCGCGAGATCGTGTACGGTGCCGAGGTGCCTTGGGTGCCCTCGATCTACGAGAACACCGTGGTGTGCTACTCGTATTCTAAGTCGCTTTCGCTGCCGGGCGAGCGCGTGGGATGGATCCTTGTTCCCAATACGAATCCGCAGGCTGCGCGTCTGATGCCGGCTGTTGCGGGTGCTGCCCGTACGCTGGGTTTTGTATGCGCACCGGCGCTCTTCCAGCGCGTGATTATCGATTGCATCGATGAGCCGAGTGATGTCGAGGCCTATGCACGCAACCGTACGGCGCTCACCGATGCCTTGGCGGACTACGGCTATACCTATGTTGAGCCGGACGGTGCTTTCTACCTGTGGGTGAAAGCGCTGGAGCCCGATGCGAACGCCTTCTGCGAGCGCGCGAAGAAGTACGAACTGCTCGGAGTGCCCTCGGACAGCTTTGGTATGCCGGGTTGGTTCCGCTTGGGCTACTGCGTGAGCTATGAGACTATCGTCAACTCACTGCCCGCCTGGAAGCAGCTGGCCGACGAGTATCGTCAAAAGTAAAGCGCTCTGCTTACAATGTTTTACGTGAAACGGGGTTTGGTGTTAAGCCGGGCCCCGTTGTCATGGACGTTGTGTCTTTGGGATGGAGTGGTTTTACGACTATCGAAGGCTATGCGTACAATAAATATAAGCGACGGCCGTGCCAGATAAGGAGACCTGATGCCCTACCTGCTTTCTTGTGACATTCATACCCATACGATGTTCTCTGCGCATGCATATTCGACCATTGAGGAGAATGTGTACTGGGCGGCGGAGCGTGGCTTGCAGGTGCTCGGATCCGCCGACCATCTGAGCTCTATGGTTACGGCTTGCCCCAATGACCTGCGCAGTTACCAGTTCTTTATCAACCAGGATATCTGGCCGCGCATTTGGAGCGGCGTGCTAGTGCTGCGTGGTGCCGAGGCCGATATCGTCTCGCTAGACGGAAGCCTGTTTGGCGAGGACACTCCTGTCACGCTCGATATCGCCGGCGATTCGTACAGCCGTCAGCATTCACTGTTTGATTTGGTTACGCGTAATTTGGATTATTTGGTTGCAAGCGTGCATAATCCGCAGATTGCTGAGGGCGCGACGCTGGCCCAGACGACCGAGATGTATATCAATGCCTTGGAACACCCCAAGGTGTTCATGCTGGGTCACACGGGGCGTTCAGGCGTGCCGTTCGATATCGACGAGGTGCTGTTGGCGGCTAAGGCCAAGCACAAGATTATCGAGATCAACAACCATAGTCTTGAGCATGGCACGGATGCCGAGCATTGGAACGTGTGTCGCAAGATTGCCGAGCGCTGCGCCGAGCTGGGCGTGGGCATTGGCGTGTCGACCGATGCCCACATTGGCATGGCCATTGGCAAGCTCGATCACGCGCGCAAGATGCTCGACGAGATTCACTTCCCGTTGGATCTGATCGTGACGCGCGATCGCGAGACGCTGCTGCGCGAAATGGCGGCAGCCGGCGTGTGCGATCTGCGCAAGGGGATGTAGCGGAGTTTATAAATCAAGCGAAGGGGGCGGCCCAGATGGGTCGCCCCCTTTCTTGTCCCAAAAATCTACTGAGGTTGGTTAGCGGCGTTCGAGGACCGCTACTGTTTCGGTGTGGTCGGTGTGGGGGAACATGTCGACGGGCGTGATCTTGAGCAGGCGATAGCCTCCGTCGAGGAGCTGATGCAGGTCGCGCTCTTGAGTTACGGGGTTGCAGCTGATATAGGTGATGCGGCGCGGCTTAAGCGCGCAGGCAGCTTCGAGGAACTCGGGGGTAGAGCCGGCGCGCGGCGGATCGATGGAAAGGACATCGACCCGCTCGTTGTTGTCGGCGGCATCTAGGATGTAGTCGGTGGCGTCGTCGGCCATAAACCAAGCGCTGCGGGTGAGGCCGTTGAGCTCGGCATTGCGACGTGCGTCGGCAATGCCCGCCGGGTTGCGCTCCACGCCGAGCAGCATAATGCCGATGCCCTTGTCCTGGGCGGCTTTGGCTGCGCACAGGCCGATAGTTCCGCTACCGCAATAGGCATCCATGAGCACATCGCCCTGGTGCAAATCCATGCCGTCGATAGCGAGCTGATAGAGCAGCTCGGTCTGTTGCGGGTTGGTCTGATAAAACGCGGTGGGGGAGATGTCGAATTCGCAGCCGAGCAGCTGGTCGCGCATGCATTCGGCGCCATACACGATGCGGGTTTCCTCGCCGAGGATGGCGTTGCCGGGGCGTCCGTTGATGTTTTGGGCAACGGTGACGATATGCGGATCGAGTGCGGCGACGGCCTCAAAGAACTCCTGCGCATGCGGTAAGTCACGCTGGGCGGTCACGAGCGTAACCATGACCTGGTCGGTACGCCAACCGCAGCGGACGACGGCATAGCGAAGCAAACCAAGATGCTTGTCCTCATTAAAGGCGGGAATATGCAACCGCTCAGCTTCGCGTGCGATGCCGTTGAGAATCTGACGAGCGCCCGGCGCCTCGACAGGACATTCGGGCACAGCAACGATTCTGTGCGAACCGCGCTCAAAGAAGCCGCAGCGGACAGCGCCCTCCTTACCAGGAGCAAACGGAGTGGCAGCCTTATGACGAAAGCCACGCGGCGCAGGATATTTACCCGGGTCGCCCAGGGAGACGCCCATACCGCGAATGGGATCAACGGTGATGCTCTCACGCTCACAAAGCGAAGCAAAAAGCTCCTCCATAGCAGCCTGCTTGGTCGCCAACTGTTTCTTATAAGGACGATTGAGCGCCGTGCACCCACCGCAAGCCCGCATGATGGAACAAGGAGACTTGGGGTCCACAGTTTTACGAGCAGGCTGAGCCGAATCCTTGCGCGGGCCCTTGGAACGAACGTGAGACGCCTTATCCCCGCCCAGACGAGAGCCAGAGCGCTTGGCCTTAGCCTTGCTCTTGGCCGACTTGCTTTTTGCAGCTTTGGAAGACTTGGATTTCGTAGAAGATTTCTCCTCCTTCGACCCCTCAGCCGCCTCCACCAAAGCACGACGAGCCCTACGCTCCGCACGAGATTCTGCCATGAATTAACCCCACTAATTTACAAATTGAAATCTGAAAGCATTGTACCGTGCCAAGTTAGCAGACGATATGCAAGCGCCCATTTCATGTCAGCGATAAGTCCAACGATGTTTGCCCGGCGTGGGCGGGGAGCGGCGCGCAATTAAGTTTATCGCGAGTTCCGCACGCAAAGGAAAGCACTTAATGTGCTTTCCGTCTTGCGTAGGACTGTAGAGCAGGAAACTTAATTACGCGCCGCTCCCCGCCCACGCCGGGCAAACCATCCCTTGTACTTTATCAAGGTAGAGTGTATGATTCTGAACGTTACATGACTCACTTTACCTAACTAAAGTGCCATCAAGGGGGAATACCATGAACACCGATATGTCTCGTCGTCAGTTTGTTGGTCTAGCCGGCTCGCTCGCCACGGTGCTTGGCCTTGGTCTTGTCGGTTGCGGCGGTGGTGCCGGCAAGGGCTCCGCTGCTGGCTCTGCCGCGGCCAAGGATGTGAAGGGTGCTGCGGAGTCCAAGAAGCTCGTGGTGGGCTTTGATAAGTCCTATCCTCCGTACGGCTTTGTGGGCGACGATGGCGAGTACACCGGCTTTGATCTCGATCTGGCCAAGGCTGTTGCCGATAAGCAGGGCTGGGAGGTCAAATACGAGGCCATCGACTGGGACGCCAAGGATACGCTGCTCAACTCGGGCGCCATCAACTGCATCTGGAACGGCTTTACCATGGAGGGCCGTGAGGATGACTATACGTTCTCCGAGCCGTACATGCTCAACGAGCAGGTGCTGGTGGTAAAGAAGGATGCGGGCATCAAGAGCTGGGACGATCTTGCCGGCAAGACCGTGATCACCCAGACCGATTCCGCTGCGCAGGATGTGCTCGAGGGCGACCAGAAGGATCTGGCCGCGACGTTCGCCACGCTCGACACCATCGGCGACTACAACACGGCCTTTATGCAGCTCGAGAGCGGCGCGGTCGATGCCGTGGCTTGCGACCTTTCGATTGCCCAGTATCAGCTTGCCGCCAAGCCCGATGCCTGTACGCAGCTTGATGAGCCGCTGTCCAGCGAGCACTACGCTGTCGGCTTTAAGAAGGGCGACACCAAGTCGGCCGATGCCGTGACCGAGTCGCTCAAGGCACTCTACGAGGACGGCACGGTTAAGGACCTCTGCGACAAGTACGCGAGCTATGGTCTGTCCTTCGACAACTGGGTTTTGAAATAGCGGCTTTCCCAGGCACCCGATTTTGCCGTTCAAACCGTCGCTTGCGTACATTTAGTACGCGGCGCTCCTCTTTCACGGCAAACTCGGACACCTGGAAAACCCGCTTTAGCATTGAGTTCGCTGTTCTGTTGCTGTGAAAGAGGGCTTGGGTTGTCTATTCAGGTCATGATGCAGATGCTTGGCCAGGGATTCTTGGTCAGTTTGCAGTTGTTTGTGCTGACGCTGTTGGGGTCGATTCCGCTGGGAATCCCCGTGGCGTTTATGCGCATGAGCAAAATCGCGCCGCTTCGCTGGATTGCGCGCATCTATATCTCGGTCATGCGTGGCACGCCGCTCATGCTGCAGATGTTTGCCATCTACTTTGCCCCGTACTACGTGTTTGGCATTTCGCTCACGCCCGATTCCAAGTGGACGGCGTGCGTCGTAGCGTTCATCATCAACTACGCCGGTTACTTTGCCGAGATCTATCGCTCGGGCCTGCAGTCCATTCCGCGCGGTCAATACGAGGCAGCCGAGGTACTGGGCTATTCGCGCATGCAGACGTTTCTGTATATCGTGATGCCGCAGGTTGCCAAGCGCATTTTGCCGGCGATGGGCAACGAGATCATCACGCTGGTCAAGGATACGTCGCTGGCGTTTGCCATCGGCGTGGGCGAGATGTTCTCGACGGCCAAGGCGCTGGTCGCCTCGCAGGTGAGCATGGTGCCGTTTGCGATCGCGGCGCTGATCTACTGGATTTTTAACTTTGTGGTCGAGATGCTGCTGGGCGCCGCCGAGAAAAAATTGGATTACTACCATGATTAATTCGGTAATGAATATATCGAACGCGCGCAAGGCGTTTGGCGGCAATGAGGTGCTCAAGGATATCTCGCTCGAGGTGAAGCGTGGCGAGGTCGTGGCGATTATCGGGCCTTCGGGCGGCGGCAAGTCCACGCTGCTGCGGTGTGCCACGCTGCTCGAGACACTCGACGGAGGCTCGCTCTCGTTTGGTGACCTTGCCATTGCGACGGATGCTGGTTCGGGCGCGGTCTATGCGAAGGGCGATGTGCCCAAGCAGGCGCGCTCGCGATTCGGCCTGGTGTTCCAAAACTACAACCTGTTCCCGCACTATACCGTGATGAAAAACATCATCGACGCGCCGATTCGCGTGCTTAAGCGCCCGCGCGAGCAGGCGGAAGCTCGTGCGCATGAATTGATTGCTCAGATGGGGCTTGTGGGCAACGAGAACAAGGTTCCGTGTGAGCTTTCGGGTGGCCAGCAACAGCGCGTGAGTATCGCCCGCGCCTTGGCGCTCGATCCGGAGATCCTGTTCTTTGACGAGCCGACCTCGGCACTCGATCCCGAGCTGACGGCCGAGGTGCTGCGTGTCATTAAAGACCTTGCCGCGCAGAATATGACGATGGTGATTGTGACCCACGCAATGCAGTTTGCGCGCGATGTTGCCGACCGCGTGGTCTTTATGGATGGCGGCCGCATTGTCGAGGAGGGTCCTGCCGAGCAGGTCATCGACCATCCGCGTGAGCAGCGCACCCGTGAGTTCTTGAGCCGTATCGAGGGATAGGCTCAGGTATTTACTCAACTATTAATTGAGGCGAAGCCGCCGCAGGTCTTACGGTCTGTGGCGGCTTTTTGTTTGCATCGACGGGGGTTCAATAATCGCCTCACAAGCTTGTCTCTTCCTCTCGCCGCCTGTATTCATACGTGCGCCGAAAGGTATGCATGGACAGCCGCCCGTGAGGGTAGGGTGGTGGCATAGGACATTTGGAGGGTGAGTCGGCTCGGCTGCCGACCATGCTGCTCCCGGGATGGCACCGACCGCGAACTCTCCCCGTTGGCGTCGCGCATTGCGCGCGGCCCTGCAAGGAGGTCATCATGGGTGCTCCCAAGACCGGTAACGTAAGGAACGTGGTGCTCGTAGGCCAAGGCGGGGTGGGCAAGACTTCACTCGCCGAGGCCATGCTCCACCTTTCCGGCAAGACCGCCCGCCTGGGCGGCCACGACGGCACCAAGCCCACGCTCGACTATGACCCCGAAGAGGTCAAGCGTTCATTCTCCATCTCGACGACCATCGCGCCGATCGACTGGAAGGGCGCGCGCATCAATGTGCTCGATGCCCCGTGCTACCCCGATTTTATCGGCGACGCCTTTGCTGCGATGAGCGTCTGCGAGACGGCTCTGTTTGTGGTCGACGCTGGGGCCGGCCCGCAGCCTACGACGGTTAAGCTCTGGTATGCCGCCGAGGACCTGCGCCTGGCGCGTGCGGTGTTCGTAAACCGCCTGTCGCGCTCCGAGGCCAGCTTTGCGACCACGATGGACCTGCTGCAGGAGCGCTTTGGCACGCGCCTGGGCGCCGTGACCCTTCCCTGGGGCGAGGGCGAGGACTTTGACGGCATCATCGACCTGGTGCGCATGAAGGCGCGCCATTGCAACGGCACCGAAGCCGTTGAGTCGGAGATTCCCGAGGAGTATCGTGCCCAGGCCGAGGAAGCCCATGACCATCTGTGCGAGCTGGTGGCCGAGGCTGACGATGAACTGATGATGAAGTACTTGGAAGGCGAGGAGACGCTGACGCAGGAGGAGCTTGAAGGCCTGCTGTCGAAGGCGATCGCCGAGCGCATCTTTGTGCCGGTCTTTGCGGGCGATTGCATTAAGGAGCAGGGCGTCAACTCGCTGATGGACGACATCGCCACATACTTCCCGGCGCCGACCGACTACGGCGAGATGCCGCTTATCGACGGCGATTCGCTCAAGATTTCGAGCGACGATGATCGTCCGGTGGCGTTTGTGTTTAAGACCCTGGCCGATCCGCAGCAGGGTCGCATCAGCTTTATTAAGGTGCTGACGGGTACGCTTGAGCCGGGCCTTGAGCTGGTCAACGCGCGCACGCGCAAGGGCGACCGTCTGGCTCACCTGTATGTGATGTGCGGCCGCGACATGACCGAGGTCGGTCACGCCTATGCCGGCGACATTATCGTGGCGCCCAAATTGGCGGCCGAGACGGGCGATACGCTCTCCATTACCGGTAAGGTCGAGGCTGCGGCGTTTAAGTTCCCCAACTCTCAGTACCGCATCGCCATCGAGGCCGAGAATCGCGGGGACGAAGAGAAGCTCTACACGTTTATCGAGAAGGCCTGCAAGGCCGATCCGACTATGAGCATCGACCGCGACGAGGAGACTGGTCAGACCATTATCTCCGCCGTTGGTGAGGCGCAGGTTTCGGTGCTGCTCAACCGTTTGGAGGATCGCACCAAGGTCGTGGCAAAAAGCGTGCCGATCCGCATTCCGTATCGCGAGACCATCCGCCGCACGGCGAGCGCCCAGGGTCGCCACAAGAAGCAGACCGGTGGCGCCGGTCAGTACGGCGACTGCTGGCTGCGCGTGGAGCCGCTTATTGGGCCCGACGGCACGAGCGACGGCTACGAGTTTGTGGATGAGGTCGTGGGCGGCCGCATTCCGCGCTCGCTGATCCCTGCCGTGGACAAGGGCGTCCAGGAGACCATGAAGGACGGTATTATTGCCGGCTATCCGCTCACGGGCATTCGCGTGGCTGTGTACGACGGCTCGTATCACAGCGTCGACTCCAACGAGATGGCGTTCCGCGCGGCGGCTCGCATCGGCCTGCGCAAGGCATGCGCCGATGCCGACCCGGTGGTGCTGGAGCCCATCGAGGAAATCACGGTGACTATCCCCGAGAGCTACGCCGGCGCCGTGATGGGCGACATCTCGGCCTCGCGCGGTCGCGTGACGGGTATGGAGACCGATGAGCGCGGCGATACCGTGGTCATTGCCCAGGCACCTCTCGCCGAGTTGACGGATTACTCGACGCGCCTGCGCTCTATCACGCGCGGCACGGGTGACTTTACCATGAAGCCTGCTGGCTATGAGCAGGTTCCCTATGACGTTCAGGCCAAGCTGGTTGAGCGCTATGAGGAGGGTCGCGCCAAGTAGCGTGTGATTTTGCCTGCAACATACATGCCGATGCAAGGGCCGCTCTGGGCAATCCAGGGCGGCCCTTTTTGATCCCCGGTGGGGTTGCAAATCGGTTCTTATCGTGGCTCGGCCCTAGTCTCCCGAGGCCTGATTGCGGCCGGTGGCGTAGTCAATCTGCACGTGCGGCTGCAGGTTGTAGCAGTACACGTGGAAGCAGAGGGCCTTGCCGTGGTCCTCGACCGATTGCGCCTCAAGGCGCACACCGCGGCAGACAAGTTCCTCTTCGTTGTACATGGGCGTGACGCGGTAGAGCACATGGTTGCCCGTGTCGCGGATGTAGCCGAGAATCTGCTCTTCAAACGGTAGCATGCCCGTCTCGTTGAGATAGCGCGTGCCGGTGAGGAGATTCTTGCGGTTGGCGTTTTCGCCACAGAGCGACCAGGCGATAAGGTGGCAGCGGTTGTAGAGGCTCTGGCCCGGAATAAAGTCATAGCGCTGCTGGCGCCATCCAGCGGGATGGATACGCGAGATATCGCCGCGCTCGCCTTGACCGAGTGACTCGGGGCCTACGCAGGCGAGCGCTTTGCGGGTGCGGCCCAGGCTGTCGAGCTTGGAGAACTTCTTAAAGCAGCCCTCTTCTGTAGCGCGCTCGTATTCATCGAGCGTGAATGATGGTGTGCCGAGCGGGTGCGTGCTGTCGGCGCGAAGGGCAACGTAGGGGTTGCCGGCGTAGTCGGGAATGCTGCTGAGATATACGCCGCGGGCGCGGCCGAGATCGGGGTTTTCGACCTCGTCGATGGGGGTGGCGGCACTGTCCGCGGAAGCATCGCCATCGGTGTCGGTTGCGGCGGAATCGGAGCCATCGCCAGAGTCCTGGCTGTTTTGAGGGCCCGGGGAGCTCGCCGTTCCCGATTCGAGCCGAGCGACCAGGTCTGCCTCGTTGTCGGTGCGGCTGGGACTCTCGTTTTGTTTTTCGGCCAGAGCCGCCGCCTGCTCATCGCTTTGCGGCGACAGCAACTTGGGCGCTCCGTCGAGCGATCCCGTAAACAGCGCAAACCCGAGCACCACGGCGGTGCCGATGGAAAGTACTTGCTTGTAGGTGGACTTGCGCGACATTGAGGCTCCTGGATGGACGGTTGGGAATCTACCAGTCTAGCAGGAGCCGGCAGGGGCCGTTCTATCGAACAAATACTTAAGATTTGGGATAGACGCTACTGATTCATTTGCCTCATATGGAGCTGCGGCGGTTGTGAATGCGGGGCTATTCGGCGTTTCCCCAGATAAAACCTGCCAAAATAAACCTGTCCCTTTTTGGCAGGTTACTGGTTCATGTTGCCGTGAATGTAGGGGGTGACCTCGGGGGAAATATGGTCGCAGCCCAGCTCGCGCAGCGCGGACTCGATAACGGCGGGCAGCGGGGTCTTGCCCTTGTCGTCGACGGCGGCACCGCCGAGGGTGGCAATCTTGGCAACATCTGCGGGTGCGGCCTCGATATGCATGCGGCCGCCGACCAAGCGCGCGCGTACCTGTGCCAGGTCAAGATCGTGCAGGTAATCCTCGCAGGCGCGGATCAGGGAGACCTTCTCGAACGTAAGCTCCTCGCCCGTGGGGACGCGCGTGGCAAGACATGCTCCCGCCGGCAGGTTCCAAACAGGATAGCCCCATGCGCGTAGTAGCTCGCGCTCTTCGTCCTTGGTAAAGCCGACCTCCATAAGGGGTGAGCGTACGCCGAGCTCTTCTGCCGCACGCATGCCGGGGCGGTAGTCACCGCGATCGCTTGCATTGCTGCCATCGATGACAGTGGGAAAGCCGAGCGACTTGGCGTGGTTGACGATGGCGGTAAAGCCGGCGTGCTTGCAGTGGTAGCAGCGATTAGCATCGTTGCAGGCTACTTGGGGGAGCTGCAGCTGATCCACCGAAAGATTGAGCACGGGGAGCTTAAAATGCGGCCCCTCATTGGCCTGCCCATCAACGGACTGCTCAAACGAAGCCTGCTCGGGCGTGCCGATGAGCGGCGTGGTGAGATGGACGAGAAGAGTATTGGTAGGCATGACGCGGGCGCATACGGCGGCCAAAAAGCTGCTGTCAACGCCGCCGGAAAACCCGATAGCCACGCGCCCGTATGCCAAAAGCAGCTGCTCGAGCGCCGATAGCTTGTCTTGAAGCTCCTCTGCGGGTGCCGTGGTGCCTAAAATCATGAAACGTTCCTTATCGTTGAGTACTCGATCGAAAACTATAATCCTAATGCGTTACTTGCCATAAGACTTCTATCTGTGTAACGAAAGTGCAATATGGTATATACGTTATATACAAGTTGCCAAATGCGGTAGAGTTGCAGCAACGCGACAGCGAGAGTCGATGGGGGACCGATATGATCAAGGCTGTTATTTTTGACATGGATGGAACGCTGGTCGATACCGAGCGTTTGGGGATTAAGGCCTGGAAGGCAGGCGCCGCTGAGCTGGGACTCGCGATTGATGAAGCGCTGATCCATCAGTTTATCGGCCGCACGCTGCCCGATGTTATGGACATCCTCGATAGGCATTATGGCAGTCGCGAAACCGCCGAGGCGATCTATGTCCGCCACAAGGAGATTCGCGACGAGATGGTCAAGACCGAGCTGGAGCTTAAGGCCGGTGCTGCCGAGTGCATAGACGAGCTGTTGGCTGCGGGCTATCACGTAGGCCTTGCAACGTCATCGCGCCATGTTACGGCCGAGCGCAACCTTAAAGCATTCGGTCTCTTTGACAAGTTTGAGACCGTGACCTGCGGCGAGGACGTTGTGCACGGCAAGCCCGATCCCGAGATGTATCTGCTCGCCTGCGAGCGCGCGGGCTTTACTCCCGAGGAATGTGCCGTGGTCGAGGATTCGCGCAACGGCTGCGTCTCGGGCATTACGGCCGGATGCCACGTCTTTGCCGTTCCTGATATCGTGCCGCTGCCGCAGGACGTGGTGGATGGCTGCGAGGCCGTGCTCGATACGTTGTTCGACCTGGCGGCGGCAGTCGAGGCCGTGCGCTAGACAATTGCGGTGTTGAAACGAGCAATTGCCCACGTTTGCGCTTAAGCAAAAGGGGGCCCGGCAATGGTCGGGTCCCCTTTTGCTTATTCGGCGACATAGCATACTTGCGGGCGTGCTATAGATACGCACCGAGGTTGATGGCCGTGGCGTCGGTTTGGCTGCTTGCCTGGGTGCTGGCGCGCTCCAGTAGGAACGGACGTACCAGTTCTTGGCGGTTGATATCCTCGGCGGCGGTGACTGCGGTGACGGTGCGCGCGGCAGAGCCGATGTGGACGTGCTTGGTCTTCGCCGGGGCCTTGTTCTCGATTTGCTCCATGAGCAATTGAACGCCCTTGCGGCCAATCTCGTAGCCCGGGGGCGCTACCGTAGTGAGCGGAACCGATCCGCTCCAAGCGAGCGGGTTGCCATCGCAACCTGCTACGCGTACTTGCCCGGGGACAGAGATGCCCTTGTCGACCAGCGCCGAGATAACGCCCGAGGCCAACACGTCGGTCAGGCCGACGACAAAATCGGGGCGTTCGTCGGCGGGGCGCGCGGCGATTTGGGCGCCGATGCCGTAGCCGTCGGCGGCGGTATTCCATTCGCCGGCGTCGATGACTTCGATCTTGATATCGGGGTGTAGGGCGAGTGCCTTATGAATGCCAAGGACGCGCAGGGTGAGTTGCATAAATGCTGCTCTACCCACAACGGTGATATGGCGTGCACCGCGGGCGATGGCAAGTTCGGCAATGATGCGACCCTGGGCCTCGTTGTCGGCCGCTACGTAGTAGCCGGGCTCGGAGCAATGGATGTCCAGATGGACGATCGGCACGGGCATCTTGGCCATGGCGGGGTGCCAGTCGGGGGATGCCATGGGCTGAACCATGACGCCGGACATCTGGGTGCCCATAAAGTAGCGCAGGTAATGGTCCTGGAGAATATCGTCGTTATCGGCGTTGGCGATGAGCAAGTCATAGCCGTGCTTGCGAGCCTCGTTGTGGGCGCCGCTGGCGATTTGGAGCGAAAAGCCGTGATCGAGACGGGGGAGCACCAGGCCAAAGGACTTGGTGGCGCCGCCCGCGAGCTGACGAGCGCTTTGGTTGGGCAGGTAGCCAAGGCGATTGATGGTCTCGTTGATGAGCTTGAGGGTCTCGGGGCGCAGCTTTTCGGGGTGGTTGAGCGCGTTGGAAACCGTGCCCAGCGAAACCCCGGCCTCGCGCGCGACGTCGCTGATTTTTACCTTTGCCATAGCGGCCCCTTTGATGCGTTTCAAGTACAAGCCAGATTGTAGCATCCTAAACCTACCAAAAAGGGACGGGTTTATTTCGGCAGGTTTTATCTGGGGAAACGCCGTTGCCAGCGCGACCACCACGAAGGTGCCTGTCCCCATTGTGGTGGTTTGGACCGGCTGGACGTGTGTGCATCGGGTGGTATCTAAGTTGAGATACCACTTCTGGTATATCAGCTTGTGCTTGCGTGAGTACAATACTCGAACGTTATACGTCTCAGCGCCCCTTGTGCGTGGACGTCTTGCAGTCACGCGAACGAAGGGATTTATCTTATGTGCGGAATCGTCGGCTACACCGGCTCTGATATTGCAAAGAACATCCTGGTCACGGGCCTCAAGCGTATGGAGTATCGCGGCTATGACTCCTCGGGCGTCGCGCTCGAGGTGGGCGAGGGCGCCGCGGCGCACCTCGACGTCATCCGCCGCGTGGGCAAGGTCGCGGGCCTGGAGAGCGAGCTTTCCAACATTGACAGCGACGCTACCTGCGGTATCGGCCATACCCGTTGGGCCACCCACGGCAAGCCCTCCGTCGTTAACGCTCATCCCCACACCAGCTGCGACGGTCGTATCGCCATCGTCCACAACGGCATCATCGAGAACTTCGCCGAGCTGCGCGAAGAGCTGGAGGGCCGCGGCCACCACTTTAAGAGCGAGACCGATACCGAGGTCTTCGCGCATCTGATCGAAGAGGCTTATGCCGAGACGCACGACCTGATGGCCTCCGTGCGCGAGGCTTGCACCCACGTGGTCGGTGCCTATGGTCTGGCCGCCGTGTGCGCTGACGAGCCCGGCGTGATCGCCGTGGCCCGCAAGGATTCCCCGATCGTGGTCGGCGCGGGCGAGACCGGCGCCTATGTCGCCTCTGACGTCATCGCGCTCATCGACGCCACCCGCGATGTCGTGGTGCTCGAGGACGGTCAGTTTGCCAAGCTCACGCCTGCAGGCGTCGAGTACACCGACGAGGCCGGCAACGTTATCGAGCCCAAGGTCACCCACATCGACTGGGACCTGGACATGGCAGAAAAGGGCGGTTATCCCGACTTTATGCTCAAGGAAATCCACGAGCAGCCGCGCGTGGTGCGCGACACGCTGGTGGGCCGCATGACGCCGGCCGGCGAGCTCGATATCGACGAGCTGGGCCTTTCGCTCGAGGAGCTCAACGACATCGACCGCGTCTACGTGATCGCTTGCGGCACCAGCTATCACGCTGGCCTCATTGCCAAGAATCTCATTGAGGGCTGGGCTCGCATCCCCACCGAGGTGGAGGCGGCCAGCGAGTTCCGTTATCGCAACCCCATCATTACGCCGACGACGCTTGTCGTTGCCGTGTCCCAGTCGGGCGAGACGGCCGATACCCTTGCCGCCATTCGCGATGCGCGCATCAAGGGTGCCAAGGTCTTCGGCATCACCAACGTGGTGGGCAGCCCCGTGGCGCGTGAGAGCGACGGCGTCATCTACACCAAGGCCAACAAGGAGATCGCGGTCGCCTCGACCAAGAGCTTCATCGGCCAGGTTGTGAGCCTTACGCTTTTGGCCCTGCTGCTGGCACAGGTCAAGTACCGCTTGACCACCAAGCAGGCGCGCATGCTGTTCCGCGAGCTTTCCGATACGGCCGAGCAGATCCAGTGGATTTTGGATACCCAAACCGAGGCCGTGCATGAGGCCGCCTTGCTGTGCAAGGACGCGCAGTCGGCGCTGTTCGTGGGCCGTGGCATGGGTGCCGCTATTTCCTACGAGGGCGCGCTCAAGCTCAAAGAGGTCAGCTACCTGCACGCCGAGGCCTACGCCGCCGGTGAGATGAAGCACGGCCCCATCGCGCTGATCGACCCGGGCTTCCCTGTCATCGCCGTGGCCACCAAGAGTGCCACCTACGACAAGACCGTGTCGAACCTCATGGAGTGCAAGGCGCGCGGCGCCAAGGTCATCGTCGTTGCCACCGAGGGCGACGAGGAGATCAACAAGATCGCCGACTGCATTATCCGCGTGCCAGCAGTCCGCGACGTGTTCAGCCCCATCACGGCGAGCGTTCCTCTGCAGCTGCTCGCCCGCGAGGTAGCCATCCTGCGAGGTTGCGACGTTGACCAGCCCCGAAACCTCGCCAAGAGCGTCACGGTAGAGTAGTTGGTTCCGCCGTTCTAGCGACTAAGGCCCGGCTTCGCATCAAGACGGAGCCGGGCCTTGTTGCATTTTCCCAGGTAAAACCTGCCAAAATAAACCTGTCCCTTTTTGGTAGGTTAGCGGAGCTTGCTGGTCTCGAAGTACTCGGGGAACTGGTCCAGAACCTCGGTTTGGTTGCGGAACATCATATGCAGGTGCTTGCTGACCAAAAAGCTCGCTTCGATGGGGTCGCGACCGGCGATAGCGCGGCGAATCTGCTTGTGCTCGTTCACGATGTCCTGATTGTCGAGAACCTGCGTGGCAGCGCGCAGCCAGCGGAAGCGCTCCAGGTCGGCATTGGTCTCTTCGAGCCACGACCACACGGTGCTGCGACATGCGATGCTAAAAATCATGTGATGCATGAGGTTGTCGCTCAAAAAGAAGCCGATGCGATCCTCTTCGGCCATGGCCTTTTCCTGCAGCACGATGGCGCGGTCGAGCTGCTCGATGCCAGCCGACGTGGCGCGCGCGCAGCACTCCACGATCACCTGCTTTTCCAGATGCTCGCGGATGTAACAGGCACTCTCGGCAAGGGTGAGGTTGATGGGCGAGACGTAGGTACCGCTCTGGGGCACGGTGCGCACCAGGCCTTCCTGCGCCAAACGAACCAAAGCCTCGCGCACAGGGGTGCGCCCCATATCTAGGTCGTCGCAAAGTTGCTTGACGCCCAGCTTTTCGCCCGGCTTGTAGTCCAGGTAGACGATTTTGCGTCGAATGGTGTGGTAGGACTGGTCCTGTAGGCTCGTTTCCTGCTCGCCGACGTGCATCGATTCTTCCATAGCGCCTCGCAACTGTTCTATCAAACTCATATGTCAGTTGTTAATTATGCCGCGAATCAGCTCTCCGCGGTGGGTAATTCGGCTGTTGCCTGAGAACTATCGCGGCATCTTAGTCTGTGTTTGCGCAAGGCTGTGCTCAATGTTGCCGTATCATAAGCCGTCGCAAACGTGAAATAGAAAGAAGGAATCCCATATGCAACTGGCAAATATCGTACGCGAGCGCTGGAAAGGCGTCTTGTTCTGCCTGATCATCGCCATTCCCGCGACGTTGCTCGGCAAACAGGTTGAGGTGGTCGGCGGTCCGGTATTCGCCATCCTCTTTGGCATGGTCCTGGCGCTCGTCTTTCCCAAGAATCGTCGCGAACAGCTCGCCGCCGGCGTCACCTATACGTCCAAAAAAGTCTTGCAGTACGCGGTTATCCTGCTTGGCTTTGGCATGAACCTCTCCCAGATTCTGTCCAAGGGCGCCCAGTCGCTGCCGATTATCGTGGCGACAATCTCGACCTCGCTTGTCATCGCCTTTGTGCTCTGCCGCGTTATGAACGTGCCGGGTAAGATCGCGACGCTTGTGGGCGTGGGTTCGTCGATTTGCGGCGGTTCTGCCATCGCCGCGACCGCACCTGTCATCGATGCCGACGATCGCGAGATTGCCCAGGCTATTTCGGTTATCTTCCTGTTTAACGTTATCGCGGCGCTCGTGTTTCCAACGCTCGGCGGCATGCTCGGGCTGACCAACGAGGGCTTTGGCCTGTTTGCCGGTACCGCCATCAACGACACCTCGTCCGTAACGGCTGCGGCGAGCGCTTGGGACAGCATGCATCCCGGCGCCAATGTGCTCGAGAGCGCCACAGTGGTCAAGCTCACCAGGACGCTTGCCATTATTCCCATCACGTTGGTCCTCGCATGCTGGCAGATGCATCTGGCACGCAAGTCCGGCGGCGACGCTAAGAGCACGTTCTCGCTTAAACGCGCGTTTCCCATGTTTGTGCTGTTCTTTGTGCTGGCGAGTGTGATCACCACGGTGCTTCAGCTTCCCGCGTCCTTTACGGCGCCCATCAAGGAGCTGTCGAAGTTCTTTATCGTGATGGCCATGGCGGCTATTGGTTTTAATACCGATATCGTCGAGCTGGTCAAAAAGGGCGGCAAGCCCATCGCGCTGGGCTTTTGCTGCTGGATTGGCATTGCGTGCATGAGTTTGGGAATGCAACACGTACTGGGAATCTGGTAGAGAAGTAGCTTGTTTGCGTGCTGCGTGCTGCGTGCTGGTGAGCGCATTCTCACGGTGGAGCGATAGGAGCTCTTGCGGGTATGGCTTGTCCGCAGGTTGATAGGTCCCGAAGAGCTCTTATCGCCCCGCCAGGATGGCGATGCGGGGCAACACCTATACTCGCAGGACGGCGCTTTCTGCCCTATAGTGTTTGGTGAGCAATATCGTTCAATTTTGAAACACTCGGTCGTGCGACCGCCGGCGGTTGCACGTCGCCGCGGACAGGGGCGAATCATGGATAGCGATGCCAAGCTGAACATCTTGACCGAGGCCCTGGCTGCTGCCGGGGCCTCGGCATTGGCGATCGATGCGCGTGGGGACGTCGCGATCTCGACCATGAATGACGCGGCGCTTGAGCGGGATGTGGCGGCTTTTGTTGCTGAGCGTCTCGACCGTATAGGAGACGGCGCGCGTCTGGTTATGGGGCGTGAGGGTACGCGCCTGAGCCTGACCGTTCGCCCCACCGACAAAGAGGGCGGGGGGCTTTGGGTTGTCGTGGTCCGCGAGGTGCGCGGTGCCGCGGCGCATGCGGGCATCGAGTGGCTCAACGCCGACGAAGTTGAGGTCCGCTACGAATCGAGCGCGTACGGCATCGTTGAGGGAGCGGCTTCAGTGGCTGCGCCGGTCGTCGAGAGCTACGCGCGCGGTGTGCCCCTTATGCTCGAGGGCGAGCTGGGCGCGGGTCAGGTCGAGATCGCCAAGCGCCTCTACCTGGACGGTCCTTTTGCCGATCAGCCCTTTGTTTCCGTTGCGCTCGATGAGCTCACCGAGCGCGGTTGGCGCCATGTGCTCAAAAGCGCCGAATCGCCGTTGTTCCAAACGGGGCTGACCCTTTGCATTGAGGGCTGGAACGCGGTTGGCCCCCAGCGCCTCCGCGAGCTGGTCTCCACGATGGCCGACACCGCGTTGGCGACGCGCTGCCATGTGGTGCTGACGGCGAATGACATGCCGGGCGGCAGCGAAAGTGATCAAGCCGCCTTTGTGACCGAGCGCTTCGCCTGTGCGGTGAGCGTGGCGCCGGCAATCGCCGAGCAGGGAGCCGCGTCGACGAAGGTTGCGCGCTATTTGGAATATCTCGCTGACGCATTTGGGACGGCAGCGCCCACGCTGTCTTCCGCGGCGACGAAGACGCTCGATGCTTACCGCTGGCCGCGCAATTATCTGCAGCTCCGCGAGGTCTCGGAACGACTGTATATATTGGTGGGGGCGGGCGCGGTGGACCGCGCTGTGGCGGAGGAAGTGCTCGCCCAAGAGGACGTGATTAAGACCGCAGCCTTTGGCGCCCCGACGCTCGAAAGCGACCTGTATATCCTGCGACCGCTGGCCGATACCGAGCGAGATATCGCGCATCTGGTTGTAGATCATCTCCACGGCAACCGAACCCGTGCGGCGGAGGTACTGGGCATAAGCCGTACAACGCTGTGGCGCTTGCTGAAGGACGATGACCGTTGAGCGAGGCGCCCGTGACCGCGCGCGACGCGTGTGCTACAGTCCAAAGCGTTATTGTTTCGATTTGGTTACGGCGTGCGAGGGCATATGGCTGAGACTTCAAAACCGAGCCGCAGAAGGCGGAGTGCCGCGCCGGTCAACCGACGCACGACATCGGTGACGTGGGGTAAACACGCCTCGGGGTTTGATGGCTCGTTCAAGCGCACTAAATACGGCTATCCTTCGGCAAGCGCCCGCTTGGCAATGCAGGCAGAGTCCTCGCTGTGGGGCCGCAAACGCGTGGTGGGCTCAAAGCTCAAGCACGACGGAACGCTCGGTTACATCAGCCGCGGGGCGGCTCGCCGCAGTGGACTCAATCCGGCTGGTTGGCATCGTTATGTTCCGATCGTGGCCGTCGTTGCAGTGATCGTCATCGCACTCGCTGCGCTTGGCTACGCCGGCGGTGGCGCCAACTTGGACGCAGTGTTTAAATCGCCCGAGCTCGCGCATGCAGGCACAGAAGTTATCGAGGGCGCTCAGACCCAGACGGGTGTCGCGCCCCAGCGCGGTATCGTTGCGGCGGCCTCCACCATCGCCGATGCGCAAAAGGACGAGGACGAACAGGGCAGCGAAGCCGAAACGGCCCAGACGAACGAAACGACGACAACTCAAATATCAACATAGCTTGCCGGCAGAAGGGGACGTTCCTTTTAATATGAGCAGGACATTGTCAAGAGGCAAAATCGGGCCTG
>UQHZ01000025.1 GCA_900541055.1 uncultured Collinsella sp.
TCGACACCGCCGAGTTCGCGATCCCCGGCCTTGACGACGAGTTCCGCGTCATCGTCTCCCCGTGGATTCTGACGGTGCTCGTGACCGACCGCCTGGCTCGCTACTACGAGACGGTCACCAAGCACAACCTCAAGTATCGTCGCTACTATCACCAGTTCGACTACTAAAGAAAACGGGTGCGGGAACGTGCCGGGCTATTGAGAGGAACACAGAATGAGGCAGTACATCATCGCCAGCCATGCGCACTTCGCCACCGGCATCAAGGAGAGCGTCGAGCTGCTCTCGGGCGCTCGCGACAACGTCCACGATCTTTCGATGTTCGTCGATGGCCGCATGGACGTGGCCGAGGAGGCCCAAAAACTGCTGGCAGGCATGTCTGCCGACGATGATGTCGTTGTCTGCACCGACCTCTTTGGCGGTAGCGTTAACAACGAGTTCACCAAGATCGTCCAGACGCGTCCCCGCACGTACCTCGTTACCAACATGAACCTTCCTCTGCTCATCCAGCTGCTGTTCTCTGACGAGTCGGCGCCGGTTGAGGAGACGATTCGCGCCATCGTCGCTGCGGACGATACGCGCGTGAAGTTTGTCAACGATCTTTTGGTCGATGACGAGGAGGAGGAAGAGTTCTAATCCGCAGCACCTACTGACACGCCGTATGACGGCACAAGACCTTTGGGGGGTCACATTATGATTCAGCTACTTCGCGTTGACCATCGCCTGCTTCATGGCCAGGTCGCAGTTTCCTGGGTTCAGGGCCTTGGCTCCAACTGCATTTTCTGCGTGGGCGATAAGGTCGCTAACGACCCGGTGTGGAAGACGACGCTCAAGATGGGCAAGCCTGCCGGCTGCAAGCTCGTCATCAAAGATATGGAGCATGCAATCGAAGCTATCAACTCGGGCGTGACCGACAAGTACAAGATGATCATCTGCGTCGCCACTATCGCTGAGGCAAAGCAGCTTGTTGAGGGCTGCCCGCAGATCAAGTCGGTCAACCTGGGCAACACCAAGCCCAAGGACGAGAAGCGTCCCGACGCTCGTCAGGTCTCTCATCAGATCTTCCTGACCGCGGCCGAGGAAGCCGATGTGCGCGAGATGCTGGATCGTGGCGTTGAGGTCGAGATTCGACCCCTGGCCGATGACCCCAAGGTCGACTGCGCCAGCGTGCTCTAGGCGTTCAATTTCGAAGAGTCTGAGCTCTTCGTAGTGTCCTATATGGAAAGGGGGATGTATGCTTACCCAAGCAATCCTCATCGGACTTATCGCCGCATTTGGTAAGTTCGACTGCCAGCTCGGTACGCTCTACGCGTTCCGCCCCATCGTCCTGTGCCCGCTCGTGGGCCTGGTGCTGGGGGACCTGCAGTCCGGCCTCGCGATCGGTGCGAGTCTGGAGCTGCTGTTCATGGGCTCGATCTCCATCGGCGCCTACGTGCCGCCTGATGAGACGATCGGCGGCGTGCTCGCCTGCGCCTTCGCTATCCAGCTGGGCCAGAGCACCGAGGCAGCCATCGCGCTTGCCATGCCCATCGCCACGCTGTGCCTTGCCATCAAGAACATCCTTAACGCCGCCCTGCCGATCCTGGTCGACCGCGCTGATGTCTACTCCGGCCAGGGCAACCTTAAGGGTGTCTATGCGATGCACTTCCTGATCGGTTTGACCGGTATCATCATGGCGTTCCTGCTGTGCTCGCTGTCGTTCTATCTGGGTGCTGACGCCATCCAGGGCCTGCTCGACTTCATCCCGCCCTTTGTCCTTGCTGGCTTTGGCGTTGCCGCCAACTTCCTGCCTGCCATGGGCTTCGCCATGCTCGGCCGCCTGGTGCTCACCAAGCAGCTCGTGCCCTTCTACTTCCTGGGCTTCCTGCTGTGCTCCTACGCCAACGTGCCCGTCCTGGGCGTCGCCCTGATCGCCATCATCATCGGCATCGACAAGTTCGACCTGCTCGGCCTGGGCGGAGCCCAGCCCCAGCTCTCCGCGGAAGGGGATGAGGACGATGACTTCTAGTCCCGAGAACAAGATCACGCGCTCCGACCTCGTCAAGAGCGCCGTCAACGTCGGCGCCCTGGGCATGGAGTTCTCCTGGACCTACTACAAGCAGATGAACATCGCCTTCTGCCTGATGGTCGCCAACATGCTCAAGAAGATCTACGCCGGCCGCCCCGACGACTACGCCGCGGCCCTGCACCGCCACTGCGCGTTCTTCAACATCACCGTCCAGTTCGCCCCGTTCGTCGGCGGCATCGCGATGGCCATGGAGGAGAAGGTCGCCCGCGGCGAGATCGAGCCCGAGAGCGTCAACGACGTCAAGGCCGCCCTCATGGGCCCGCTGTCCGGCATCGGCGACTCCATCTTCCTGTCGACGCTGCGCGTGGTCGCCGCCGCGGTGGGCATCAGCCTGTGCCAGGCCGGCAACCCCTTCGGCCCCATCGCCTTCCTGCTCATCTACAACGTCCCCGGCTTCGCGCTGCGCATCTGGGGCGCCGTCAAGGGCTACGAGCTGGGCGTGGGCTTCCTGGACGAGGCCCAGAGGACCGGCCTCATGCAGAAGATCATGACCTGCGTGGGCATCGTGGGCGTCATGGTCGTGGGCGCCATGTGCAAGGACATGTTCTGGGCCAGCATCCCGGTGGCCATCGGCTCGGGCGACGACGCCCAGACCCTCCAGGACATCCTGGACGGCATCATGCCCGGCATGCTCGGCATGATCGCCTTCTGGCTGTACTACTGGCTGCTGTCCAAGAAGATCAACCCCATGGTGCTGATCGTGGCCACCATGGTCGTGGGCATCATCGGCGCGTTCTTCGGCGTGCTGGCGTAGGTTCCTGCGTTCTATTCTGCCCCCAAGGGAAACGGCGACCCGTTGTGGTCGCCGTTTTTTATTACCGAAAGCTAGCTGGAGGTGCTTCGTGATTCGATCTGACAATCCACCCGATAATGGCGTGAGCGGGGCGATGTATCTATTTGGCACGGCGCTCTTGTGGAGTTTTATCGGCATCCTCGTTCGCGCCAATTCGCAGTCAGCTCTTTTGATCGGTGCCGTCACGGCAATATTTATGGCGCTCTTTATCCTGCTCGTCGGCAGGCCCGTCCTCCGCGTCAGCCGTCTTATTGTCCTTGTGGCCGTCTGCAACTTCGTGACGGGCACCACGTTTAACTTTGCCAACCAGCTCACGACGGTCGGCAACGCGATCGTCCTGCAGTACACCTCGATGATCTTCGTTATCGTGTATCAATCGCTCGCAACCCGCACGTTGCCCTCGCCTGCGAAGATTGCCTCCGTGGTGGTTGCTTTTACGGGTATGGGACTGTTCTTTTTAGGCGATTTGAGTGCCGAGGGCATGCTCGGCAACCTGCTTGCCGTCATTTCGGGAGCCACCTTTGGGCTGTGTTTCTTTTTGAACTCTCGCCCCGATGCGTCGCCCATGGTGTCCTCGCTCATCTCCTGCGGTATCTCGATGCTGCCGATCGTCTATTTTGCTGGCGCCCTAGACTCCGTGAGACCATTTGAGTGGGGACTCATGCTGGTGCATGGCCTTTTTTGCAGTGGCCTTGCGAGCGTGCTGTATGCCAAGGGGATCGCGCGCACCAACGCGTTTGCGGCCAACTTGGTTTGCATGAGCGAGGTCGTGCTCGCTCCCTGCTGGTCGGCGCTCTTCTTTGGCGAGGTCTTTCGCTGGAACGAGTTTTTGGGCGCGGCGATTATCGTTTTGGTGATTGTGGCCAACTTGGCATCCGATGCCTTTGGCGATGGCTTTCTGGTGGCGCTTGTCCGCCATCGAAACAAAGAGCGCGCCTGATGGGATGCGTCTGCCGTTTACGGTAAAAAACACCCCGCTGAGCGAGTGGTATTAAATAGTGAGAACCTGCATATCTATAATTGGTATCAAATCATTTGTGCCTGGCATGGGTGTTAGCAGCACACCAGGTACGCTTTGAGCCGTGTGATCGAACTCCCGGAATTGATATCAATAACGCGCGCGACGGGAGTGACGACGGTTCGATATTCCTTATTGGGAGGAATTATGCTTGTCCAAGCAATCCTCGTCGGCTTAGTTGGAGCTTTTGGATGCCTCGACTACCAGCTCGGCACCCTCTACGCGTTCCGCCCCATCGTCATGTGCCCGCTCGTGGGCCTGGTGCTGGGGGACCTGCAGACCGGCCTTGCCGTTGGCGCCAGCCTGGAGCTGCTGTTCATGGGCTCGATCTCCATCGGCGCCTACGTGCCGCCTAACGAAACCATCGGCGGCGTGCTCGCCTGCGCGTTTGCCATTCAGCTCGGTCAGGGTACCGAGACGGCCATTGCGCTCGCCATGCCCATCGCCGTCCTTTCGCTGACGATCGGCAACATTACGGATGCTGGATTCTCGATCATTGTTGACATTGCTGACAAGTGCGCTGCCAAGGGCAACCTCAAGGGTATCTACGCGGCACATTGGAGCATGGGCCTCTTTGGCTGCCTTGAGTACTTCCTGCTGTGCGGCGGCGCATTCTACCTGGGTTCCGACGCCATCCAGGGCCTGCTCGACTTCATCCCGACCTTTGTGATCGATGGTTGCGGCGTTGCCGCCAACATCCTGCCTGCCATGGGCTTCGCCATGCTCGGCCGCCTGGTGCTCACCAAGCAGCTCGTGCCCTTCTACTTCCTGGGCTTCCTGCTGTGCTCCTACGCCAACGTGCCCGTCCTGGGCGTCGCCCTGATCGCCATCATCATCGGCATCGACAAGTTCGACCTGCTCGGCCTGGGCGGAGCCCAGCCCCAGCTCTCCGCGGAAGGGGATGAGGACGATGACTTCTAGTCCCGAGAACAAGATCACGCGCTCCGACCTCGTCAAGAGCGCCGTCAACGTCGGCGCCCTGGGCATGGAGTTCTCCTGGACCTACTACAAGCAGATGAACATCGCCTTCTGCCTGATGGTCGCCAACATGCTCAAGAAGATCTACGCCGGCCGCCCCGACGACTACGCCGCGGCCCTGCACCGCCACTGCGCGTTCTTCAACATCACCGTCCAGTTCGCCCCGTTCGTCGGCGGCATCGCGATGGCCATGGAGGAGAAGGTCGCCCGCGGCGAGATCGAGCCCGAGAGCGTCAACGACGTCAAGGCCGCCCTCATGGGCCCGCTGTCCGGCATCGGCGACTCCATCTTCCTGTCGACGCTGCGCGTGGTCGCCGCCGCGGTGGGCATCAGCCTGTGCCAGGCCGGCAACCCCTTCGGCCCCATCGCCTTCCTGCTCATCTACAACGTCCCCGGCTTCGCGCTGCGCATCTGGGGCGCCGTCAAGGGCTACGAGCTGGGCGTGGGCTTCCTGGACGAGGCCCAGAGGACCGGCCTCATGCAGAAGATCATGACCTGCGTGGGCATCGTGGGCGTCATGGTCGTGGGCGCCATGTGCAAGGACATGTTCTGGGCCAGCATCCCGGTGGCCATCGGCTCGGGCGACGACGCCCAGACCCTCCAGGACATCCTGGACGGCATCATGCCCGGCATGCTCGGCATGATCGCCTTCTGGCTGTACTACTGGCTGCTGTCCAAGAAGATCAACCCCATGGTGCTGATCGTGGCCACCATGGTCGTGGGCATCATCGGCGCGTTCTTCGGCGTGCTGGCGTAAGGGCCCGGCTGCATAGATTTTCGTTGCAACCTGGAAAGGGGATGGAGCAGGCCTATGCCCTCCATCCCCTTTTTGTATAGAAGGAGTTCGTATGTCCGCGAAGGATCGCGAAGCAATGCGCCTGACGCCGGCGGAGGTCAGGCTGATTCTTATTGAGTCCCTGCAGTGGTGCGCCAACAACGCGGTCTACTTTTTGGGTCTTATCGGTGCGGCCACGTATGATCTGGCCGGCACGGCCTTTTTGGTTGCCGCCATTACGCTCGTGCGTAATCTTATGACGTCGGCGGGCAATATGGTGTCGGGCTCGGTCATCGATCGCTTTGGACCGCGCCGGACGTCATTTGTGACGTGCGTGATTACGGCAGTGCTATCGCTTGGCGTGGGGTTGGCGCCGTTATCTGTCCCCGGGCTTGTGTTTGCCGCGTGCGTCTTGGGACTTGCGGGTGGCTTTATCAACACCTGCACGCATGCGTTTCCGGGATACCTGGAGTCGACCACCGAGGGCCGCACCCGCGTGAACGGCCTCATGGTGTTCTACAGCAATATCGCCTATACCGCTGGCCCGCTGCTCGGCGGTGCCATCGTGAGCTGTTTTGCCACGCAATCGGTCTATCTGCTCATGGCGGGCATGATGGGTGTGGCGGCCGTGCTCTCCCTGGGTTGTCATGAGTGTGTTGCTCCCGCAAAAGGGGAGAAGCCGAAGGGCGGTATTCTGGGCGGCATGGCCGAGGGTGCGCGACTTACGTTTCGCGACCACGACCTGCGCCTCATCTTCATCTCGGGCTTTTTGGGTTTCTTTGCGTTTGGCGCGTTCGATTCGCTGGAGTCGTTGTTCTACCGCGATGTGCTCAACGTGGATATCGTCTGGCTGGGCTGGCTGTCCTCGGTCGTGGGCCTCACTTCCTCGGTGGGCGCGTTCATCCTGACCAAGCTTTCTGCTCGCCATGTCAACCTGCGATTGTTGCTCGGCGCGCTCATGGCCGTGGGCATTGGGTCCATGGTGTACGTGGGCACCGATATGCTGGGGGTCGCGATTATCGGTCAGGCGATTAACGGTCTGGCCTGGGGATTCCTGGAACCGCTGCAGATGATCTTGATTCAGGAGCGCGCCGACATCAAATACCTGGGGCGCATTACCGGCTTTGTGCGTTTTGGCCTGATGAGCGCCGGCGTGCTGCCGCTGCTGGCGGCTCCGTTTTTGGCGGAGGCTTTGGGCGTCCAGGCGGTGCTATTTGGGGCATCGACCATTATTGCGCTGGTAGGAACGCTGTTCTTTGTCACACAAGGGAGGCGCCAGAGGTGTTAGCTATACATTCAATTCTAATTTAATACCACTCACCAGAGAATTTCGACCGTTCACCGAGGATTGGAACAGATTGATAAGTGGTATTAAAAACACCTTAGGTGTATGTCTATAATTGGTGTCGAAAAGAAACGCGATGTATAGAGTCGCGTGCAGGACAGAAAGGAAAAGCCATGAAGGAAACCGAGAAGATCGAGATCATGCACTTTAGCCAGGAGGGCTATCTCGAGGACGGCAAGAACGTCTATGAGACCGGCAAGAAGATGATCGAGCTCGCCGACAAGGTCGCCGACGAGGGCTACGACGCCGTGTTCCTGATGGGCGTCGGCGGCACCTGGGACGAGCTCATGCAGCTCGAGTACCTCATGAACAAGTTCGGCGACCGCGACCTCGAGGTCTACCTGATCCACGCCGCCGAGTGGAACGTCTCCGGCCACAAGCGCATGACCGAGAAGTCCGTCGTGATCACCGCCTCCGAGTCCGGCACCACCCCCGAGGTCCTCGAGGCCGTCAAGAAGATGAAGGGCATGGGCGTGCGCGTCTACGCCATGACCAAGCCCGAGGGCCCCATCGGCCAGGCTGTGGGTGCCGAGAACTGCGTCGCCATGGCTTCTGACCATGGTTCGGGCGGCTGCGAGAAGGGCTACTACCTCGCCGACTGCTTCGGCCTGCGCCTGCTCAACCGCCGCGGCTGCTTCCCCAAGTTCGATCTGTTTATCGAGCAGACCAAGGATATCTGGAAGGACATGCTCGACATCCGCAAGCGCTTCGAGCCGCGCGCCGAGGAGCTCGCCAAGAAGTACGCCCTGGCCCCCTACACCATGTTCATCGGCTCCGGCGCCCTGTGGGGCGAGACGATTCTGTTCTCGATGTGCATCCTGGAGGAGATGCAGTGGAAGCGCACCCGCTACATCACCTCGGCCGACTTCTTCCACGGCACCCTCGAGCTCGTGGAGCCCGGCGTCCCGGTCTTCCTGTTCATGGGCGAGGACGAGAACCGCAAGCTCGACGAGCGCGTCCGCGCCTTCCTGACCCGCGGCGTGACCGGCGACACCGACATCAACATCATCGACACCGCCGAGTTCGCGATCCCCGGCCTTGACGACGAGTTCCGCGTCATCGTGTCTCCGTGGATCCTCTCCTCGCTGATTACCGATCGCCTTGCCGCTTACTACGAGACGGTCACCAAGCACAACCTCAACTACCGTCGTTACTATCACCAGTTCGACTACTAAGAGCAAATAACGTTTATGTAATTGGGCCCCGCTCCTATATGGAACGGGGCCTCGTTTAGGTTGGAGAGTAATTATGAGCTACCCCCTGCTTGCCGTCATGAATATCAGCCATCGTTATTTTGACCTTGAGGAATTCTTTTCCTCGGCAGCGGCCTCGGGCTACACGTGTTGCGAGCTTTGGACCGGGGCGATGCATCTGTATGTCGATTGCCATGGATACGATTCGCTCGAGCAGGTGCGGGAGCTGTCGCAGCAGTATGGGGTTCGGATTGTGGGGCTTTGTCCCGAACAGAACAACCCCAAGCCGTGGAATATCGCGGCGCGCGGGAATGAGGCGCGTGCCCGCACGCTCGCGTACTTTAAGAACGTTGTGGATATCGCGGCGGAACTTGGAGCCGAGCAGGTCATGGTCTCGAGCGGCTGGGCATTTTTGAACGAGCCGATTGAGGACGCGTGGGGTCGAAGTGCCTCGATGCTGCGTGCGATTGCCGAACATGCGGGAGAGCGCGGCGTGCGACTGGTGCTCGAGGCCCTACAGCCGGTTGAGTCGATGATCGTGAACTCGGCGGTCGACACGAAGCGCATGATCGAGGCGGTTGATCATCCGGCACTTAAGGCGTGTCTGGATTTGGGCGCTATGGCGGTGGCGGGGGATACCATCGACGATTATTTCGATCTGCTTGGCGAAGATGTCGCCCACGTGCATTTTGTCGATGTTGCGGCAGACGGCACGACGCATCTTGCCTGGGGTGACGGCGACCGCGATATGCGCGCCGACCTGGATAGGCTGGTGGCACGCGGCTATCGCGGAGTTGTTTCGGCCGAGACGTATGACTGGCGCTATTTTGCCGACCCCGCAGCTGCCGATGCACAGGTAATGGCAGAGTATCGTCGTGCGATTGGCGCCTAGGTGGGGTTGGGTTGCGGCAACCTACCCTATGTTTCCAAATGAATACGGTGTGAGCGGCTGCGACGGATTTTCCCCGCAAGCACTCTAGTATGCTAAAGTACCCAGAAGACCGGCGGAGCTATGCCGGTCTTCTGTTCTATATGAAACACAGCATGAGGAGGCTCACCAGATGACGGCCACACCGTGGGGATTCCGGGACATATTGCCCGAGGAGGCTCAGGCGCGCGAGGAGATCGCATGTACGGTGAAGGGCTGCTTCAGGGAGCATCATTACCTTCCGGTCGAGACGCCGTTGCTCGAGGACAAGGGCTCGCTCGAGGAGGGCGGCCGCATTGCGGACACGCCGTTTAAGCTCTTTGACGACGACGGTCGCCTGCTGGTGGTCCGTCCCGACAACACGCTGCCGATCGTTCGTCTGGTTTCGATTCGCATGCGCGCGGCCGATCTGCCGCTGCGCCTGCGCTATGAGGCGCCGGTGGTTCGCGAGTGTCAGCGCAATGCCGGTGGCTCGCGTCAGTTTACGCAACTGGGTTTTGAGCTCATCGGCGCGGGCGACACTGCGGGCGACGTCGAGATTGTCTCACTGGTCGCCGAGGCCGTGCGCAAGCTGGCACTTCCCGGTGCGCGCATTATCGCGGGCAGCGTGCGTCCGTTTAAGGAACTGCTCGCGGCGTGCGATGATCGCGAGCTGGCTGCCGAGGCCCTGTGCTGCGTGCACGCCAATGACTTC
Organism: uncultured Collinsella sp.; assembly: GCA_900541055.1. Taxonomy (GTDB): domain Bacteria; phylum Actinomycetota; class Coriobacteriia; order Coriobacteriales; family Coriobacteriaceae; genus Collinsella. Next base: position 9,790 of record UQHZ01000025.1, read on the forward strand.
GTGGGCCTCGATTCTCGCGTGGCGGCAAGCGCCGAGTCCGATGTCGTCAAGGCCGCCATTAGCGAGCTGCCGCGTCTACACGGTGGCCCCGAAGTGCTCGACCGCGTTGACGCGTTGCTGGTTGCCGCCGGTATCGTCGCGCCGCTCACGCGCGAGCTGCGTGCCCTGGTCGAGGGCCTGGCTCCCGAGGACTCCCAGGTACTGTCCTTCGACTTTTCCATCATGAACTCGTTTGATTACTACACGGGCCTGGTCTTTAAGGCCTATGCCGGTGGCCTGCCCGATCCGGTGGGTTCGGGCGGACGCTACGACTCCATCTTTACCGGTGCATTTGGCGACGGCATTGAGGTGCCGGCGGCGGGCTTCGCCTTTTCGCTTGAGCGCCTGGAGGCCGCGCACACCTCGGCCGAGGACGCTGCTTCCGATGGCGATCACGCCGTGGGCCGTGGCGCCGAGGGTCCGCTGCGCATTGCCGTGCCCAAGGGCTCGCTTAAGGCCGACACACTCGACGTGCTCGAGGCCGCGGGCTTGGATGTCTCGGAGCTGCGCGATCCCGGTCGTCACCTGATCGTGCGCGGCCGCGACACGCGTGCCGGCGAGGGCACGGTCGGCGATATCGAGTTTGTCATCGTGCGCCCCAGCGACGCGCCCGCCTTTGTGGGCTGCGGCGGCGCCGACTGCGGCATCTGCGGCTGGGACTCGCTCATCGAGGCCGACCTCAACCTGCTGCAGCTGGTCGATCTGGGCTACGGCCTGTGCACGTTTATCGAGGCGGAGCCCGCGTGGCGCGCTGGCCAGGCCGAGCGCAACTACGCCCGTCGCGGGTCGCTTCGCGTGGCCACCAAGTACCCGCGCATCGCGAGCGCTTGGTATGCCGAACGCGGTGTGAATGTCGACATCGTTTCGCTGCACGGTAACATCGAGCTGGGCCCCATTGTCGGTATGACCGACCGTATCGTGGATATCACCGCCACGGGCGCCACGCTGCGCGATAACGACCTGGTCATCACCGGCCGCATCATGGACTGCACGGCCCGTTTCTTTGTCAATCCGGGCGCCGCTCGCCTGGATCCGCGCGTACGCAATCTGGCAGATCGCCTGACCGCGGCCGTGAAGGACAAGCATTTTGAGCCCGTCGCGGGCTCGGCACAATAGCGCGAGCACGCACGGGCGCCCCAACGTACGGGCTGCGGGCCGTTGGCGCCGCCGCCCGACCTCTCGTTTTTCGAACATAATCTCGACCGATAGGGGATACCGATATGAAGACGATCAAGCTTGCTCCTGGTGAGCGCCTCGTTACCAACCAGCTCAACCGCAAGGGCGTGTTGCCACAAAACATCGTCGACGCCGCCCGCGATATCGTGGCCAACGTACGCGCCAACGGCGATGCCGCGGTGCGCGATTACTGCCAGCGTTTTGACGGCGTTGAGCTGCAGAGTTTTCGCCTGCCGCAGGAGCAGATTGATGCTGCACTCGAAGGCCTCGATCCTGCCTTTGTCGCGGCGCTCGAAAAGGCCGCACGCCAGATCCGCGAGTTCCACCAGCGTGAGGTCGAGCAGAGCTGGTTTACCACGCGCCCGGACGGCACGATGCTCGGCGTTAAGGTGACCCCGCTTGCCGCTGCCGGCATTTACGTGCCGGGCGGTCGTGCGCAGTATCCCTCCACGGTGCTTATGAACGCCATCCCTGCCAAGGTGGCTGGCGTTAAGCGCGTGGTCATGGTGACCCCGCCGCAAAAAGATGGCCTAATCAGCCCCTATACGCTCGCGGCTGCCAAGCTCGGCGGCGTGGACGAGATCTATATGGTGGGTGGCGCCCAGGCCGTGGCCGCGCTGGCGTACGGTACCGAGACCATTCCGCGTGTCGACAAGATTACCGGCCCGGGTAACGCCTTTGTCGCCGCTGCCAAGCAGATTGTCTCGGGTGACGTGGGTATCGATATGGTTGCTGGTCCCTCCGAGGTCTGCGTGCTGGCCGACGCCACGGCCAAGCCTATGGTGGTCGCGGCCGACCTGATGGCCCAAGCCGAGCACGATCCGCTGGCGGCCTGCTATCTGGTGACCTGCGACGAGCAGTTTGCGTGTGAGGTCGAGGCGGGTATCGACATCCTGGTGGCGCAGTCCCCGCGTGCCGAGATCACGTGTGCCTCACTCGATAACGAAGGCACCATCGTGGTGGCCGCCGACATGGCTGCCGCCGTCGAGGCGGTGAACACCGTGGCGCCCGAGCACCTGGAGCTGCACTGCAAGGACGCGATGGGCCTGCTCGGCGGCATTCGCAACGCCGGCGCCATCTTCGTGGGCGCTTGGAGCTCCGAGCCGCTCGGCGATTACGTTGCCGGCCCCAATCACACGCTGCCGACCGGCGGCACGGCCAAGTTCTCCAACCCGCTTTCGGTGGAGGAGTTCGTCAAGCGCTCGAGTGTCATTTGCTATACACCCGAGGGCCTGCTCTCGGACGCTCCCGCTACGCAGCGCCTGGCCGAGGCCGAGGGCCTGTGGGCACACGCGCTTTCCGCCGCGCTGCGTCGCCGTGTGCTGGAGCAGGGCGAGGATGCCGTGAGCGCCGAGTCGCTCGCCGCGGCCGACCTGACCAAGGTCGCCTGGCCGGGCGACGCCGTGGCGACGGTTGCCGAGGGCGTGGACCTGGCGGCTGCGGGCGGTGCCGCCGGCGCGGTTGTCGAGGAGGCCTAAAATGGCCGAACTCGCGCCCCGCATGAAGGAGCTCGTCCAGCCCTACTTGGCCGGCATTGAGCCCTACGATCCCAACTTTACGCCCACGCGCATCAACCTTTCGGCCAACGAGAACACCTATCCCGTGCCGGCCGGCGTGCGCGAGGCGGTCGACGCGGCCCTGGTTGCCACGCCGCTCAACCGCTACCCCGATCCCATGTCCAACGACCTGCGCGACGAGCTTGCCACTTGGCATGGCGTGACGCGCGAGAACATCTGCGTGGGCAACGGCGGCGACGAGCTGCTCTATAACTACCTGCTGGCGTTCGGCGGCGCGGGGCGGACCCTGCTCAACTGCCCGCCGTGCTTTAGCGAGTATGCGTTCTTTGCGTCGCTCTGTCAGACCGAGGTGCGCGACGTGTGGCGCGATCCAGCGACCTTTGAGCTCGACCAGGCTGCTGTGCTTGCAGCCGCACCCGAGTGCAACCTGGCCATCGTGACCTCGCCCAACAATCCCACGGGCGATGTGGCTCCGCTCGATTTTGTCGCGGCCCTGTGCGATGCCTGCCCCGGCATGGTGATGGTCGACGAGGCCTACGTGGAGTTTGCGGACGATTCGTTTGGGGCGGCCACCACGGCGAAGGGGCTTATCGCCGAGCATCCCAACCTGGTGATTCTGCATACGCTGTCCAAGGCGTTCGGCGCCGCCGGCACGCGTCTGGGCTACGTGATCGCGGCACCCGAGGTCATCGATGTGTTCGCGGCGATTCGCCAGATCTACTCGGTCAATGTGCTGAGCCAGGCGGCGGCGCTTGCCTGCGTGCGTGCGCGCGATGCGTATGCGCCCGTGGTGGCGCAAGTTACATCCGAGCGCGAGCGCGAGTTGTGCGCCCTGCGTGCAATGGCTGCCGAGGGCATGCCCGTGGAGGCATGGCCGAGCGCGGCGAACTTTGTGCTCGTGCGCACGCCGCATGCCACGCGCGTGCGTGAGCGCCTGCGCGACGAGTATTCGATTTTGGTGCGCGACTTTAGCTACGCACCGGGGCTCGCGGACTGCCTACGCATCACCGTGGGCACCCCGCAGGAAAACGACGAGGTGCTGGCCGTGTTTGCCGCGCTGGTGAAGGAGGAAATGTAGATGGGCCGTTATGCCGAGGTGACCCGCAAGACGGGTGAGACCGACATTGTCGTCAAGCTCGACCTGGATGGAACCGGTACGTGCGATATCTCGACCGGCGTGCCGTTTTTCGACCACATGCTCAACGCCTTTGGCCGTCATGGTTTGTTTGATTTGACGGTGCGCGCGGTGGGCGACGTTGAGGTCGATGCGCATCACACCGTCGAGGACACGGGCATTGTGCTGGGCGAGGCGTTTTGCCAAGCGCTGGGCGACAAGGCGGGCATTACGCGCTTTGCCGACGCGGCGATTGCCATGGACGAGACGCTCGTGATGGCCGCCGTGGATATCTCGGGCCGCGGGCAGGCCTATTGCGAGCTGCCCGTGCCGACTGAGCGCGTGGGCAGCTTTGATACCGAGCTGGCCGTCGAGTTCTTCTATGCCTTTGCGCGCGATGCCAAGCTCACGCTGCACGTTCGCGAGCTGGCGGGCGGTAACTCGCATCACATCATCGAGGCCGCCTTTAAGGCCGTGGGCCGCACGATGCGCCACGCCTGCGAGCTCGATCCCCGCGTGCAAGGCATCCCCAGCACCAAGGGCTCGCTGTAATCGCTGCAACCGCCGTAAGGGCAAAAACCACCACAAAGAGGACAGGCACCTTTGTGGTGGTTTTGGACGATGAGATAAGGGAGGGTCGCGTGGGCGAACCGAAGATCGTGGTGGTCGACTACCACAAGGGCAACTTGTCGAGCGTTGTGCGCGGGCTTGCGCGCGCCGGTGCCGCCGCCTGCACGTCGGACGATCCGGAGCAGATCCGCAATGCCGACGGCCTGGTCATCCCGGGCGTGGGCGCGTTCTATGACGCGATCGCCTTTATGCGTCGGAGCGGCGAGGAGGCGGCCGTGCTCGATGCCGTTGCCGCCGGAACTCCGCTGCTCGGCATCTGCCTGGGCCTTCAGCTGTTTTTTGAGCGCGGCAACGAGGGCGTGCCAGCGGACGAGGGTGCGGACGCGGACGACAGCGCTTCCGAGCAGGCTGGTGGTCCCTGGGTCGATGGCCTGGACATTATGCGCGGCTCGTGCACGCGCTTGGAGTCGAGCCGCCTGAAGGTGCCGCACGTGGGCTGGGACCAGGTGCACATGACGCCCGCCGGTGCGGCCGATCCGCTGCTTGCCGGTTTTGCCGAGGGCGCCAACATGTATTTCACCCACAGCTACGCGGTGGCCGACGACGCCGATGCCGCCGATGTGCTGGCGCGCACGCACTATACGCGGAGCTTCCCGTGCATCGTGCGCCATGGCAACGTGTGGGGCTGCCAGTTCCATCCCGAGAAATCCTCCGCGCTGGGCCAGCGCATCCTTAAGAACTTCGTTAACATCGTCGAGGAGGGTGGCCGATGATCCTATTTCCCGCAATCGATCTGATCGGCGGCAAGGTCGTGCGCCTGGAGCGCGGCGACCGCAGCCGCTGCAAGGTATATTCCGACGACCCCGTGGCCGTTGCCCGCTCCTTTGCCGAGCAGGGCGCAAGCTGGGTGCACGTCGTCGATCTGTCCGCTGCCTTTGGCGAGGACGAGGACATGTGCGCTGCCAACTCAGCGGCGATTAAGGCCATCTGCGGCGTCGACGGTCTGTCCGTGGACGTGGGCGGCGGCGTCCGCTCGCTCGCGCGTATCGACGAGTTGGCCGGCTACGGTGCGCGCCGCATCGCGCTGGGCACCGTGCTGGTGACCGAGCCGGGTTTTGCCGAGGTGGCAGCCCAAGGCTTTGGCGAGCTGCTGGTGGCTGACATTGCCGCGCGCGACGGCCAGGTCAGGGTGAACGGCTGGCGCGACGGCGCGGGCGTGGCGCTCGACGATGCCGTGGCGCAGCTTTCCGAGCTGGGCTTTAAGCATCTGGTGTATACCGACATCGCGCGCGATGGCATGCAGACGGGCATTGATGTGGCGGCGTATCGCCATGTGGCCGAGGTCGCGGGCTTTCCCGTCGTGGCTTCGGGCGGCATCTCGACGCTCGACGACATCCGCGCACTGGCCGCGGTGGGTGAGGGCGCGATTGAAGGCGCCATCACCGGTCGTGCGCTCTACGAGGGCAACTTTACGCTGGTCCAGGCACTGGCCGCCGTCCGAGGGGAGAGTAGCCTATGCTTACCAAACGCGTGATTCCCTGCCTGGACGTCAAGGACGGCCGTGTGGTCAAGGGCGTCAACTTTGTGAGCTTGCGCGATGCGGGTGATCCGGTGGAGCTGGCGCGTGCCTACGACCGCGAGGGAGCGGACGAGGTCGTCTTCCTGGACATTACCGCCACGAGCGACAACCGTGCGACGACTATCGAGATGGCGGCGCATGCGGCCGAGGAGCTCGCCATTCCCTATACCGTGGGCGGCGGCTTTCGCGACTTGGCGGGCATGCGGACCATGGTTGCCGCCGGCGCCGACAAGGTGTCGCTTAACTCTGCCGCTGTGCGCGACCCGTCGTTGATCAGCCAGGCTGCCGCGGCGTTTGGCAGCCAGGCCGTGGTCGTGGCGATCGATGCCAAGCGCGTCGGTTTGCCCGGAGAGCCGGGTGCCGATAGGTGGGAGGTCTTTACCGCAGGAGGTCGCAACGCTACGGGTATCGACGCGGTGGCGTGGGCCGAGGAGGCGGCTCGTCGTGGCGCCGGCGAAATCCTACTGACCAGCATGGATCGCGACGGCACCAAGGCCGGCTTTGATTTGGCGCTCACCCGCGCCGTGGCGCGCGCGGTGCCGATTCCCGTCATCGCGAGCGGCGGCGTGGGCACACTCGAGCATTTTGCCGAGGGCGTGATCGAGGGCGAGGCCGACGCCGTGCTGGCGGCGAGCGTCTTTCACTTTGGAACCTTCAGCATTCGCGAAGTCAAAGAGTATATGGCCTCTCAAGGTATTCCTGTGAGGCTGGACTTCTAATGCTGCGGCTTGCCCAGGCACCCGACCTTCCGGCGATGTTTAAATTGGGGAATTGAAATGAGAGAAATTACTACTCCAGCGGATCTTAAATACGACGCCAAAGGATTGATTCCTTGTGTGGTTCAGCAGTATGACACTGGTGAGGTGCTTATGGTTGCTTGGATGAACGAGGAATCGGTGGGGCTGACGCTCAAGACCGGCACCACGTGGTTTTGGAGCCGCAGCCGCCAGGAGCTCTGGAACAAGGGCGCGACGAGCGGCAACATGCAGGAGGTCAAGGAGCTCTGGGCCGACTGCGATAGCGATACGCTGCTGGTCAAGGTCGACTCGCCGGGTCCGGCCTGCCACACCGGCAACCGTACCTGCTTCTTTAAGCGCGTGGAAGGGGGAGTGCGATGAAAGTCGTGACGCCGTTCGAGGTCGCCGACTGCAACACCGAGCTCCTCCGCGCGGGCGTGCCATGCCGCGTGCACCTGACTGATGCCTGCGGGGCGCAGTCGCTTTGGCTCGAGGCCGAGAAAGAAAGGCTCGATGAGGCCCATGCCGTCATCGTCGAGTTCTTTGAGAAAAAGGGCGCAAAGCCTCGGTTCGATGAGACCGGTACCTACTTTACGCTGCAGTAACGAGAGGAAATAACCATGGGAGTCAGAACAGCTAACGTGCAGCCGGGAAATATCGGCGAGACGCTGACGGGACTGGCCGAGGTGATTCACGGCCGTCGCGACGCATCGCCGCAGGAGAGCTATACCGCCCGTCTGTTGACCGACGTCGAGGATGAGCTGCTCAAGAAGCTTGCCGAGGAGGCGAGCGAGGTGATCATGGCCTGCAAGGACAACGACCACGACCACATCCGCTACGAAGCTGGCGACCTGGTCTACCATCTGCTCGTAACGCTCGAACGCTACGGTATCACCCTCGACGAGCTGGCCGGCGAACTCAACGCCCGCCGCCACTAGTCTTAGGCGAGGGGCGTGAACTCCCATTCGCCGGTGGGGTGGGGGATGTCGAAGGTTCGATAACCGCAGTCATAGGCGTGGGCCTGGGCCTCGCGAATGTTCCAGCAGATGTCGCAGGCGCGGTGTGCGTCCGAGCCAAAAGTAATCGGCACCTCGGCGTGGGCGAAGCGACGCAAAAGGCCGGTCGCGGGGTAATAATCGTCGAGCCCCTTGCGCGGTGCGGCTGTCGAGACCTCAACGCGGCGACCCGTATCGTGGGCGCATTCGGCCATCTGCTCCCAAAACGGCGCCGGGTCAAAATCGGGCGCAAAGCCCTCCTTCGAAAAGCGCATGACCAGGTCGGGGTGGGCCATCACGTCAAAGTTAAGCGGGCTTTCGCAAGCACGGCACCAGTCGTCGACGTAGCGCTCCCACACGCCGCGTACACCCAGGTTTTCCCAAACGTGCAGGTTGGTGTCGTCGTCGATCCAACCGCAGCGCGAATCGGGCGTATCGGGGCGAGCGACGCCCCCCGTTTCCGCCGTGCCCGCGGCGCCGGCCATGATATCGCCCGGATCGCCAATCCAGTGCACACTGCCCAAGCGCACTATGGCACCCGCGGACCAGCGCTCAACTAAAGGCTCGCAACCTTTGTACCAGTCGCATTCAAAGCCATAGATAAGCTCGAGCTCCGGCGCGATCTGCGCGGCGAGCTTGCGGGCGTCCTCAAAGGCCAGACGATGTGCCGGCAGGTCGCCCTCGACGACCTGCACCTCGCAGTTAGCATCCATGCTGGCAGGTAGGGTGAGGTGGTCGGTCGAGACTATAATGCGGCAGCCGGCGGCCGCGGCGGCGCGGATGTTCTCCTCAAACGAGGCATGGCCATCCGAAAACGAGGTATGGGTATGGCAATCGACCAGTGGGCAGGCGGACATGGCGACTCCTTTGCGTCAAGCGAATTCGCTCCATTGTAATGGCGCGATCCCCGCTGCGATGAGCGCGCTGGGGGCCGAAATCGACTGAAAAGGACGGGTAGCGCATAAGGGCGAGCTCGCGACATCGGTCTTGCTCCAATACATGTACATCAGCCTCCAAAAGCTGCAAATAATGACATGTTTGGAGGCTGATGTACATGTTTAGCTGAGGCGGTGGGATGTCGCTTTCTTTCCGACAAGGAAAATCGCGCTCATCACGCGCCGTCACACTCGCACAGCTCGCGATGTGCTAGCGTTTGGGTGAATAAAACGAGCCCGTGCGGAAAGGATCCGGACCGTATGCAACGTGGAAGTACATCTCCGCTGTCCCGCGAGACCGATGCGCCCGAGACCATCGTCAAGCTGGAGTGCGACATCGACGATGCGTCGCCCGAGGTGCTCGCCTACGCCGCTGACCGCCTGCGCGAGGCCGGCGCCCGCGAGGTGCACTGGCTGCCCCTCTACTGCAAAAAGGGCCGCCCCGGATGGCAGTTGCAGGTGATCTGCTCGCACGAGGATATCGAGCGCCTACAGACGATTATCTTTTTGGAGACCACGACCAACGCCGTTCGTTGCCAGGTGATGGAACGCGTTTGCCTGCCGCGCCGATTCGAGCAGGTGACAACGCCTTGGGGCGAGGTGTCCGTTAAGGTGGCGACTCTGCCCGACGGCAGCGAGCGCGCGGCTCCCGAGTACGAGGATTGCGCCCGTCTTGCCCGCGAACATGACGTGCCGCTCCAACGCGTGATGCAGGCGGCTCAGAGCGCGGCGCTGCGATTCGAGTAACACGGTAGATGGGCTCCACATCCGCCGGGCCCCGTTTTCAGCCCCATCAACTCCGCTTCGAAAGGACTCCCCATGAAATACCTCATCGCTTCCGACATCCATGGCTCCGCATACTGGGCCGAGCGCCTCTGCACTGCCATCGAATCCGAACAGCCCGACCGCATTGTGCTGCTGGGCGACCTGCTCTACCACGGCCCGCGTAACGACCTGCCGCGCGACTATGCCCCCAAGCGCGTGATTCCGCTGCTCAACGCCCTGGCCGACCGCATCATCGCGGTGCGCGGCAACTGCGACGCCGAGGTCGACCAGATGGTCCTCGACTTCCCCGTCATGGCCGACTACGCCACACTATTCGACGAGACCGGACGTGAACTGTTCCTGACGCACGGCCACGTCTTTGGCGCTGGCATGCATAACAGCGTTGACCACGCGCCCGCGCTGCCCGAGGGCTCCGCGCTCGTCTACGGCCATACGCACATCAAGGTTAACGAGGAAAGCGCCGCGCACCCGGGTCTGTGGCTCTTCAATCCCGGCAGCGTGAGCATTCCCAAGGACGGCACGCACAGCTACGGCATCTACGAGAACGGCGCGTTCCGCCATGTGATCCTGGAGGAGGACTAACCATGGCCGAGCATATGGCTCAGCAAAATGACGAGGGTTCGCGCGATCTGTCCACGCTGGTCGACGCGTCGGCCGAGCTGCAGCATCTGGTGCAGACCATCTGGCGCCTGCGTCAGTCCGATGGCTGCCCGTGGGACCGCGAACAGACGCATCAGAGCATTGGCAAGAACATGATCGAGGAAGCCTACGAGGCGCTCGACTGCATCGAGGCCGATGATGCGGCGCACCTGCGCGAGGAGCTGGGCGACGTGCTCATGCAGGTAGTGTTGCATGCGCAGATCGCGGCGGACGCCGGCGAGTTTACGCTGGCCGACGTGGCGCGCGATATCGACGCCAAGCTCATTCGCCGTCATCCGCACGTGTTTGGTGATGCGGATGCCGACAACTCCGACGAGGTGCTCAAGATTTGGGACGAGGTCAAGCTTGCCGAGAAGGCCGCCAAAGACCAGGCCGTGGCGGCAGGCGAGGCCGCGCCCGAGGGTCTGCTCGACGGCGTGCCTACGCACCTGCCGGCGCTGATGCAGGCTCAGAAGGTGTCGCGCAAGGCGGCTGCCGTGGGCTTTGAGTGGGAGACGGTCCAGGACGTGTGGGACGAGGTCGCCGAGGAGCGTGCCGAGTTTGAGGCCGAGGCTCCCGGCTCGCCCGAGCGCGAGATGGAGTTTGGCGACCTGCTCTTTGCCCTGGTCAACGTTGCGCGCAAGGAGGGAATCGACGCCGAGAGCGCCCTGCGTGCCAGCACGGCAAAGTTCCGCCGCCGCTGGGCCGCGATGGAGCGGATGGCGGCCGACGCCCACGTGGATCTGGCCGAGCTTTCGACCCACGGCCTCAATGACCTCTGGGATGCCGCAAAGGCAGAGGAGTAAGACTGCGGGAGCGACGGGACGGGCTTGTCCCGTCGCTCCCATTATTTTTAAAAAGATTGTATCCCTTGGCTAACTTAGGGCATAATGCAAAAAGTGCGATAAGGCTAACTTATGAACCTGCGCGCCGCTGTAGCGTGCAAGCCGTATCGCCAAGCATTCAACCCGTTTCCAAGTGAGAGGGAGACAACATGAGCGATATTTTGGATGTCTACGGTCGCGAGGTGCTCGACAGCCGCGGCAACCCCACCGTCGAGGTCGAGGTCGTGCTCGAGGACGGCAGCTTCGGCCGCGCGATGGTACCTTCGGGCGCTTCGACCGGCGCCTTTGAGGCATGTGAGCTGCGCGACGGCGACAAGGGCCGCTATCTGGGCAAGGGTGTCTCGCAGGCCGTCGAGCACGTCAACAACGAGTGTGCCGATGCCGTCGTGGGCCTCGACGCCTTCGATCAGCGCGCCGTCGATGCCGCGCTAATCGCCGCGGACGGTACGCCCAACAAGACCAAGCTCGGCGCCAACGCCATTCTGGGCGTGTCGCTGGCCGTTGCCCGCGCCGCAGCCGAGTCGGCGGGCCTGTCGCTGTACCAGTACCTGGGCGGTGTCAACGCCCATCTGCTGCCCACGCCCATGATGAACATCCTCAACGGCGGTGTGCATGCCGACAATAACGTCGACTTCCAGGAGTTCATGATCATGCCGGTGGGCGCCCCGAGCTTTGCCGAGGGCCTGCGTTGGTGCGCCGAGGTCTACCACACCCTCAAGGGCGTGCTGCACGAGGCCGGCCTGGGCGGCGGCGTGGGCGACGAGGGCGGCTTTGCCCCCAACCTTAAGACCAATGCCGAGCCGTTCGAGTACATCACCAAGGCCGTCGAGAAGGCTGGCTTTAAGCCCGGCGTCGACTTTATGTACGCCATGGATCCGGCGTCCACCGAGTTCTACAACGCTGAGACCGGTATGTACGAGCTCAAGGGCGAGGGCGTTGAGTACACGAGCGCCCAGATGGTCGATTACTGGGAGAAACTCGTCGACACCTATCCCATCATCTCCATCGAGGACGGCATGGCCGAGGAAGACTGGGACGGCTGGGTTGAGCTCACCAGCCGCATTGGCAACAAGGTGCAGCTGGTGGGCGACGACCTGTTCGTCACCAACACCGAGCGCCTCAAGAAGGGCATCGAGCTGGGCGCCGCCAACGCGATTCTGGTCAAGGTCAACCAGATCGGCACGCTCACCGAGTCGCTCGAGGCCATCGAAACCGCCAAGGAGGCCGGCTATGCTTGCATCGTGAGCCACCGCTCCGGCGAGACCGAGGATTCCACGATCGCCGACCTGGTCGTGGGTGTCAACGCCGGCCAGATCAAATCGGGCGCCCCGTGCCGCAGCGACCGCATCGCCAAGTACAACCAGCTCATCCGCATCGAGGACGAGCTCGAGGGCAGCGCGCGCTACGCCGGCAAGGCCGCGTTCTACAACATTCGCTAAACAAGTGGTGCTCGCGGGGGGCGGGGTTGACTCGGCTCCGTTCCACTTCTGATGGCCGTCATTGGGCGCTGGGCCATATGGCTCAGCGCCTTTTTTATGTCGAGCAAAGGCTGTCGAAGGTGGTGCGCGCGCTCGTGCTATAACTAGAATACTTAGCGCAAACAAACCTCAACCGCACAAGGCGCACATGGATCAGATTTACGACAACAGGTACTATTCCGCCGGTTCGCGTGAGCCGTCGCCTCGCCCTGCGCGCACGGTGCAGCTCGGTGGGTCCGTCTACGCCGGCGCCGACCGCTCCACGCAGCGCCCGACAAGTACCTCGCGCCCCAATGCTCAAGTGAATACTTCGACAGATGGACCAGTACGTCCGACACGTTCGCCGCATTCGTTGCGTCCCTCGGCCCAGACGCACGACAAATCGAGCAGACCTTCGAGCCGTCTTTCGGGCTCGGACTTTATGCGCTACGCCAACGACAATGCGGTGGTCAAGGCGATCTATGACTTTACGCATGGCTCTCTGCGCCCTCTGTTTATCGGTATCGTGGTGGCGCTGGCGCTCGTGAGCCTGTATTTCCCTGTACGCGACCTGTACGTGGCTAAGCGCTCGAGCGACATCTTGGCCAAGCAGGTCGAGATTCGCGAGCAATATAACGACGAGCTGCAAAAAAGTGTCGACAAGCTGCTCTCGGAGGAGGGCATCAAGGATGCGGCGTCCGAGGACCTGGGGCTGGTGATGCCCGGTGAGACTAGGATTGATGTCTTAGGTTTGGATGACGATTCGGACTCGTCGTCGGCTGAAAAGAAGTCCTCGAACGCCAAGAAGGCCAGCGAAGTTGCCAAGGAAATCGAAGAAGTCGGCAAGGACGCGCCGTGGTACGTCCAGACGCTCGACATGCTGTTTGGATTTAACGGCGTCGAGGGCCAGACGGTCGTGTCCAACGGCGAATAGCGCCCGGAGGGGAGCCCGCAATGACAAATTGCAAACGCTATAAGGTAGCCGCGATCGACCTGGGAACGGTGTCGTCGCGACTGGTGTTGGCCCAGGTCGAGGGCGGGGCGATCGTGGGATCGTCCAAGCATACCGAGATTACCGATCTGGGCGAGGGCGTGGACGCGACGGGCCGCTTTTGCGAGGCGGCCGTTGAGCGCGTGCTCGCTGCGTGTCGGATGTTTGTGGACGAGGCCCGTGCCTTTGGGGCCGCGTGCGTCTGCACCACGTGCACGAGTGCCGCGCGCGATGCGTCCAACGCCGTGCTGCTGCTGGACGGCCTGCGCGAGCTGGGTCTCGAGCCGCAGGTGATTCCAGGAGAGGTCGAGGCGCGCCTGACGTTTTTTGGCGTGGCGCACGACTTTGCAGGCGAGCGCATCATCGTCGCCGATTCGGGTGGCGGATCCACGGAGCTCGCGACGGGCGTATACGCTCCGGAGCGCGGGGTCTTTGCGCTGGAGGGAACGCGTTCGCTGGACATTGGCTGCCGTCGTGTGACGGAGCGCTTCTTCTCCGCGTTGCCGCCTGCGGACGGCGAGCTTGCCGCCGCTGGCGCATGGGCGGGCGAGCAGTTCTCCGCCTATTTTGAGGGCCTGCCCAGCGACTTTGAGCGCGCCGAGCGCCTCGTTGCGGTGGGCGGTACCGTCACCACGCTCGTGGCGCTGGTCCACGAACTGGAGCCGTACGACTCGAGCTTTGTGCACCTGAGCGAGCTTTCGCTGGACCAGGTTTCGGCCGCTATCGAGCGCATGTCCACGCTGGACGTGGAGGGCATCGCTGCGCTGCCGGGTGTGCAGCCCAAGCGCGCGAGCGTGATCTTGGCTGGTGCCGTGGTGATTCGCGAACTCATGCGCGCCGGCGGTTACGACATGCTCACCGTAAGCGAGAACAGCCTCCTCGCCGGCATGGCCGCCACCATCAACGAGACTCTCGACGGCGTGACCCCCACCATCGGCTGGACCCCCAACCTCAGCGCCCTTTAAATAAGTTGCGGTGAAATACGGACTAAAATCGCCCTTTCGGGCACCAAACAGTCCCTATTCCACCGCAACTCAACAGCCGGCACCTGGGGACGTTCCTTTTCTGCCGGCACCTGGGGACAGTCCTTGCGGGGCGTCCCCACAGCGCCTATGCCAGCTTGTCGATTTGCCCAATCTCCCAGAGCGGAATGTTG
>UQHZ01000026.1 GCA_900541055.1 uncultured Collinsella sp.
CAAGACGGAAAGCACATTAAGTGCTTTCCTTTGCGTGCGGAACTCGCGACAAACTCAACCCGCGCCAGCCGGCCCCGGAGACCCTCCCTGCCGTCACTTGCTTCAAAGACTTTGTTCCTCGCCGCTTCCGCGGCTCGAGGTCCCCGTTCTCCTCGGCGAGGTTGTCTAAGATTGTTGTTGAACTTCGGCCTTTGGCTCAAAGAAAAACGGGAGATGCGATCTGCATCCCCCGTTTTTGTTGCACCTACTCTAGGTCAATAAATTTGATGCTCAGAATCTTGCCGTCCTTGACGAGCATTCTGGCCATGGTGGGGCCTCGGGTGCCTCTTGGATAGCTGGCGCTGCCTGGGTTGAGGACCAAGCAGCGACCCACTTGGGCTTCTTTGGTTACGTGGGTGTGACCGTTGATAGCTACGTCCACGGATCCCACCGGAAGGTCTTCGCGGTAGTGGGCTACGGCGAATTTGAGGCCTTCGTAGGTAAAGAGCGCAAGACGGTCTACATCGGGACCGTAGTCGCGGTAGTAATCGTTGTTGCCCAGTACGGCCCGCACGGGGGCGATGGTGCATAGGTGCTCGTAGTCCATCTCTGACGTGAGGTCGCCGGCGTGGATAATCAGGTCTGCGCCCTCAAGCTCATCCAGGAGCGCAGGCGATAAATAGCCGTGGGTGTCCGAGATGATGTCGATACGCTTGGCGCTTGCACTGTTCATGGGATCCCTTCCGCAAAAAACGATTCGGCAGATACATACAAAAAGGCCCCACGCCTCCGCAGACGATAGGTCTACAGGGCTGCGGGGCCAGTGTGCTAGAGACTCAGGGCCTTCTTAAGCGGCACGACGCGGCGGCGCGAAACCGGCACGCGTTCGTCGACGCCCGTAATGCCCAGCTGGATGGCGCCCGAGGGCACCGTCTCCACATCCGTGACGCACGCCAAGTTGACGATATAGCGGCGGTGAACACGGAAGAAGCCAAAGTCGCAGAGCTTGGCCTCAAACTGCGCCAGCGAGGTCGTCGACAAAAAGCGATCATCGACGGTATAGATGCAGGAGTAATCGTCCTTGGCCATGATAAAGCGAATATCGTCCACGGGAATGAGCACCTTGCGGCCGCCCTTTTCCACCGGGATACGCTCGATGGTCACCTTGCTGTCCGTAACCGGCTTGGCGCGTTGCATGACCTTCTCGATCGCGCGATCCAAGCGAGCTTCCTCGACCGGCTTCATCAGATAATCGACGGCATCCACGTCGAATGCCTCGACCGCATGGTCACTATACGCAGTCACAAACACGATCGCCGGCGGATTTTTGAGCTTATGCAGCGCCTCGGCAAGTTGCAGGCCCGAGGCACCGGGCATCGAGATATCGAGAAACACGACATCCACGCGACTTTCCATAAGCATCTCGATGGCGGAGCGGACGCTCGACGCCTCCGTGATCGTGCCGATCTTGCCCGTTTGCTCGAGCAGGAAGCGAAGCTCCGAGCGAGCCGGCGCCTCATCATCCACAATCATCGCACGCAGCATAGGGATAAAACCTTTCGTCAACTAACTACGCCGGGCATCCGTCGCATGACGTTGAGCCCGTAGCCTTTTATTTTACTCTTGAATGTCGAAGATGCTCTCTGACAAATCAAGATGAAGGAGCACTTTGGTGCCCTTGCCCGGCGCCGATTCGACACGCGTATAGGAGTGCGGCCCATAAAAGCGATGGATGCGCTCCGAAATATTGTGCATGGCCACACCGGCGCCGCCACCCTGGGGAGAGCTGGCGTCGGGACGGGCAGAACGCTCGTCAAACAGTCTGGCGGCGGTACCCTCATCCATGCCCACGCCATTATCGGCCACGGCAATCAAGATTGCATCCTCGCCGTCTTGGTGAACGGTCACGTCGATCCTCAGGGCGTCGTCATCGCCCATACCATGACGTACGGCGTTCTCGACAATCGGCTGGATCACGAACGCCGGCACCAGCGTATCTTCCACGTCCTCGGACACATCGAACGTCGCAAGCACGCGGTCCTCGCCAAAGCGGGCCTTCTCAAAGGTAAGGTAGCGCTTGGTCTGTGCGACCTCACGCGAGACCGGAATAAGCGATCCCGAGTTGTCGAGCGTGGCACGATAGAACGATGAGAACTCACGAAGCAGTTCGCGGGCCCGCAGCGGGTCGGTGCGCGTAAACGATGCAATGGTGTTCAGCGTGTTGAACAGGAAGTGCGGGTTAATCTGCGCCTGCAGCGCACGCACCTCGGCGCGCGCCGTGAGTTCCTTTTGCACCTCGAGCTCGTGGATGGCGAGCTGTGTGGACAAGATCTCGGCAAAGCCCGAGGCAAGCGCATACTGGGTACGGTCGACGGCGCGCGGGGTCTTGTAGTAGAACTTGAGCGTGCCGACGGTACGATCGCCCACCTTGATGGGGGCGATAATGCCGGCGGGGACTTGGTTGTGCGAGCCGTCCGAGCCCACGACATCCACCATACGGTTGAACGACTGCACGATGCCATGTTCGATAACGTAGCGTGTGGCAAGCGTGTGGATGGGAGTATCGGGCAGCAGTTTTTCCTCAAACTCGCCCGCGCAGGCAAGCACGTTGTCCTCGTCGGTGATGGCCACCGTCATGGCGCGCGTCTCGGGCAAAATGCGCCGGCACACCAAACGTGCCGACTCCTGCGTCAGACCGCCCTTAATGTCCTCAAGCATGGCCGAGGCCACCGAGAGCGTCTCCTCGGTGTACTGGGAACGCACCGAATCGGGATTGAGCGTCAAAAAGATAAAGATGCACAGAAAGATGCATAGCAGCGCGCAGGCAATCACCGTGGCGATCGGCTCGATACCGGTCACCAAGGCAAAAATAAAGTACACCAGCACGCAAATGGCGCAGGCGACGGCAATGATGCGAAAGATTGATATTGAACTATCGCGCTGGGCGCGGCGGTCGATCATTCGGCCCCCTCCAGGATACTGATCAGTTGTGCGTCACGCCAAAGCCCGTCCATGATCTTGGGCCAAAAGCTCTGGAAACGCAGGTAGCTTGCAGCGTTTTGGCGCGCATAGGCCTTTGCCTCGCCGATACCATGGCGCCAAATGCGCAGGTAGCCCTCATGCTCGCGGGTAAACACGCTGCGGACCATAGCGGTCTTGCGCACGCGGTCGTCGAGCTCGCGCGAAATCCACGGGCCCGGGTAGGGCATGAGCGATGCCGCCGTAACGGGAATGAGCTCCTTTTGATGCGCGGCGAATGTCAACTTGGCCCGTTCGTAGTACCAACGGTATACATCCTGCATAAAGCGCGGTGAGCGCTTTTCGGACTCCGGAGGCAGATGGCGCACGGTCCACTCGTTATCGAACCACACGTCGTAGCCAAACATGCGCATGTTAAAGAGGTAATCCAAGTCCTCGCCGCGGGTGATAAACGGGTCAAAGGCCACACGCGTAAAGGCGCGGGCGTGCAGGGCCATCAGGCCGCCGCACACGTAGTTGGAGCGCGAGATGCGGGTGCCCGAGAGCGCCTTTTTCATCCAACGGTTGAACTCGATGCGCTTGGTCCACCAACGATGGCAGATGCCCGCCTTGTCCGTGGGAGCCAGCGGTGAGCCGTCGCGATCGTAGAAATAACCGCTCTTGACCAAGATCGGCAAGCCCTGACGCGTCTGCTGCCCCAACGCATAGGTCGCGCGCTTCATAAAGTCGGCGTCGATGACAGTCTCATCGTCATCCAAAAAGATAACCGCGTCATGCCCCAGCACAGCGGCACAGGCTAGCCCCATGTTGCGGATGGCACCGTAGCCTCGCAGGCTCACGCACTCGCCCGAACCCTTGGGCGCGATCTGAGCAACCCGGTCTGCAATGCGCGAGGCCTGGGTGTTGGTGACAACGGTGACCTTGAGCGTGGGATGCGCGTCGACAATCTCGCGCACGTGCAGCGACACATCGGCTGTGGCAGAAACGGGACAGACCACCAAAAGGATGATGCGAGGGATGTCACGTACCTGCTCAAGCGAGGCCAGGCAGCGGTCGAGTTCGGGATTGTCGGCGTTGAGTCGCGTCGAATGGTCATAGGTGCCAGGGGCGTTTGCGCAAGCGTCATCGCCCGCCCAATACGTTGGAATCACGACTGTGGCGTTCATGCCTTACCCTCCCTGCAACACAAAAACGGGACGCCGCCAAACACAGGCGACGCCCCGCGACCTAGCTGATTCCATCATACCCACTTGGGCAAATCATTGCTCGCAAGTCGCAATGTTTATTGCGGATAACCCCAAAAGAGTACCGTGGACAGGCACAATAGCCGCTCGCTCCTATGCGGCATGCTCTGCTGCCCGAGTCATGCGGGACAGGCGAACCAGCAGCATAAAGCCAACGATCAGCAGCACGCCAATAGAAAGGACGCCCAGCGACGGGTTGCCGGTCAGCGAGGTAACGACCGACACTAGGAAGGTACCCATGACGCTTGCATAACGACCAAAGATGTCAAAGAAGCCGTAGTACTCGTTGGACTTTTCCTTGGGGATAATGCGACCAAAGTAGCTACGGCTGAGCGCCTGCACGCCGCCCTGGAACAGGCCGACCATAATGGCAAGCACCCAGAACTCAAAGGCGGTCTTTAGGAAGAACGCGGCGAACAGCACAATGCCCATGTAGGCGGCGACCGCCACCAGGATCATGTTGAGCGTGCCCACGCGTCCGGCGAGCTTGCCGTAGATGATGGCGGACGGAAAGGCCACGAACTGCGTAACGAGCAGCGCCAGTACCAGCTGGGTCGAATCGATGCCCAAAGCCGAGCCGTAGCTGGTAGCCATGGAAATGACCGTGTGGACGCCATCGATATAGAAGAAGAACGCAATCATGTAGACCAGCACGGTCTTGTTGTGGGCGATCTCGCGCATGGTGTGTCCGACCTCGGAGAACACACCGCCAACGATGTGGCCGATGGTGTCCTCGGGACCGCGCTCGCGACCATACTTTTGCTTATAGGTGTGAATGAGCGGCAGGGTAAAGATGAGCCACCAGGCACCAGTGATGATAAAAGACAGACGCGTTGCCAGCATGGTGGGGACGCCAAGAGCGGGGCCACCCATGATGAGCGCCAGGCAGATGACGAACGGCACGGTGGAACCGATGTAGCCCCAGGCATAACCCGAGCTGGACACGGCGTCCATGCGCTCGTCGGTGGTAACGTCGGGCAGCATGGCGTCGTAGAACGTCATAGAAGAGTTAAGGCCGATGGTGCACAGCACGTACACGGTCAAAAATGCCATGGCGGACATTGGGATAGCCTGCGCCAGGCAAAGAACCAGGCCCGTGAGGAAAAAGCCCAAGAAGAACTTGATTTTGTTGCCAGCGTAGTCGGCAAGTGCGCCCAGAATGGGCATGAGCATGGCGATGACCAGCGAGGCGATCGTCTGTGCATTGCCCCAGGCGACCACCAGGTCGGCCGAGGAAGCGCCGGTATTGATGGCGTTAAAGTAAATGGGCACCACCGAGGTATTGAGCAGCACGAGGGCCGAATTGCCCACATCATACATAACCCAGTTACGCTCGAGCTTGGTGTATTTCATGGACAGGGACCCTTCGTATTCGCCCGATATGCAGTTAGTTCATCGTACCCCAATTGTCCAGAACCGCCGGTAAGGATTCGGCAAAGGGGCACGCACGGGCCCTATTCCTCGCGGTCGAACTCCTCATCGGCATTGAGCACGCGACCGCTGTAGTTGACGTGACTGGTCACGGCATCCATGTCACCGGTCTCGATAAAACGTGCGACCGTGCACTCGTAATCGCCCAGCGCGCGATCAAAGACCTCGGGGAAACTCTCGTTCGAGACCTCGTCGGTAAAGGGATTCTTCCATGTCAGATGGCCCAGGTTACCGGTGCGCTCGGGCAACTCCGTCGTCACGCGATGAGCAAGGCCGTCGAGCAGCGAGTAATCGTGCACCAAGCCCTCAACCAGCGAGATCGCGCGCGTCTTTGCGGAGCCGGCCGGCTCAATCGCGCGGTAAAGTCGCTGCATATTGGCAACGGCAGCACCGTACTCCCCCGCCGGAATGTCAATGCCGTACACGCGTCCGGCAACATAGCTCATCAGCACGCCGGCCACGCGATTGATGCGATCAGTGGTGACGATCTCGCCCGCCGGCGGGTAATCGTCAACCGTAGCGCCATCGCGTTTAAGCTGCAGCATCAGCACATCCAGGTCGCTCTCGATCACGGCATGGACCTGACTGCTCGAATCCTCAAGCTCTGAATCGGACTCGACAATGCCAAACTGCTGCTCATAGACAAAGGGATGAGCGTTGCGGTCGAGCACGTAATGAGACAGCAGGCCCAGCGCAAAGGCACGACCCAAGCTGGCGTCGCGCGGCAGCAGATGCGACACGCCGTCGCGCAGGCACGCAAACTGACGAGACATGCGCGACCGATGCATGACCTGCGCCAGCAGCGTGCAGTCGGAAACACGCGGCGTGAGCATGTGGAAGAAAAACGGGTCGGGACCTTGGTTGCCCAAGATAAAGGCAATGCGCTCTTCATCGGACGTGATGACGCCCTGTGGAAGACGGTCGATGCTTTCCTCGCCAAACAGATGATGGGTGATAAGCGCGGGCATAATGATCCTTTCGATTTCATTCGATGCCACCCATTATGCCCACCGCGCGCCCATGCCAAACCTGCGATGGTAAACGACGGCACGCAAGCCTCTTACGCAAGCCCCAAGTGTGCTTTAACCTCGGCAGCGCGACGGCGGGACACGGGCACCGTCGAGGTTACGCGATCGAGTCTGAGCTCCATAAGACCCGTGGAACCGATCTCGACATTGTGCACGTCTTCCAAATTGACCAGATAGCTGCGATGAACGCGAATAAAGCCCTCGGAGACCAAGCGACGCTCGAGCGAAGAGATCGACTCATTGATCAGGTACGTTCCCTCGGCGCAGATGGCGTTGCAAAAATCGGCGCGCGCCTCAAAGTAGCAGACGTCTGCGGCGGGAATGAACACCTTTTTGCCCCCGCGGTCCACCGTCAGACGCAAAGGCTGGCGCGGAGCGTGGATAACACGACGGGCACCCAAGGCTGCCTCGATCTTGTCGAGTGCCTTTGACAGGCGTGCGTCCTCGACCGGCTTGACGACATAGTCGACCGCATCGAGGTTATACGCATCGGCGGCAAACTCGGCAAACGCCGTCACAAACACAACCACCGGCGGCGTCTTTAGGTTCTGCAGCGTCTCGGCAAGCTCAATTCCCGAGCGGCCGGGCATCGTGATGTCCAAAAACAACACGTTGGGCTTGTTCGAGAGAATCGACTCCACGGCCTCGGTGACATTGCCCGCCTCGGCAATCTGGCCCACACGCGTATCCTTTTCCAACAGATAGCGTAGCTCAGCCCTAATGGGAGGTTCGTCATCAACCACCAAGATGTTCCAGCCTTCGGACATATGTGCTTCCCCTCTTTTTCTCTCAATCCAACCGCGTGCTACGCCGTCAACGGCGCCGGCTCATGCGGCTCGCCGTTCAGCTCGACGATGACCTGCGTTCCCACGCCCTCCTGGGACTTCACGCGCATGCCGGAATCTTCTCCGTAAAAGAAATGGATGCGCTGAAGCACGTTGAAGAGCGCCAGGCCGCAACCTCGCTTGACGGAGCCGTCGGCGGTAATGCTCTCGGGCTCCTCCAGGCGATGTTGCTCAAACAGATGCGCGCAGACTTCTTCGCTCATACCGATGCCGTCGTCCTCGACGATGATCTCCAAACCGTCATCGGTCTCGAAAGCCCTAACATGAATAGAAAGCGGCTCGGTCTCGCGCTGCGCGTGCTTGATGCAGTTTTCGAGCAACGGCTGCAAGATAAACGGCGGCACCATGCAATCGCGCACCTCAAAGTCGATATCGACCGAGACGCGCAGACGGCCGTCGCCATAACGAGCCTGCATAAGATTGATATAGCGAGTGCCCTGTTCCACCTCGTGCTCGAGCGTTGTGAGGGTATCGGAATCAGAAAGCGTCTGACGGTAGTAGTTGGAGAAGTCGATCAGCAGCGATCGCGCCTTGTCGGGCTCGGTACGAACGAGCGACACGATGGTGCTGATGGTGTTAAACAGAAAATGAGGATCGACCTGCGATTGCAAGGCGCGCAGCTCCACGCGGGCCGTAAGCTCGTCCTGGCGCTCGAGCTCAAAGCTCGCAAGCTGCGTGGAAATGAGGTCGGCAAAGCCCGAGGCAAGCGCCGTCTGGCGCATATCGATGCTGCTCAGACGGGGATAATACAGCTCGAGCGTGCCCACGCAATGCCCGCGCACGGTAAGCGGTGCGACAATACCGGCGCGCAGGCGCGGAAAGTAGCCACCTGTCTCGGTCGAGGCATCGCGCGAGAACACGCTTTGCTCACCGCTGTTGATCACGTTGAGCGTAGTCCGCAGCACCACCGGGGTGCCCGCGGGGCATTTTGCCGAGTCCTCGCCCCAGCTTGCCAACACCTGCTTGCCGTCGGTAAAGCAGATGGCAGAGGCGATAGTTTCGGACAGGATGATCTTAGAGGCGCCCAGGGCAGCTTCGGGCGTAAGGCCGCGCGACGTGTAGGCGAATATTTTTGAAGCGATGGCGAGCGTGCGGTCGGTTGCGCTCGATGTGAGGTCGTCGGGAACGACAAAGACGTACGAGAAGAAGAAGCACAGCATGACCAAGCCGGCAATGACGACAACGGCCGGAACGAGATTGGGATTATCGGTTAGATCCCAGATGAGCAGCAGGATAAGCAGCGGAACGACAATACCGAGCAAGATGGCTTGAACCACATGCTGAGCGGTACGAAAGACCTTGGTAGAGTTGTAGCTCTTGCCCAGAATCAGCCTATTGAGATCCACCGTCATCTCCTTCTTACCGACGCACCCCATAGCAATAAAGAGGGCCGCAAGCGACCCTCTCCATTGCATTATGCAATCAAATACTGTGTTTTACATCAAGCCATCGATGAACGGTAGCTTAGGCGCTGTACTTGTTTGCCTCGCCGAAGGTGCCGCCCTCGACAATCCAGCCGTCCTTCATGATGACGTCCATGTTGTCGGTGTTGAGCACGTGGATGTCGGCGGCGACGTCACCGTTGACGACCAGCAGGTCGGCGCACTTGCCGGCCTCGATGGAACCGGTCTCGTCCTCGATGTGGCACATCTTGGCACCGTTGAGGGTGGCGCAGGTGATGGTCTCGACCGGAGTGAAGCCGATCTTGTCGACGAACTCGTACATCTCCTCGATGGAGCAAGTGCCGTACGGGGTGACGAAGGAGAAGGAGTCGGAGCCGATCGTCATGACGACGCCGCGCTTCTTGGCCTCGCGCAGGCAGTCGTAGTTGCGCTGCAGCTCCTTCTCGACCAGAGTGCCCTCGTACTTGTCGTGCAGCTCGGGAACGTAGACGGGCGGATAGGTGGCGTACCAGGTGGGCAGGAAGGCGATCGTCGGAGTGAAGAAGGTGCCCTGCTCGGCCATGAGGTCCATGGTGCGCTCATCGATATCGAAGCCGTGAATCAGCTGCTCGCAGCCAAAGCGAACGGAATCGTAGGCAGCGGCGTGGTTGTTGTAGCAGTGGCTCCACACGGGGATGCCGACCATCTTTGCCTCTTCGACCACGGCCTGAATCTCCTCGGAGCAGTAGTGCTGGTCGCGGCCGGAGTCCCAGCGCCAGATGCCGCCACCGGTAGCCCAGATCTTGATGGCATCGGGGTTCTCGCGCAGGCGACGGCGGACGGCCTTGCGCAGATCCCAAGGACCGTCGACCTGATCGCCCCAGGGGTGCGATTCCTTGTTGAGCTCCTGGCTGCAGTGGTGGGAGTCGCCGTGGCCGGCAACGCGGCAGAAGCCAAGGCCGGTGGCCAGAACGCGCGGGCCCTTGAAGACGCCCTTGTCGATGCAGTCACGGATCTGGATACCAAAGCGGCCGATCTCGCAGACGGTGGTGAGGCCGTGGGTGAGGCAGTCGTAGGCCTGCTTGACGGCGACGGCCTGCTTCTCGAGGAGCGGCTGCATGACCCAGTCGGTGTCATCGTCGGTCAAGTTGCCCGAGAAGTGCAGGTGGGTGTCGATCAGGCCGGGAAGGACGGTCTTGCCGGCGGCGTCGATGACCTCAACGCCCTCGGGAAGGTCCTGCATGGCGCCGGCGTACTCGATCTTGCCGTTGTCGTCGACGAGAACGAGGGAGTTCTCGACCGGCTCGGCACCGGTACCGTCGATGAGCTTGCCGCCAACGATTGCATACTTAGTGGACATGGTTCCTCCTTATGGATCCATATAGTGGGCGAGGCCGCGTTGGGTTAAGGCCTCACAAAGCTACCCAAGTGGTGCCGGGTTCGGTGCGCGGAAGAGAGGGTCCCGCGCACCTGATCCGCCCCGGCTCGGCGTTACTTTTTGCGGGAATTGGTGAAGGCCATGAGAGCCAGGCCGACGGCCAGCCAGCCGATCACGATGCTCCACTCCACCATGTTGAGGGAGGCGGGAGAGAACGGAATCACGAGCAGGCCGATGATGATGGCGCAGGCAGCGATAGCGAGGCCGATGCCAAACTTGCCGCCGGGCACCTCGTAGGGACGAGGCAGGTCGGGCTCGGTGAAGCGCATGCGCAGGCAAGCGAGGGCGACCATGCCGCAGGAGAAGATGAAGGCGAGAGCCGACACGTTGGTCAGAGGGATGAGCATGTTCTTGCCCAGGAACGGACCGACGACGGTGATGGCGCCCAGAACGACGCAGGCGAGCTTGGGAGCGCCGGACTTGGGGTCGACCTCGGCGAACTGCTCGGGCAGCTGGCCCTTGCGGCCCATGGCGAGCATGATGCGGCTCGTGGCGCCGTAGAAGGAGTTCATCGGACCCATGGGTCCAAGCGTAGCGATGACGAGCATGGCCAGGTACAGGAGCATGTTGATGCCCTTGAGGCAGGCAAGCGCGGGAACCGGGCTCTTAACAAACTCGTGCCAGTCAAGGATAGTGCCGAACGAGTAAATGCAGACCATGTAGAAGCCGCCGGCGGCCAGCAGGGCCAGGGAGATGATCTTGCCGAACTTGTTCCAGTTAAGGCCCTCGGCTGCTTCCTCAGCCTGCTGAGGAATGGTGTCGAAGCCGGCGTAGAAGAACGGGGTCAGAACCAGGACCGACACGATGCCGGCAAACAGGCTGGTGCTCTCGGTAGCGGCCTTGCCGCCGCCAGCGCCGGTGACCTGGGAGAACACGGGCATGGCGTTGTCCGGCGAGCCGGTGAACAGCGAGACGCCCATGGCGAGCAGCATGCCGCAGAGCAGAGCCTTGGTCAGGAAGGCCTGGAGCTTGGCAGCCGAGCTGGCACCGCGGAAGTTAAGGAAGATGACGTAGACTGCAAAGCCGAGCGCGATCAGCGTCGGGAACAGGTAAACGTCGGCCCCCAGGATGGTGTAGAGCTTGATGGCGCGCAGCCACTCAAGGCCGGGCAGGCTGCCGAACATCTCGGACACGAGGGTCGAAATGGCGATGGCCTCCCACGGGCACAGGATGCCGTTGCCCAGGGCCAAAAGCCATCCGGTGATGTAGCTCAGCGTACGGCCAAAGCTACGATCGACATACTCGACGATGCCACCCGAAATGGGGATAGCAGCCGTGAGCTCACCGAAAACAGCTCCGACGGGCACGAGGAAGATTGCACCCAAGAGGAATGCGATCATAGCGGGAACGGGACCGCCGCCCACGACCATCCAGTCGCCGACCTGCAGAACCCAACCGGTACCGATGATGGCACCGAAGCCGATGGTGAAGAAGTTCCAGAGCGAGAGCGTTTTCTTCATGCCGCCGTTATCCTCGACTGCAACTTCTGCGTTCTTGTCCGCCATTGTTCCCCTCCTTTCCTTTTTGACGCCCCTTGACGTCACCCCTTGCGCGGTCTGTTTTGCCGCGCGCTTTTATTTCGTGGCTTTAAGATACGGCCTTGGCACAGCAGCGCCGCTTGTAGCTCGACCGAAGGCAGAACTGCAAAACGAGCGGCGCCGTTTTTGGGACGAACGGCGAGGGGCGCCACTCGTTGCGAGCGTCTGTTTTGATGACGCGATTCGATCGCTCGCGGAGGACGTCGCTTTATGGTGCCAAGTCCACCCTGTTCGTGCCGTTTATCGAACTTTTGTTGCACGCACTCATTTGCTGCACGTCTTTTTTGTAGGATGGACGGGTTATACATGAGACGAGGCGGTACAAATGGCATACGGATACAACGACGGCGAACGGCAGCGAAGCGTTCGCCTTGCCGGGCGTACCACGCCAACATCTAGGAGTGTTTCTGACAGCGACGGGCCGCAGAACCCGCAGCGTCCGCAGGATCGCCCCTCGTCGTCTATGCCGCAGAATGCCAGCGCGCGTCAGGCTGATCGCCCATACTCGGACACCCGTCAACGCCGGGCCGAAGTGCCTCGGCGGCAGAAAAACGATCGACGAAAGTCTGACAATCACATCAGCCGTTTCTTTTCGAAGCCTCGCGGCGGACGCAGCGCAAAGCAGCCACGACCGACGGGACGTGTCAGGGCCGTCAATCCGCGGATTCATCGTCTCTGTCTTGTCCTGTGTTCCATCATGGCATGTCTGGCCTTTGTGTATCTGGGGTCGTGTGCCTCGCATGGCTCTGCCGGCCTGGAGCCCGCCGCCGAGGACAAGCTGCTCAAGGCCCCGGTTGCGCCCGGCTACTCGTTTGCGTTTTCGACCCCGCGCTCGCAATGGCAAGCCGGCACCATGCCCCATATCTATCAGATCGATCCGGCATGGTCGGAGCTGCCCTACGCCGGCGGCACCATCCGTCAAAATGCCTGCGGCCCCACCTGTCTTACCATGGTCTACATCTATAAGACCGGCCACACCGATATGACACCAGTCGACATGTGCGCCCTTTCCGAGGCGGGCAACTATGCGCCCACCGGTGCCACCGAGTGGTCGTTTATGACCAGCGGCGCATGGCAGCTGGGGCTTAACGGGACGCAGCTCTACAACAATCGAGACTCGATGGCCCAGGCCTTGCGCTCGGGTGCTCCCGTAATCGCCGCCGTGCGTCCCGGCACGTTTACCAACGTTGGTCATTACATCGTGCTCTACGGGATTGACGACGCCGACCAGATCGGTGTCTACGACCCCAACTCGCAAAGCCGCAGCGCCCGCCGCTGGGGCGTCGTAGAAGTCCTCAACGAAATCGAAGCCATGTGGGCCTACTACTAGTCATTGGGGACAGACTTAAATGACCAGCCAATGGGGACGGTCTTTGCAGACGACCGCTCGCGCTGTCGAAAAGGACTGTCCCAAGCTGTCGGCAGGAAAGGAACGTCCCCAAGTGCCAGGTTTCCGCGGTCTTCAGCGCTTCTCATGAACAGCCACCTCAATAGCAAAAGCCCCGCAGTCGGAGCGGACTGCGGGGCTCATGAAGAGAGGCTAGTTTGTGGGCGCTTTGCCTGGCGCCCACGAGAGAGGCAACAGAGTAGAGACTACTCGTGGATGCGGGTACCGGAGAGGCCGGCCATGGTCTCGGCGGCCTTGTCCAGAGCACCGATGATGCAGGTGCGGCCCTTGCGGGAACGGGCGAACTTGATGGCAGCGCGGACCTTGGGCTCCATGGAACCCTTGCCGAACTGACCCTCGTCGGCCAGACGCTCGGCCTCGTCGGCGGTGAGGTCCTCGAGCTCCTCCTGGTTGGGCTTGCCAAAGTTGATGGCGACATGCTCAACGGCGGTCAGCAGGAACAGAACGTCGGCGTCGCAGTCCTCGGCCAGCAGCTCGCCGCCCAGGTCCTTGTCGATGACGGCGGGAACGCCCTTGTAGCAGCCCTTGTTCTCGTAGTCGCGGACGACGGGGATGCCGCCGCCACCGCAGGCGATGACGATGAACTCGTTGTCGAGCAGGTTGAGGATGGAGTCAGCCTCGACGATCTTCTTGGGATCGGGGGAAGCGACGACGCGACGCCAGCCGCGGCCGGAATCCTCGACGAAGACCTTGGAGGGATCCTCGGCCATGAACTCCTTGGCCTGCTCCTCGGTGTAGAAGGGTCCGATCGGCTTGGTCGGGTTCTTGAACGCGGGATCATCCGGATCGCACTCGATCTGGGTGACGACGGTGGCGGCGTGCCAACGCTTATAGCGCTTGTGCATCTCGCGGCCGATGCCCTGCTGCAGGTGATAACCAATGTAGCCCTGGGACATGGCGCCGCACTCGGGCAGCGGCATCTCGGGGGTACCGATGGCATCGTGGGCAGCGGCGAAGGCGTTCTGGATCATGCCGACCTGCGGGCCGTTGCCGTGGGTGATGATGATCTCATTGCCCTGCTCGATGAGACCGAGGAGAGCGTGGGCGGTGTTGCTCACGGCCTCGATCTGCTCGACGGGGTTGTTGCCGAGGGCGTTGCCGCCAAGGGCGACGACAATACGATCGGGCTTGCCAAGAGGCTTAGACATTGCTGGAATCCTTTCTGTAAAAGGCCTACAACCCATTAATAACCCGCGTCCGTGCGATACGCGAGTTTATTAAGGTTTATATTCTCTTTATCGCTCATTTTATTCATTTTGAAAATAGCGGAACGGTGAACGGTCGTTTTTATCCGCTCAGCGTACAGAACTCCAGCTCAGACATATCTACGTAATTTACGTGCGACTTTATTTAAATGAAGCGAGGATTATGTCGGATTATGCAAACTACATCTCTGCTAAACACAAAACAGACAGCGCAATATCTTACTCGCACTATACGAGATTCTATGCACATATAAGTCGAGTATGCACCCCTGCAAAAACAAGGGGCTTTTCATCCAGCATAAGGAATAAAGAAGAGCTCCGAAAAGGCGGCAACAGCCAAGTCCCCCATCCATCCCCAAAGTGGCGCGAGGTTTCGCGGCAAAGCCGCGAAACAGCGAAAGGGACGGAATACCCGCCAACTACGTCCTTCATCCGCCCACACAATCCGAGGACGTAGTCGTAGCAGGATCTGAGGGCTGACCTTCGCGGACACTCCGCAGGACGAAAGAACCCCCGCCGCACGTAGTGCGCAGCGGGGGTTCTTTCATGTCCGAGGGCGTCCGCGAAGGTCAGCCCTCAGATCCTGCGGTGGGAGACCTAGGCCTCGTTGTACACCGTCTTGAGCTTCAGCAGGTGAGCGTAGCGGTCCATAGCGGCCTGCTCGTTCTCCTTGAAGAGCTCCTCGGCGCGCTCGGGGAAGGAACGCGTCAGCGAAGCGTAACGGGCCTCGTTCATCAGGAACTCCTGATAGCCGCCCGCGGGCTCCTTGGAATCGAGCGAGAACTTCTTACCGGCAGCAGCCTCGGGGTTGAAGCGGAAGAGGTTCCAGTAACCGCACTCGACAGCCTTCTTCATCTCGGCCTGGCAGTTCTGCATGCCGCCCTTCTTGATGGAGTGCATCTCGCAGGGGCTGTAGCCGATGATGAGGGACGGGCCGTCGTAGGCCTCGGCCTCATGGATGGCCTTGAGGGTCTGAGCCGGGTTGGCGCCCATGGCGACCTGCGCCACGTAGACGTAGCCATAGCTCATAGCGATCTCGGCCAGGGACTTCTTCTTGGTCACCTTACCGGCAGCGGCGAACTGAGCGACCTGGCCCAGGTTCGAGGCCTTGGAGGCCTGACCGCCGGTGTTGGAGTAGACCTCGGTGTCGAAGACGAAGACGTTGACGTTGTGGCCGGAAGCCAGGACGTGGTCCAGGCCACCGAAGCCGATGTCGTAGGCCCAACCGTCGCCGCCGAAGATCCAGAAGGACTTCTTGGTGAGGTAAGCCTTGTCGGCGAGGATCGCCTTGGAGGCGTCGCAGCCGCACTTCTCGAGCTCGGCAACGTAGGCGGCGGCAGCGATCTTAGAGGCCTCGGCGTCGTTGACGGAGTCGATCCAAGCCTGACCGGCGGCCTTGAGCTCGTCGGACGGACCGTCAGCGGCGATGATCTCCTGCGTAGCAGCGATCAGCTTCTTCTGAACGGCCTCGTAGCCAACGGCCATGCCCAGACCGTGCTCGGCATTGTCCTCGAACAGGGAGTTGTTCCACGCCGGGCCGTGACCGTCCTTGTCCTTGCAGTAAGGAGCGGTGGCAGCGGGGTTGCCCCAAATGGAGGAGCAGCCGGTGGCGTTGGAAATGAACATGCGGTCGCCGGCGACCTGGGTCACCAGACGTGCATAGGCGGTCTCGGCGCAGCCGGCGCAGGAGCCGGAGAACTCCAGGTAGGGCTGCTTAAACTGGCTGCCCTTGACGTTGGCCGCGATGAGCTCCTTCTTCTCGGAGACGTTCTCGACCATGTAGTCCCAAACGGGCTGCTGGTCCATCTCCTGCTCGGTGGGAACCATCTCGAGGGCGCCCTTGGGGCAAACCTTGACGCAGTTGGTGCAACCCATGCAGTCGAGCGGGGACACGGCCATGGTGAACTTCATGCCCTTGGCCTTGGGGCCCATGGCGTCGAGCGTGCGGGTAGCCTCGGGCGCGGCGGCAGCCTCGTCCTCGGTCATCGCGAACGGACGGATGGTGGCATGCGGACACACATAGGCGCACTGGTTGCACTGGATGCACTTGGTCTCGTCCCAGTGGGGAACGACCACGGCGACGCCGCGCTTCTCGTATGCGGAGGCGCCCAGCTCAAACTGGCCGTCGGCGCAATCGACGAAGGCGGAAACAGGCAGGCTTTCGCCGTCCATGCGATCGATGGGCTCGAGCAGGTTCTTGACCTGCTGGGCGATAGCGGACTTGGTCTCCTCGGAGAGCTCGACGGGAGCGGCATCCTCGGCGGTAGCCCAGTCGGCCGGAACCTCGAACTTACGGAAGGCGGTAGCGCCGGCATCGATGGCCTTGTGGTTGGCGTCGACGATAGCCTGGCCCTTCTTCATGTAGGACTTGGTAGCCGCGTCCTTCATGTACTGCAGGGCGTCCTCGGCGGGCAGGACCTTGGCCAGCGCGAAGAAGGCGGACTGGAGCACCGTGTTGGTGCGCTTGCCCATGCCGACCTTAGCGGCCAGGTCGATAGCGTCGATCAGGTAGACGTTGACGTTGTTGTTCGCGATGTAGCGCTTGGCCACGGCGGGCATGTGCTCGGCGAATTCCTCGTCGCTCCACTGGCAGTTGACCAGGAAGGTGCCGCCCGGCTTGACGTCGCGGACCATCTTGAAGCCCTTAACGATGTAGCTGGGGTTATGGCAGGCGACAAAGTCGGCCTTGGTCACGTAGTACGGCGAGCGAATCGGGGAATCACCGAAGCGCAGGTGCGAGACGGTGACGCCGCCGGTCTTCTTGGAGTCGTACTGGAAGTAGGCCTGGACGTACTTGTCGGTGTGGTCGCCGATGATCTTGATCGAGTTCTTGTTGGCGCCGACGGTACCGTCGCCACCCAGACCCCAGAACTTGCACTCGATGGTGCCGGGGGCTGCGGTGTTGGGCGCATCCTCGGCCTCGGGCAGGCTCAGGTTGGTCACGTCATCGACAATGCCGATGGTGAACTCGCGCTTGGGCTCGTCCTTCTTGAGCTCCTCGAAGACAGCGAACGCGGACGCGGGAGGCGTGTCCTTGCTGCCCAGGCCATAACGGCCGCCGACGACCTTGATGCCCGTCTTGCCGGCCTCGTAGAGAGCGGAGACGACGTCCTGGTAGAGCGGCTCGCCGATGGAACCCGGCTCCTTGGTACGGTCCATGACGGCGATCTTCTGGACGGTCTCGGGGAGAACGTCGACGAAGTGCTTGATGGAGAACGGACGGAACAGACGGACCTTGACCAGGCCGACCTTCTCGCCGTGGGCGTTGAGGTAGTCGATGACTTCCTCGAGCACGTCGCAGAAGGAGCCCATGCACACGACGACGCGGTCGGCATCGGGAGCGCCGTAGTAGTTGAACAGGCCGTAATCGGTGCCGAGCTTCTCGTTGATCTTCTTCATGTAGCCCTCGACGACGGCGGGAAGCTCGTCGTAGACCTTGTTGCAGGCCTCACGGTTCTGGAAGAAGATATCGCCGTTCTCGTGGCTGCCGCGGGTGTGCGGGTGCTCAGGGTTGAGCGCGTGGTCGCGGAAAGCCTGGACGGCGTCCATGTCGCACATCTCGGCCAGATCCTTGTAGTCCCACATGGCGACCTTCTGGATCTCGTGGCTGGTGCGGAAGCCGTCGAAGAAGTTAAGGAACGGGGTCTTACCCTCGATGGCGGCAAGGTGAGCCACCGGCGAGAGGTCCATGACCTCCTGGACGTTGCCCTCGGCGAGCATGGCGAAACCGGTCTGGCGGCAGGCCATGACGTCGGAGTGATCGCCAAAGATGTTCAGGGCGTGGGAAGCGACGCAACGCGCGGAGACGTGGAAGACGCCCGGGAGCTGCTCGCCCGCGATCTTGTACATGTTCGGGATCATCAGGAGCAGACCCTGAGAAGCCGTGTAGGTGGTGGTCAGAGCACCGGCGCCCAGCGAACCGTGAACGGTACCGGCTGCACCTGCCTCGGACTCCATCTCGACGACCTTGACCGGGGTGCCGAAGATATTCTTGCGACCCTGGGCCGCCCACTGGTCGACATGGTCGGCCATCGGGCTGGACGGCGTAATGGGATAGATTCCCGCTACCTCGGTGTACGCATACGAAACATATGCGGCCGCCTCGTTGCCGTCCATAGACTTAAACTTACGCGCCATATACCCCTCTCCTCTCATATAGGTATACAGGCCCCGGCGATCGCCGGGATATTGGCGTGATGGGATTTTCGTTGTTGCTTCCAATCATCTGGCAGGCGGACTCAGCAGCAGGTACATGGCGTGGAGAGAAGGCATGCCAAGGCGAGGAGGGCTGCACGCGCTCCACAGGCCCAGCTACCCGTCTTGCACATGACCGAGCGCCGCAAAGGCCGCATGCCGGATGCTCCCGGGCACGCCCCGGCGATGGGAAGCGCCCGCAACGGAAATCCGCATGCGGGTTTATTGTACCCCGCCGTCAAGTGTAATTTCGACAAATATAGGCGGGCGGTAAAGGTTTACCTCGGGTGACCGCCAAAGGCCAGAATGGTCCCTCCATCCCCGGACGACTGGCTCTGACGCGCCAAGGAGTGTCCCCAAGTACCGGCAGGAAAGGAACGTCCCTAACTGCCGGCTAGAGGGCGCCGAGCAGGATGGCGTAGGTGGTGGATTCGCCGAGTTTGAGCTCGTCGCCGGGGTTGAGCTGGGCGGAGCGGCCGGGCTCTACTTGAATACACACACTCGTGGCCCCGTTTACCACCACGGTGCCGTTAGTGGACGACAGGTCCTCGACAAACCATGCGCCAGACTCGTCGCACCAGATATGGGCATGGCGGGCCGAGACGTCGTCGGTGATGCCGCCCTCCCCCGTTGCCAGCGCGCCGATCTCAACGCCTTCCTCACTCGGCTGAATCCAGCGCGGGACGCTCACCACGTAGCCGTTTTGCACGCACAGCAGTCCCAGCGGATGCGCCGGCGCGACCTCGTGCTCGCCCGCGACCGAAGATGTGCTCAGCAAGCGCGGCGTCGACGTGTCGCCGCCACGGGTCGCATGAGCGCGGCGGCTCGCCCGACTTGGAACTAAGGCGGGCGTGAGAGCAAACGGCATAGGGAACGAATCTTGCGGATGTACTCCTCGACGTCAGGCAGGTAAGCCCCACGAAGTCACCGGGGAGGCCCAAGCGGCCCGGCACCACTTCCAGATTCTGACCAGGGCGAGCCGTTCGCCGGTGGCTGAAGGCTCGCTCCCACCCAAAAGGGGAGATTCGCGTTGTTCCCCAATCGCTCTCGCATCTTTCATTTTGCTCGAGGTGGGCTATAAAAACTTTCCTGGTGAAAGGCGGCGATTGGTTTCCTTTCTTTCTAGAGGAGCGCGCCTGTAATCTGTTTTCATCCTAAATCAAGTTAAGATCGGACCTTCCAGAGGCAAGTCGACTCAAACTGCGAGGCTCCATGTTGGAATAAAGAGCGCTGTCGAAGTGCCAACAACACAAAGCTTGCCAGTCTCAAATAGAACCTTTTGGGAGTCCGATTGGGCCGCACACCGAATCCCCGCTGGTGGTTTTTTATAGCTGCGCAACAATAAACAAGGTTAGTGCCAGTCCAGCATGAAATTGAGGAACGTATGCATTTTTTCTCAGTAAGTGATCGTCGTTACTGCTTCGATGAGGTCACTCGCAATTGCTTTCAGGTTGACCAAGCATCAGAAGATGCGCTTCGCATATTTGAAGCATCGGGAAGAACGGTCAACTCGAAGTTGCTAACAAAGTCACTTGCTGCGAAAGGCTACGACCAAACGACCATAGCAGAACTTGAAGACGACATTGATGAGTATCAACGATTGTCTGAGCGGACTTTCTTAACAAAAGACACGCCTCGAAAACTTAGATCCATCGAACTCCACGTTTCACATGCATGCAACCTTGGTTGTAGTTACTGTTTTGCCGGTAAAGGAGATTATGGAACGTCTCCTCTGCTGATGACAGACGAGATAGCCTTCAAGGCGGTCGACTACCTCGTCGCAAGTTCATCGGAAAACGAAACGCTTGCGATCGTCTTTTTTGGTGGGGAACCCATGATTAACGAGCCGCTGATATGGAAAACGGTCGACTATTCAAAAAGAATATACCCCAATAGAAACTTTACCTATTCTATTACGACCAACGGAACGCTTTTGAATGACACTGCTGTGAATTCTTTCAAGGAGCACGGGTTTTCTGTTCTGATTAGTCTCGATGGTACAGGATGCAAGCACGATGCATCGCGCCCGTACAAGACGGGAGGCGGCTCTTTCTCCGATATCGACAAAAACGTTCGTCGTTTTTCCGAGTCGTTCCCCTTCGGCGCAAGAGCGACCTTAACAAATAATAACTGTAACCTTGTTGAAGACTATCTTCAGTTTAAAGAGATGGGCTTCAGAAGGATTTACTTCTCGCCCGTGAGCTCATTCGATGAGAATATCAAACTCGACGAACACTCATTAAACAAAATCAGGGCGGGCCTAATAGATTTGGCGGATCAATATCTCAAACAGATTGATCAAGGGGAAAAGCCCTTGTTTAGAACATTGAAAACTGCAGTTGATTTGATTATGAGCAACAGGATCGCCTTTGTCGGATGCGGGGCTGGCAGGCGTTTTATTTCCGTGACTCCCGAAGGGGACGTATACCCCTGTCACAGGTTTGTCGGGATGATGCGATTCAAAATGGGCAACATCGTCACCGGAATTGACGAAACTAGGTATATTGAAAACTGGAGTCAGGGTGTCGAAAAAAGAATTGACTGTACGGACTGTTGGGCTCGGTCTTTCTGTGGTGGGGGCTGTAGCTGGGAGGCTGCAGACGAGCACGGCTACTTGCCCAAGAGTCTACACCCTGCATCATGTGAATATAGAAAAATGTGCTACGAGATGGCTTTTGACCTTATTTCCCGCCACTCATCTTCGCAGGAGAAAAATCAACGAGAAGCTACTGTATCGGAATAAGCGGTTCAGCGCATTGCTGTCACCATTGTGGAGGTGTTCGTTCTTCTGATTACCGTCTGCGAAGCTTATTGCTACGTTCGCCGAAACCATTCTAGAAATATGGTGAACTAGACATCTTGGTTTGTTATACACAATATTGAGGTTTTTCTGCACTCAAAGGGAGGTAGTCGTGAAGCATATTCATCCGATTAATCCAGGAAGTGGCGACGAGGCAGGCGTGAAGCCGATGTCTTTTGACTGCCTCTTGGGCATTACTGACATCTGTACTGTTTATGATAAAGCAGATGGCTGTGGTGCATACGATTACTGCGACTATGACATGGATGGCGGCAGCATCTGCGTTGTAGATCACTGTGGCATTGATCAAACGTAGTCTCTAATTGGATTAAGGTGAGGAGCTGTTATGAAGCATATCCATCCTGTTGGTTCAAATGAACATCCTCCCGTTGAGCCTTGTTGTCTTGGAGTTGATATATGCAATTTTTACGACATCGCCGAGTGCCCTGTTGCGGATTGGTGCTATGTCGATAAAGAATCAAGCTGTGTTTTGCCAGCAGATTGGTGCGATCCAGTTGACGAGTAGTTTTGTGGCTAGGAACTATTTGGTCCAATTCAGAATAAGATGGGAACAAATACCAAAATCTCGTGTCTGGGAGGAGTTATGCCATTATTGCAAGGTCTCGTTGGATTAGCCTTTATACTTGCGTTATATCTGGCACCTTTTTTAATTCTATTCTTCATTATCCGACTCTTTCTTCGGAGAAAATAGGAGCCTTCGTGAGTTCGTGTGGGTAGTCCCTACGCCTCGCGCCCCGGCAGGGCCG
>UQHZ01000027.1 GCA_900541055.1 uncultured Collinsella sp.
TGACGTTCAACTTCAAGGGCGCGACCAGAAGGTCAGCGCCCTTTCGTTTCACGTCGCCTTGTCTCAAATGCGACCCGCTCGCTGTCCGTTCTCTACCTGCGGCGCTGCCTTGCTCCGGCTGCGGTATGCTCAACCTGCGGCGCCTTGGATGTAGTCATTGGGGACGTTCTTAAATGACTAGGTTGGGCACATTGCTTTGAGATGTTATTTAATCGGCTTTGATGGCCATTAAGCCGGCTACCTGCTCAAAGAAATTAGCGGCATTCATCTGCTATCGAAAATAATGCTCAAAAAATCGTCCAAGAAGTCGCGGGGCGATTTTTGATGCGTCGCGCGTCAAGTGATTTGGCAAGTTCTTGGTTAGATATTGGTCAGTTTTGGGGCAACCTTGCCAAAAGCTTGACGGATGCAGATTTAGACGTCGACGAATGAACACTTCGATTGCGATTCAAGCAAAATTCTGGGCTGATTCTCGATAATCGCTTCCAATCGTCCCTTGCCGCGTGCCGCCCTCGCGTACAATCTGCTCCGACATTCGCGCGCCGTCCGGCGCTTAAGAGGGGAGGGCCCCATGGCAAACGAGATTTGGACCATCAAGCGTTGTCTCGAGTGGACCAAGGAGTACCTGGCCGAGCGCGGCGAGGAGCACCCCCGTCTTTCTGCCGAGTGGCTGCTCTGCGCTGCCACGGGTTTGGCACGCATCGACTTATATATGCGCATGGACGAGACGCTTAACGCGGCTCAGCTCGAGACCATGCACGCGGCCGTTGTTCGTCGCGCTAAAGGTGAACCGCTGCAGTACATCACCGGCAGCACGCAGTTTCGCATGATCGACGTCACGTGCGCCCCCGGCGTGCTCATTCCGCGTCCCGAGACCGAGATGCTCGTCGAGGAAGTCCTCAATTATCTGGATGCCGAGGTGCTGAGCCCCGAGGCTGCTGCCCGTCAGCGTGTTGAGCTGCCTTGGAACGATGAGGTCGAGGAGGCACGCAAGGCTGAGGCCGCGCTGGCAGACGAACGCGCGGCCGCCGAGCGCCGTGCCGCCAACCTGACGGCCGCCGATGAGGCTGCGCTGGGTAGCGACGTGCTCGGCAGCCGCGCCTATGCCGAGGAACTGG
Source organism: uncultured Collinsella sp. (assembly GCA_900541055.1). Classification (GTDB taxonomy): domain Bacteria; phylum Actinomycetota; class Coriobacteriia; order Coriobacteriales; family Coriobacteriaceae; genus Collinsella. The sequence continues at coordinate 1,119 of UQHZ01000027.1, forward strand.
CCGACCGCGAGGCCGAGGAAGCCGCCGCGCAGGCAGCAGAAGCCGAAGCGGCAGAAGCAGAGGCCATGGAAACCCCCGAGCCCGAGCTCGACGAATACGGCATCGCCATTGAGGACAACGACCAACAGGCGACTCCCGCGCAAGATGCCGCCGAGGCCAACGTATCTGCCCCAGCCGAGCCCCGCACTGCCCGCGTTCTCGAGGTCGGCTGCGGCACGGGCTGCATTTCGCTCTCCCTTGCCTGGGAGCGCCGCGGGCACGTTACCTGCACTGCTACCGATATCGAGCCGCGCGCCATCGACCTTGCTACCAAAAACCGCGATGCGCTTGGCCTCACGTCCGACGAGGTCGCCTTCAGCCTCACAAACCTGGTGAGCTCCATTCCCCGCGAAGAGTGGGGCACCTTTGACGTACTCGTCTCCAACCCGCCCTACATCCCCACCGATGTCATGCGCTCGCTGCCGCATGAGGTCAAGGACTTTGAGCCCGATCTGGCGCTCGAGGGCGGTGCCGACGGTCTCGATATCTTCCGCCGCCTGCTCAACGCGGCGCCCTACATGCTGCGTGCCGGCGGCCTGTTTGCCTGCGAGCTCTACGAGGGCGCGCTCGACGCCGCGGCCGAGCTCTGTCGTCAAGCAGGCCTTTCGGACGTGCGTATCGTCCACGACCTCACCGATCGTCCCCGCATCGTTCGAGCCATCGTCACCGAGCCCAAACAGCGCCAGTAATATTTATTAACTGGTTAGCAAAAATTATAAACTAGTTTATAATTAGGACGGCTGAAAGAGGTCGGCCCATGCAACCTCCTACCTTTCGGGAAATCATTGCCCTACTCAAGCACGATGGATTCGTGAAGGTCGCGCAAGTCGGTAGTCATGCTAAGTATGTTTCTGGCGACCGTGTTGTCACCGTGAACGGCTCTGGTGGTGATCGACCAAAGAAGGGCACGTGGGCAAGTATTCGTCGCCAAGCTGGATGGTAGTTGGAGGCAAAATGAGGCAGCGATTTACCTATGACTGCGTTCTCATAAAAGAAGACGACGGGTACTGCGCCAGCTTCCCGCAGATTCCCGGCGCTTTTACCGATGGCGATACGCGCGAAGAAGCGATTGCCCATGCCACCGAGGCGCTGATGGCGTTTTTGGCCGACGACCTCAACAACGGTTTGACTCCGGCAGGGTACGAACGTTCGGCCGAGGTCGTGGCCCTTTCAGTCGAAATCGACTACGAGGACGCTCGGGAAGCGGCGTGCCGAACATTTAAAGACGCGGCGCTGGACCTCAAAGTCTCCGCTCCGCGGATTACCGCGCTGGTCAAAGCCGGAAAGCTCGATGTTGAACTCGTCGATGGCCGTCGGATGATAACGATAGACAGCATCGAGCGCTACGCCGCCCAAGAACGTCACGCCGGAAGACCAAAGAAGTCTGTAGCCTTCCAATAACCCCCTCACTTTCACCGACTACTAGAGCCGCTCACCAAACCAACATGCACTCTGGCCAAATAGGTTGAACGTTTCGTGCGAGAATGCCCCTCAGTAAACAAACTTTCACCAGAGCGTAAGGGGCTGGCATACACATGCAGACGGTCTATCGGGTATACGAGGGAACGCGCGAGCCGCATCGGCTCGCCGTCGAGCGCACGGCCGAGGTGCTCGGCCGCGGCGGTCTGGCCTTGATCCCGACCGAGACCGTCTACGGTGTCGCCGTGGCAGTCAACGCCTTCTCGGACGCCGTGCCCCAAGATACAAGCGAATTCCCATCGTGGCCGCGCGATCCGCAGGCTGTCGTCAATGGCGCCGCGGTCCCTGCGCTCGGTACCGGCTACCGCCGCATCTTTACCCTCAAGCAGCGCAAGCTCACCCAAACGGTCGCCTGGCTGGTTGATAATGCCGAAGCACTCGACCGCTATGGCGTGGATATCCCGGAAGATGCCCGCGTACTTGCGCGACGATGCTGGCCGGGAGCCCTGACTATCGTGGTCAAGGCGGCTCCCTGCGTGCCGACCTTTATGCGTGCTGCCGACGACACCGTGGCCCTGCGCGCTTCGGCCTCTCCCGTGGTCCAAGCGCTCATCCGTGCCTGCGGCAGTCCCCTTGCCTGCACGAGCGCCAACACACACGGCGCGCCCTCGCCGGCAAGCTTTGCCGCCGTCGAAGGTCGCATCCTGGAGGGGGTCGATGTTGCCGTCGACGCCGGCGAGACCCCGTGTCGCGACGCCTCGACCATCGTGTCGTTCCAGCACGGCGGGCTCCAGATCCTGCGCCAAGGCGCACTTCCCGCATCAGAGATCGAACGGGTCCTGTCCGACCCGATGCAATAGAAAGGTGTAAGCGATGTCGTTGAATCTGGGCAGCCTGGGCATGGAAGATGCCTCGTTTAACTTTGGCGGTTCCTACATCATGGCGCTCGACTGCGGCACCACCTCGGTACTTGCGACCATCGTCGACGAGTACGGCTGCATCGTCGCGCAGGCACGTCGTAGTGTCAAAACCAGCTTCCCGCGTCCCGGTTGGATAGAGCAAGACCCCATGGAGGTGCTTGCCAGCCAGATCGGCGTGATGATGGAGGTCCAGTTTAAGAGCGGCATCCATTCTGACCGCATCGCCGCCATCGGTATCTCCAACCAGCGCGAGACCACGGTGGTGTGGGACCGCATAAGCGGCCAACCCATCTATAACGCCATCGTGTGGCAATGCCGTCGCACCGCACCTCTGATCGACGACCTGGTCGAGCGGGGCGCAGAAGAGCTGGTGCGCTCCCGCACGGGACTCACGCTCGATCCGTATTTCTCGGCTTCCAAGGTGCAGTGGATCCTCGACAACGTCGACGGTGCGCGTGAGAGCGCGGCGGCGGGCGACCTCATGTTCGGCACCATCGATACCTGGCTCATCTACAACCTCACCGGCAGTCAGGTCTTTGCCACCGACTACACCAATGCCAGCCGCACGGCGCTCTTTAATATCCATACGCTCGATTGGGACGACGACCTGCTGGCGCTCTTTGACGTTCCACGTTCCATGATGCCCGAGGTTCGTTGGAGCTCGGGCGACTACGGCCGCGTCGCGAGCGACATCATGACCAACATGCCGCCCATCATGGGCGTGGCGGGCGATCAGCAGGCGTCGCTGTTCGGCCACTGCTGCTTCCATCCCGGCCAGACCAAAAACACCTATGGCACGGGTTGCTTTATGCTCATGAACACCGGCGACGAGGTCGTCGAATCCAAGAACGGTCTGGTCTCCACGATCGGTATCGCCGCGGACGGCAAGATCAGCTATGCGCTCGAGGGTTCTATCTTTGCCGCCGGTTCCACCATGAACTGGCTGCGCAACAACATGGGCATCATCTCGAGCGTGAGCGAGTCGGCACAACTCGCCGCTTCGATTAGCGACAACGAGGGCTGCTACTTCGTTCCCGCCTTCGCTGGCCTGGGCGCTCCCTGGTGGGACCCGCGTGCCCGCGGTATCGTGTGCGGCCTGACCGGTGCCTCGAGCCGTGCGACCATCGTACGTGCCGCCTGCGAATCCATGGCCTATCAGAGCTACGACGTGCTGCGCGCCATGGAGCAGGACGTGGGGCTTTCGATCGAGCGCCTGTCTGTCGATGGCGGTGCCTCGCGCAACGAGTTCATCATGCAATTCCAGGCCGACCTGCTGGATATCCCCGTGCTGCAATGCGAGACGGTGGAGACCACGGCAATCGGCGCCGCGTACTTGGCGGGTCTTGCCGTCGGCTATTGGGAAGACCTGGAAGAGCTGGAGCAAAATGCCCAGATCGTTAGGACCTTCCTTCCCCACATGTCCGCCGAACGCCGCGAGCAAAACCTTGCGGGCTGGCGTGATGCAGTCAGGCGCTCGCTCAGCACCGCACAGTAGGGCTGTGATGGTCTGCTCGATATAACAAACCGCTAAACTAATGCATGGCGTGCGGCGGCAACATTGCTTCGCGCCTTGTCAGCAAGGCCGTTTTGCGGCCGCAACGAAAGGGGCAATCAACCCATGACCGTCACCTACGACGCGTCCCGTGTGACGCTTGTCGACCACCCGCTCGTCCAGCACAAGCTGTCGATTCTGCGCGACAAAAACACCGGCACCAACCAGTTCCGCCAGCTCGTGCGCGAACTCGCACTTTTTGACGGCTACGAGGCCATGCGCGACCTGCCCATGGAAGACGTCGAAGTCGAGACCCCCATCACTACTGCCACGTTCAAACAGCTCGCCGGCAAGAAACTCGCCATCGTGCCCATCCTGCGTGCGGGCCTTGGCATGGTCGACGGCATCCTCGACCTAGTGCCCTCCGCTCGCGTGGGCCACATCGGCATGGAGCGCGACGAGGTCACCCACGAGCCGCACGAGTATTACTGCAAGATGCCCAAGGATATCGACCAGCGCATCTGCCTGGTCGTCGACCCCATGCTCGCCACGGGCGGTTCGGCCGAGATGGCCATCAGCTACCTGCGCGAGCGCGGTGTCAAGGACATCCGCATGCTGTGCATCGTCGCCGCGCCTGAGGGCCTCAAGTCACTGACCGAAAAGGACCCCGACGTACATATTTATACGTGCGCCATCGACGACCATCTCAACGAGGCCGCCTACATCGTTCCCGGCCTGGGCGACGCCGGCGACCGCATCTACGGCACGCTGTAATCTCTGGGCCATACCGGCTAACGTCGAAAATACGAAGAAATGGTGCGCGCGGGCGAGCAAAAGACGTCCACGCGCGCTCCTGTTAACGGACGTTTTGCGCTGAGGGGTTCGAGAAAAACGTATTACCGTACCTGCGGCATAAAGAAGGTCTTAAGAAAACGAACAGGTGCGTATTAACCGATGCTTTTTCGGTTGTACTTTAGCGATTGGCTCGTACAATAGTCACCAATGTTTGGCGGGAACTGTCCTGTGAGGCGATAAAAAAGGAAAGTGAGGACGCCAGTGTTTCAGATAGCCGATCTGCTCGCTATCGTTGCAGGTGCCATCGCGGGCGCGATTGCCTTCCTTCCGTTTGTCTTTACGCTCAAGCCGGTTCTTGACGATAAGCAGAATGCGGACATGCTCAAGGGTATGGTGAGTCTCGCGGTCTCGGCAATCGCGTTGCTTGTCTTTACCTTGGTTGTGTTTGTGTTGTTCGGAGAGGCATTTCGCATGTTCCTCCTGGGCGAGGCGATCGGCTTCGTGGCCTTTATGGCCGCCTGCGCGGTTCGCGTCGCCAAGGCGCTGCGAGATCCTCATGAGGTCGAAAGGTAAGTCGTGGAAATTTTTGAAAAGCTGCCTGATGAGATTAATCATCTGGTCAGCGAGTTCAGCTCCACCCCTGTCGTGGGCGATCTGAGCTGCGGCATCACGCAGTACTCGTTTTGGCTGATCGTCTCCACGATCGTGCTCCTGATCGTCCTGGCCGTGTTCAAGAAGAAGCAGACCCTGGTTCCCAAGGGCTTCTTCGTCAACGGTTTCGAGTACATCATCGAGTACGTCGAGAACGATATCGGCAAGGGCGTCGTGGGTGAGAACTGGAAGAAGCACTTCCCGTTCCTGTGCTCGCTTTTCCTGTTCATCCTGATCAACAACATGATCGGCCTGATTCCGGGAATGAAGCCCGGCACCGGCGCAATCGGCTCCACCGCCGCGCTCGCCATCTTCGCCTTCGTGTACTTCATCTACTACGGATGCAAGGCTCACGGCGTGATCGGCTACATCAAGAGCCTCGCTCCGCAGGGCGTGAGCTTCCCGATGAACGTGCTCGTGTGGGTCGTCGAGCTTTTCTCGACCTTCCTGCGCCTCATCACGCTCGCCGTCCGTCTGTTCTGCAACATGTTCGCAGGACACGTGGTCATGGGCTCGTTCGCCATCATGGCGAGCATGTTCATGCAGCCGCTGCTTCAGCAGGTTTCCGCGGCCCACGCCGTCGGCGCCCTGCCTTCGCTGGCCTGGCTTGCCATTCTCATCCTGATCTATGCGATCGAGCTTGTGGTCGGCGCCATCCAGGCTTACGTCTTCACGGTCCTTACCGCCGTGTATGTCTCCGAGGCAGAGGAGGTCGCGGAGGAGGAGTAGTCTTCCGTTCGCGCCTTAAAGGTAAGGCAATTCGTTAAACCGCCGGTGCCCGTACCCATGGAGCCCGGCAGTTATAAAAAGGTTATCCTGCGTGAAATAAGACACGCACGACAAAGGAGGAATCGTGGGAGTTATCGGTTACGGTCTCGGTGTTATCGGCGCTGGTCTTGCTATCGGCCTGTCTGCTCTGGGTGCTACGGGTGCTATGGCCCGTCAGCCTGAGGTCCAGGGCCGCGTGTTCACCGTCTTCATCATGGGCTCCGCTTTCGGCGAGGCTCTGGCTCTGATCGGCTTCGTTGTCGCGCTGATCGTTAAATAGCACGGAGCGTCAAGTATGAATCTTTCATCCCAGAAGAGCGCGATCGCACTCTCCGCGTCCGCGGCCGCGCTGCTCATGCCGGTTTCCGCGTTCGCCGAGGACGGCGCCGCCGGTGCGGACATCCTCATCCCTAAGATGGCGGAGTTCATCCCGGCGCTTATCGCCTTCCTGATTATCTGGATCGTGCTGGCCAAGGTCGCCCTGCCGGGCATCATGAAAACCATGGAGGAGCGCGGCAAGAAGATCGAGGAGAGCCTCGACGAGGCCGAGAAGACCAAGCAGGAGGCTATCGCCAAGCGCGCTGAGTCCGACTCGATCGTCACCGACGCCCGTCGTCAGGCTGCCGACATCGTTCTCGAGGCCCGTAAGGACGCCGAGTCCGAGCGTGCCCGTATCATCGAGGCTGCTCACAAGGAGGCCGAGGAGATCATCGCCAAGGCCCATACGACCGTCGAGGACGAGCGCAAGTCCATCTACGCCGGTGCCGCGAGCTCCATCGCCGACCTGTCCGTTGCCGTCGCCACCAAGATCGTGGGCGAGGCACTCGAGGACGATGCCGAGCAGAAGAAGCTCATCGAGCGCTACATCCAGGAAGCAGGTAGCCTGAATGCCGACTAGCCGCTATCAGGACAAGGTGCTCGAGACCTACGCGCGTTCCCTTTTGGAAGCCGCCAAGGCCGAGAACCATGTGTTCGAGGACCTCGAGATGATCGAGCGCTTGGCTTCTGCCAGCCCCGAGATCATCGCCGTGCTCGACACCATGTCCAAGCGCGACCAGCTCGACCTTCTTCCCAAGGTGGCAGCTGCCTTTAAGTATGTTGCCGAGGAAGACGAGGATGTAGTGGGCGTGACCGTCACCACGGCGATCCCGCTCGACGACGAGCTGCGTCAAACCATCACTAAGAAATGCGAGCAGGACTTCGGCCGCAAGGTATTCCTTATCGAGCAGGTCGACCCGTCTATCGTGGGCGGCCTGGTGCTCGAGGCCCGCGGCGAGCGTCGTGACATTTCCGTCAAGACGCAGCTGCGCATCGCGCAGGAGACCCTCGCAAACTCTGCTAATTCGTACGGAGGTGAAGCCTAATGTCCGAAACCCTCAATGCCCAGGATATCGCCAAGAAACTGCAGGAGCAGCTCACGAGCCTCTCCGCGACGGTCGATACGCATGAGGTTTCAACGGTCGACGAGGTAGGCGACGGCATCGCGCGCGTCTCCGGCCTCAAGAGCGCCATGGCAGGCGAGCTTCTGGAGTTCAAGAGCTCCGATACCGGTGAGACCGTCTTCGGCCTTGCCCAGAACCTTGACCGTGACGAGGTCGGCGCCGTTCTGTTCGGTGCCGTCGACTCCATCAAGGAAGGCGACGAGTGCCGCACCACTGGCCGCGTTATGGATATCCCCGTGAGCCGTGCCATGCTCGGCCGCGTCGTCAATCCGCTCGGCCAGCCCATCGACGGCCTGGGCGACATCGTCGCTACGCACCGTCGCCCCATCGAGTTCAAGGCTCCCGGCGTCATCGATCGTACCCCGGTGTGCGAGCCGGTTCAGACCGGTCTGCTCGCTATCGACTCCATGGTGCCTATTGGCCGCGGTCAGCGTGAGCTCATCATCGGTGACCGTAAGACCGGTAAGACCGCCATCGCCATCGACGCTATCCTCAACCAGCGCGGCAAGGGCATGGTCTGCATCTATGTCGCCATCGGCCAGAAGGCCTCCACGGTTGCCAACATCCGCGAGACCCTCGCTCAGCACGGTGCGCTCGACTACACCATCATCGTTTCGGCCACCGCTGCCGATTCCGCCCCTATGCAGTACATCGCGCCTATGGCCGGTGCCGCTATTGGCGAGTTCTTTATGTACAACGGCGAGGACGGCAAGCCCGCCAGCGAGACCAACCCCGGCGGCCACGTGCTCGTCATCTACGACGACCTGTCCAAGCAGGCTGTGGCCTACCGTCAGATGTCGCTGACGCTGCATCGTCCGCCTGGACGCGAGGCCTATCCTGGCGACATCTTCTACCTGCACTCTCGTCTGCTCGAGCGTGCCGTCAAGATGTCCAAGAAGAACGGTTACGGCTCCATGACGGCACTGCCGATCATCGAGACCCAGGACGGCGACGTCTCGGCCTACATTCCGACCAACGTCATTTCCATTACCGATGGTCAGATCTACCTGCAGTCCGAGCTCTTCTTCCAGGGTCAGCGCCCGGCAGTCGACGTGGGTATCTCCGTGTCCCGCGTCGGTGGCGATGCGCAGACCAAGGCCATGAAGCAGGTCGCCGGCAACCTCCGTCTGGACCTCGCTTCCTATCAGGAGCTCGCTGGCTTTACGCAGTTCGGCTCCGACCTCGACGAGGCTACTCAGAAGCAGCTGACCCACGGTGCTCGCATGACCGAGCTCCTGAAGCAGCCGCGTTACAAGCCGTTTGAGGTTGGCGAGCAGATCGTTACGCTGTTCGCTGGCAACGAGGGCTTCCTGGATGACCTGGAGATCGCCGACGTGCTGCCTTTCCGTGCCGAGCTCATCGAGTACATGGACAATGGCTTTGGTTCGCTGCTCGACAAGGTTCGCGCCAAGAAGATCGATGATGACACCAAGGCTGAGCTCTTGCGCGTCATCGGCGACTTCAAGCAGCAGTTCATGGCCAAGCACCATTCGGATGTTTCTGGATCAGAGGAGAACTAAGCCCCATGGCCAACCTTCGCGACATTAAGAAGCGAATCTCCTCGGTTACCACGACCAAGCAGATCACGCGCACGATGGAGATGGTCTCTACGGCCAAGATTCGTCGTGCCCTCGATCGCTCCAAGCAGGCCGAGCCCTATAAGGAGGCGCTGACCGACGTCATGTTGACGGTCGCCGGCGACGCCTCCTGTTCGGGCACCGATCCCATGCTGCAGAAGCATGAGAGCGTCAAGCATGGCCTGATTGTCGTTATTGCCTCGGACCGCGGCCTTGCCGGCGGTTTCAATACGACGGTGGAGCGCACGGCCGAAAAGCTCGCCGCTTCTTGGGCGAACGACGGCATCGAATGCGAGATCATCGCGTGCGGGCGTAAGCCGGCCACGTATTTCCGTGACCGCGCAAACGTTGTCATGCACTTTGAGGGCAACTCCTCTGAGCCCGATTTCAATCAGGCCCGCATGATCTCCTCTCATATCTGCGATGCGTATCGTGCCGGTGAGCTTGACCGTGTCGAGCTTGTCTACCACCACGCCAAGAACCGCGTGGATCAGGAGCTTCGCGTCGAGCATCTGTTGCCGCTCGACCCCGAGATGATCGCTATGGCCCACGGTCCGCGTAAGAACGAGACCGACGCCCCTAAGCGCATCTCGTCCACGTTCGAGTTCGTGCCCTCTCCCGAGCATGTTCTCGGCAAGCTTGTGCCGTCTTATATCCTGACGGTCATCTACCAGGCCCTGATCGATTCGGCGGCTGCCGAGCAGGGTGCACGCCGCAAGGCCATGCACTCCGCGACGGAAAACGCCACCGCGATCATCTCGACCCTTACCCGCACGTATAGTCGCGTGCGCCAGGCTTCGATCACGACCGAGATTAACGAGATCGTCGGCGGAGCCTCAGCATTGGAGGAACAGTAATGGCTAATAACACCGTAAAGCTTGCGGTCGAGGAAGCCACCAAGAAGACGACTGCCGGTGATGGTCGCATCGTGCGAATCATCGGCCCTGTCGTCGACGTCAAGTTTGACGGCGCGGTGCCCCCGATCTACAACGCGCTCACGGTCGAGGCCGAGACCCCGATCGGTCATCTGAGCACGATCCTCGAGGTCGAGAGCCAGCTTCCGGGCGGCGTCGTCCGCACGGTCGCCATGTCCTCGACCGACGGCCTGCAGCGCGGCCTCATCGCCACCGATACCGGTGAGCCCATGAAGATGCCCGTTGGTCCCAAGACGCTCGGCCGCATTTGGAACGTCATGGGCAAGCCCGTCGACGGCAAGCCCATGCCCGAGGTGGAGGAGTTCTACCCCATCCACCATGCAGCGCCCCGTTTCGACGAGCTCACCACCAAGACCGAGATCTTCGAGACCGGCATCAAGGCCGTCGACCTGCTCGAGCCCTACATCCGCGGCGGCAAGACAGGTCTGTTCGGCGGCGCCGGCGTCGGCAAGACCGTTCTGATCCAGGAGCTCATCAACAACCTCGCCCAGGAGCACGGCGGCACCTCGGTGTTCACCGGCGTCGGCGAGCGTACCCGCGAGGGCACCGACCTGTTCCTCGAGATGAGCGAGTCTGGCGTTATCGACAAGACCTGCTTGGTCTATGGTCAGATGAACGAGCCGCCCGGAGCGCGTCTGCGCATCGGTCTGGCCGGCCTTACCACCGCTGAGTACTTCCGCGATCGCGGCCAGGACGTTCTGCTGTTCATCGACAACATCTTCCGCTTCTCCCAGGCAGGTTCCGAGGTTTCCGCACTGCTGGGCCGTATGCCGTCCGCCGTTGGTTACCAGCCCACGCTGGCAACCGAGATGGGCGACCTCCAGGAGCGCATTACCTCGACCAAGACGGGCTCCATTACCTCCGTCCAGGCTGTCTACGTCCCCGCAGACGACCTGACCGACCCGGCGCCTGCCACGACGTTTACGCACCTCGACGCCACCACGGTTCTTTCGCGTAGCATTTCGTCGCTCGGCCTGTTCCCGGCTATCGACCCGCTCGCATCTTCCTCCGACGCTCTCGATCCCTCGATTGTCGGCGAGGAGCACTACCGTGTCGCCGTCAAGGTCCAGGAGCTCCTGCAGGAGTACTCCGACCTTCAGGACATCATCGCCATTCTGGGTATGGACGAGCTGTCCGAGGAGCAGCGCCTTACGGTCAACCGTGCCCGTAAGATTCAGCAGTTCCTCTCGCAGTCCTTCCACGTCGCCGAGAAGTTCACCGGCAACCCCGGTGTCTACGTCCGCGTCGAGGATACCGTCCGCTCTTTCGCCGAGATTGTCGACGGCAAGGCCGATGACCTGCCCGAGCAGGCTTTCCGCTATGCTTCCACGATTGAGGACGTGCGCGAGCGCGCCCGCAAGATGGGGGAGAAGTAGGTTATGCGTATCCGCATCGTGTGCCCCGTGAGCTGCGCCTATGAGGGCGACGCTGCGTTTGTGTCGATTCCGTCCACGGATGGCGAGTTTGGCGTTCTGCCTGCTCACTCCAGCGAGATCTGCACGATCGACCGCGGTTACGTTCGCGTTTCCGATAAGGCCATGGGCACTGTCGACCACACGTTTGCCGTGGCCGGCGGCTATGCCCAGGTTGCGGACGATGTCGTGACCGTTCTCGCCGAGCGCGCTTGCGATTTGGCGACCGTCGATGCCGACAAGCTTAAAGCTGATATTCAAGGTTTTGAAGAGAAGCTGGGTAATTTGTCGGAGGATGATGCACGCCGCGCCTACCTCTATAATGAAATCGCATGGTGTAAGCTCAAGCTTGCCCAATAGTCAAACGATTTAGCGTTCGACCATTTGCGAACACATCATGCCCGGGATGGCCCAGCCACCCCGGGCATGCTTTTTGAAAGGGTAGACCTTGGATATTATCCGCGTTGAGGGTGGCCACGCCATCGGAGGCTCCGTGCCCGTTTCGGGCGCCAAGAACTCCGCACTCAAACTCATGGCGGCAACGCTTCTGGCGCCGGGCAAGACGACGCTGCAGAACGTGCCCGATATTTCCGATGTCCACGTGATGGGCAAGGTGCTCAAGGGCATGGGCGCTACGATCGATGTTCTCGACGAGCACACGCTCGAGATTGATACCTCTCAGGTCGATTCTTGGGAGGCCCCCTACGAGCTCGTTGCCAAGATGCGTGCTTCCACCGCCGTCATGGGACCCCTGCTGGGTCGCTTCCATCGCGCCAAGATTGCCATGCCGGGCGGCTGCAACCTGGGTGCTCGCAAGATCGATATGCACATTCTTGGTCTTGAGGCCCTGGGCGTTGAGTTCGATACCGCCCACGGTTACATCAACGCTAATGCGCCCCAAGGTCTGCTCGGTACCACCGTCACGCTCGAGTTCGCCAGCGTCGGTGCGACCGAGAACCTCATCATGGCCTCTGTGCGCGCACAGGGCACCACGGTTATCGATAATGCCGCCCGCGAGCCCGAGATCGTCGATCTCGCTAACATGCTCAACGAGATGGGCGCCAAGATTGTTGGCGCCGGTACGCCCGTCGTGACTATCGAAGGCGTGGAAGAGCTCCATCCCGTTACCCATCGCGTGGTGGGCGACCGCATCGAGGCCGGTACCTTTATCGTTGCCGGTGCGTTGATGGCCGACGATCGCGGTGTCGACGTCACGGGTTTTTGCCCCATTCACTTGGGCATGGTGCTCAAGAAGATGGAGCTCATGGGTATCGACTGCGAGCGCGTCGAAGATGGCGTCCATGTGAACCGTGCCGAGCGTATCAAGCCGGTCGACATCCAGACGCTTCCGTTCCCCGGTTTCCCGACCGACATGCAGGCGCAGATTATGGTGCTCTCCGCCCTTGCCGACGGCAGTTCCGTTATTACCGAGAACATCTTCGAGAATCGCTTTATGTTTGCCTCTGAGCTGGTGCGCATGGGTGCCGACATTCGTATCGAGAGTCATCATGCCATGATTCATGGCGTCAAGGGCTTCTCGGGTGCACAGGTTACCTCGCCCGATCTGCGTGGCGGAGCGGCCCTCGTCGTAGCGGGCTTGATCGCCGACGGGACGACCGAGGTTTCGGCCATTCATCACATCAAGCGCGGCTACGAGCAGTTTGTCGAAAAGCTGCAGGCGCTCGGCGCGCATGTCGAGCATGCTACCGTCCCCGATCCCGTCATCTACTAATACAGGTTGCCTATGTTTAATAAAAAGCCCCTCGCGGATACCACCGCCCGAAGACCCTCAACTGGTGCGCAGGCCAAGATCTACAGTCGCGATAACGTGGCTCGCTATTCCGAGCGCGCTCGCCAACGTCGTCGTAGCCACACGATTCGTCACGTCGCGCTCATTGTCGTGCTTGGCGTGCTGCTGAGTGCCACTACCGCTGCCGGCCTGTGGTTTGCCACCATTATGGGCAAGCTCGGCGATTCTAATGTCATTACCGACAATCTGCGTCGGGTTCTGGTTGACACCGATGAGGCAAAGGATCCGTTCTACGTGCTGCTTCTTGGCACCGACGGCCGTCCGGGCGAGGATACGTATCGTGCCGACTCGATTATCCTGGCACGCATCGACCCCACGCAAAAGCAGGCGACGCTCATTTCCGTTCCGCGCGACACCAAGGTCGAGTACAAGGGCGAGACCATGAAGATCAACGCCTGCCATACCGTTGGCGGCGCCGAGGCCATGGTCGAGGCGGTCAACGAGCTGTGCGGTGTTCAGATTTCCCACTATGCCGAGGTCAGCTTCGACGGTATGCAGGCGCTGATTGATTCGGTTGGCGGTATCGACATTAACGCAACCGATGATGTTGACGACCCCGAGCACCTGGATATTAAGATTACCGCTGGCCAGCAGCATATGGACGGTGCCACCGCCCTTACCTATGCCCGCTGCCGCTACACCTATGCCGACGGCGATTACACGCGCATGCGCCACCAGCGTCAGGTGCTCGGCGCCCTTGCCAACCAGATTCTCAATAACTTCGATGCCACGAAGATCTTTGGCCTGGTTAATTCGCTGTCCGATATGCTCGTAACCGATATGAGCGTTCAGGATATCGTGGCTACGGTCAACGCCATGCGCGGTACGGATGTCGACGGTATCTACTCGGCCAACCTGCCCTCGTATGCCGACGACAGCACCATGATCGACGGTGTGAGCTACGTCTTTGTCTACGAGGACGAGCTCAAGGAAATGATGGAGCGCGTCGATGCCGGCAAGGATCCCAAGGGTCCCAACACCATGGGTCTTTCCGACGGTTCCAGCTCTACGATCGGCGACCTGAACAACAACACGTCTGACGACTACGCAAACGGTACCGCAACCTCATCGGTCAGCTCTGACGATTCCGATGACTCAAGCGATTCAAGCGATTCGGACTACTACGAAGAGCCCACCGGCGACGGCAACGGCTACTCCTACTAGTTCCGCCGTTCTACCGAACGGCGGACCGGCCGACGCTGCGCGCCGCCCAAGGCGACAATTTGTCATTCAAAAGGCAGGGCATGACCAGAAGGTCAATGCCCTGCCTTTTTCATGCCAACTTGTCCGCCTTGGGCGGCGCTCGCTGACGTTGGCTCAACCTGCGATGCTGTGTAGTGGTAGTCATCGGGGACGTTCTTAAACGACTAGTCAAAGGGGACACTCTTGCGGCACTTGACACTTGGCACTTGGGGACGTTCCTTTTGTGCCGGCAGTTTGGGACACTCCTTGCGTTAAGAGGCTGGCGTGCGTCAACCTGTTCACATTGCAGCAAAAAAATCGCCCCGTTCTCGGTTGAGGACGGGGCGATTCGTCTTTCGGACTTGTGCAGTCAGGCTTATGCAAAGCGGGCGACGAGCTCCTGGAGCACATCGGTCATCTTGACGAGCGAACTGACCGGGACGAACTCGTTGACGCCGTGGTAGCAATAGCCGCCGGTGGAAAGGTTGGGGCAGGGCAGACCGCGGAACGACAGCTGCGCGCCGTCGGTGCCGCCGCGAATCGGCAGCACTTGGGGCTCAACGCCGCAGGCAAG
This sequence comes from uncultured Collinsella sp., assembly GCA_900541055.1. Classification (GTDB taxonomy): domain Bacteria; phylum Actinomycetota; class Coriobacteriia; order Coriobacteriales; family Coriobacteriaceae; genus Collinsella. The sequence goes on from UQHZ01000027.1 coordinate 16,135, forward strand.
GTAGGCTTCCTTGGCAACATCAATAAGCTCGGGATAGTCACGAACGATCTCGGCCATATTTCGATACTGCTGCTTAATCTCGACCGTCACACGCTCCTCACCCAGACGCTGGTTGAGCATCGAGGCGGCGGCATCAATAAGGTCGAGTTTCTGCTGGAACTTGGCGGCGTCATGGTCGCGGACGATATAGCGCGCTGTGGCGTGATCGACGGTCGCAGATACACCCTCAAGGTGATAAAAGCCCTCGTAGCCTTCCGTATACTCCGGGCGCTGCACGTAGGGGAGCAACGCGTTGAAGTCGCAGAACAGATTGCCTGCGTTGACCATACGACCCTTAGCGTCGCCCGGGTGGATGGACTGGCCCTCAAAGCGGACGGTCGCCTCGGCGGCGTTAAAGCACTCCCACTCCAGCTCGCCGATGGGGCCGCCGTCGACCGTGTAGGCGTACTTGCAGCCAAAGGTATCGATATCCAACAGCTCGGCTCCGTGGCCGATCTCCTCGTCAGGGCAGAAGCAAATGCCGAGTGCGGGATGGGGCAGAGAAGGGTCCTGAGCGATACGCGCGACAAGCGACATGATCTCGGCGACGCCTGCCTTGTCGTCTGCGCCCAGCAGCGTGGTGCCGTCGCTGCAGACCAGGTCCTCACCCGCGAGGTCATTCAGGGCGGGAAGCTTGGCGGTACTCATGGCAACGGGTTTACCGTCAACCGTGCCGCAGACCAGGTTGCCGCCTTCGTAGTGCACGATGTGCGGCTTCACGCCGGCGCCCGGTGCAACTTCGGTGGTGTCGAGATGGGCGATCAGGCCCAGGGCGGGCTTGTCCTCAGCGCCCGCACTTGCGGGGATATGCGCGCAGACATAGGCGTGCTCGGTCACGTGGGCATCTTCCGCACCAAGCTCGCGCAGCTCTTCAGCCAGCACGTTGGCAAGGTCAAACTGAACGGCGCTCGAGGGTACCTGGTCGCAGTTTGCATCCTCGGACTGCGTGTTGATCTGGACGTAGCGCAAAAAGCGTTCGAGGACATCGGGGCTCGTGGTGGTGTTTTCCATAAAGACCGCTCCAATCTTGGTCGTCGTGTGCAACAAGAACTCTAGCACGGTATGCCACGGCATACCACGACGCTTGGATGGGGTAGAATCAGCCATTGAATGCAGAAGGGACGGAAGATCATGGATACGACAAATAGCTCGCGCGAACTACATCTGACGGTGGCGAACGAAGACTACTTGGAGTGCATGGTTCGCATTGAAAGCGAAGAGGGGGAAACCAACGGCGTGCGATCGGTCGACATCGCGCAGCGCCTTGGCGTCTCCAAGGCATCGGTCAATAAAGCGGTTTCGGCGCTCAAGGCATCCGAACTTGTCGAGCAATCGCACTACGGCAAGGTAGTCCTGACCGATCGCGGCCGCGAGGTTGGTACGGCTATCTGGTACCGTCATCGCCTCATCCGCACGTTTTTGGTTCAGGAGCTCGGTGTCGAATTTGAGCGAGCCGATTCCGAGGCCTGCATGATGGAGCATGCGCTTTCCGAGGACACGATGAACCGCTGGCTCGCCTATTTCGAAAAGCAGGGAATCAGCGTCGAGGAATAGCGGGATATATATGGATACGAGTTATTACAACCGCTTTGGTGCCGAGGAACTTACGCGCCGCTTGTCGAGCGAGACCTTGTTGGCGCAGGGTCCCATGGGCAGTGTTCTGTTGAGTGAGTACGATGCCGCCGACATTCCACCGGCGTTTTGGAATCTGGCAGAGCCGCAGACCGTTTCTCGTATCCATCGCTTGTATGTCGCCGCCGGCGCGCAGGTGCTCATTACCAACACCTTTCAGGCATCGAGCTATGCCCTCAAGCACGACCAGATTGCGCCGTCCGTGGCGGAGGTCAATCGCGGGGCTGTCGACGATGCCCGCCAGGCGCACCCTCAGCTGCTGCTGGGCTCGATGGGCCCGATCGGTATTGAGTGGTTTGCCGAGGACTCTGCCGAGTATCGTGAAATCCGAGGCATTGCGCGCGAACAGGCGCACGCCTTGCTCAATGCTGGTGTTGACGGTCTGCTGATCGAGACGGTGACGTCTATCCGTAATTTGCAGCCCATGCTTGCCGGCGCCCGAGACGCCGCCGACGGCATGCCTGTTCTGGTGAGTTTTGTCGTTGACGATAAAGGCGACCTGTTGGGCGATGGCCTCAACATCGAGGCAGCCGTTTTGTACGCCGAAAAACACGGCGCAAACTCGGTTGGTGTTAATTGCTGTTCGCTTGCGGCCGCGAACGCGGCGGTGCCCAGGATGGTTGCATCGGCGACTACTCCCGTCACGGTGCGTCCCAACGTAGGCGATCCGGTCCAGACTCAGGATGGCCCCGTATGGCACGAGAACCCCGAAGCTTTCGCGCGCGCATGCATCGAATGGAGACATGCCGGTGCCGCAATGGTGGGCAGTTGCTGTGGAACCACGGCAATCACTACGGCCGCGATGGCCGAGGCGCTCGATATATAAAGGGCAAAACCGCTCCATACGAGGCGTTTTTTGCTTGCATGTCCTCGGCAGCATTTGCCCAAATGGTGAATGCTGGTGCCGGCAGGTTGCCGAGTGCATGTTGCGGGTATACCCCATGCGTACCATGATCCAAACACTGTGAGGTGTCTGCGCGTGTGCGCGATAATTCATTTTGGAACTGACGGTTGGCGCGCTCGCGTCGATGAGGACTTCACTGCCGATAACGTTGCCCGTATCGCCGATGCCGTCGGCGAGTTGTGGCAAAAGACCAATCCGGGCAAAACGGTATATATAGGGTTCGACACCCGGCCCCTGGCGCGCGAGTTCGCTGAGCTTGCGGCGGGCGTGCTAGCAGCGCACGGGCTAGACGCCGTGCTCGCTTCGCGACCTGTCCCGACCCCTGCCCTTACGTGGGCGGCGGCTTATGACGGTGAGGCGTGCGGCGCGCTCATGGTGACGGGGTCCCATCATCCGCAGGGTTATCTGTGCCTCAAGATTCGCATGGGTGACGGCTCGACCGCCAACCAGGATGTCATCGAAGAGCTCGAAGAGACCATGGCTCCCGAGCCAATGGGGATCGAGGGGCAATATCGCACCGCGGATATCATTCCTGACTATATGCAGGCGGTGGCATCGTTTGTCGATGCCGAAGCCATCCGCGCCGCGCACCTGCGCGTGGTTATCGATCCCATGGGCGGTGCAGCCCAGGGCTATCTAGCCGACTTGCTGCGCGAGCTTGGCGTCGAGGCGCACGAGATTCACGCCGGGCAGGCGTCTGACCAAGAAGATATCTGCCCAGACCCCGTTGAGCCGTGGGTGGACGCTTGCGAGCGCACGGTTATCGAGGACGGAGCTTGCGCTGGCCTGGTGACCGACGGCGACGCCGACCGCATCGGCGCGGTTGACGAGCGCGGCAGATATATACATCCGCATCAGATCATGGCGCTCGTTTTGGGCGACTTGGTTCAATTTCGTAATTTGGAGGGGCGCGTCGTCGTCAATCTTTCGTGCTCGACGCTCGTGCGTCGCATTGCCGAGGCGCTTGGCTGCCGCGTGACCGTCAAACCAGTCGGTTTCAAATATATAGCGGCAGAGATGAAAAAGGGCGGCGTCCTCATAGGCGGCGAAGAGACTGGTGGTATCGGCATCGCCGCGCATATGCCCGAGCGCGATGGAATCCTCGCCTGTCTGATTCTGTGTGAGCTTATGGCAAAGACGGGCGCGCCTTTGGGCGTTCTGGTCGACCAACTCGAGGATAGTTTTGGTAAGACGAGTTACGGTCGACGCGATTTGCGCCTTGAGGCCGAAGATGCCGAAACGTTACGAACCCTGCTGCCGGGCGTAAACCCCAAGTCGATTTGTGGCAAGGTGCCGCAAAACGTTAGTCATATGGATGGCTTGCGTTTGGCATTCGAGGATGACACGTGGCTGCTGGTCCGTCCTAGCGGGACCGAACCAGTGGTGCGCGTCTACGCCGAGGGGTTCTCGGTGGAAGAACGTGACGAGTTGCTCGATGCTGGCTGTGCTTTAGCTAGGGGAACGTATCCGCTTTAACCATGAGGCTGCCTTATATAAAGAGATGCTCGGCGAGCGGTAGGTAACGGCTGGCAAACGTTAGTCAGATCTTACATTGTGTAGGAAATGTGTACGCCCAGATTCCCGCCCCCGGGGCCCCTCCGGTCTGGCAATATATCTCCTTGCCGCGCGGCCCGGTCGGACCG
>UQHZ01000028.1 GCA_900541055.1 uncultured Collinsella sp.
TCATGCCTAGTCTCGTGGGCTCGGAGATGTGTATAAGAGACAGCTGCAAAAGGCCGGCGGCATGGAGGCCGAGCAGGCTGCCCGTACCGTCGGTATGTGCCAGGAGTGCAAGCGCGAGCTCGACGCCCTGCGCGCCGCCTCGGCCGTAAAGACCGGCAACGCTGCCGGCATGGTTGCCAACGAGACGCTTGCGTCCGGTGAGCCCCAGGGCCCCGGCTTGGAGTATCTGGGCGGCCACGGCGTGAACCCGGAGTATATCGACCGCGAGCTCAACCCCGATGCGCCCGAGATTCCCGCCGGTCCGGCGCCGGTCGAGGGCATCATCATGGATTTTGAAACGAAGGAGGAGTAACCATGGCCGAACCCACGCTTTTGCCCGAGCGGCTCCAGTACCGCCCGACCAAGATCGAGCTCGACGAGAGCATCGAGAAGGCCAAGGCGACCCTTCTTAAGAAGATCAAGCGCTCGGTGTACGTCTACCGTGTTGACTGCGGCGGCTGCAACGGCTGCGAGATCGAGATCTTCGGTTCCATCACGCCCGTCTTCGACGTCGAGCGCTTTGGCATCAAGGTCGTGCCCTCGCCCCGTCACGCCGATGTGCTGCTGTACACCGGCGCCGTAACGCGTGCCATGCGCATGCCGGCCCTGCGCGCCTTTGAGGCCGCACCCGATCCCAAGATCGTGGTGTCCTATGGCGCGTGCGGCTGCACCGGCGGCATCTTCTACGACAACTACTGCGTCTGGGGTGGCACGGACAAGATCTTGCCGGTCGATGTCTATATCCCCGGCTGCCCGCCCAGCCCCGCGCAGACCATCTACGGCTTTGCCATGGCACTTGGCCTGCTGGACCAAAAGCTCCATGCCGAGACCACGGTGGAGGCCGCCGGCGAGCAGGCCGATATCCTGCACCCCGGCGTGCCGTACAAGCTGCGCGTTGCCATCGAGCGCGAGGCTCGCGCCATGAGCGGCTACCGTTACGGCCGCGACTTGGCCAACGAGTTTATGGATACGCTCGAGGGCGCGCCCAAGGGCGATATCCGCGGTGCCATGGCGCTGCTCATCGACAAGCAGGATGATCCTCGCCGCGTTGAGGTGTACTCGGCGTTACAGGATCTGGTACTGGCCGGAGGTCGCTAGATGGAGCTCACGGACCGCTCTGGTTACTTTGCGGGCCCCGGCATGCTCGGCGGCTCTTTTGGCGATGCCTCGCGCGCAAGCGACGAGGCCGCCGAGGGCGTCGCCGACCCCTGCCTGGGCCATACGCCCGACCAGGTGGTCTTCTATGAGCTCACGCGTAAGTTTGTGGAGACCGAGGAAGACGTTCCCCAGGAGGCCTGCGACGTGCTGTACTACACGCTCGCCGTGGGCCACCACACCGGCGTGCTCGACTGCTTTGAGCCGCGCCTGTCGGTGCCGGTGAACGTGTTCTATACGCTTATCGACGCGCTGCCGGAGGGGGAGGCCAAGACCAAGTTCGAGGCCATCCGCTCCTTTGGCGAGTGCCAGCTCGACAAGGCGGCGGTGCCGTCGCTGCTCGAGGCCTGTGACACGCTGCTCGACGATCGCGGTTTTCGCGGTTCGGCCAAGGCCGGCATCTCGGTGTTCGATGACGACTTTGGCCTGCATGCCCAGCAGGTTGCGTTCTTAATGAAGTTTCGCGATCTGGTTGAGCGCGTGCGCGATGTGTCGGGCGTGTATCTGACGGGGAGGTTGCAGTAATGGGTCGCGTTGTGGATGGCCGTGTGAACGACGCCCCGTTTGCGGGCATTGTGCTCACGGCGGGAAGCGTGCTGCGCGCCGACGATGCCGCTGGCCCCGTGCTCTCCAAAAAGATGGAGGACACGCCCATCGCCGGTTGGTACACCATCGACGGTGGTCAGACGCCCGAGGACGACATCATCGAGGTCAAGCGCGAGCGTCCGCCGCGCCTAGTGTTGGTCGATGCCGCCGACATGGCGCTGCCCGTCGGTGCCATCCGCCTGCTCGATAAGACCGACGTCGCGCGCAAGTCGATGTTCACCACGCATTCGCTTCCCTTGTCGATTCTGATCGAAGAGATTGAGCAATCGTGCGAAGATATCGTCTTCATAGGGATTCAGCCGGGCGACACGGAGTTCTACAACCCCATGTCCCCGGAAGTCTTTGACGCCGTCGACGCCGTGTACGACGCCGTGGCCGCCAACGACTTTTCCCACTTTGTCCGCTTGGGACAAGAGCAATAGGTGCGCTTGTCCCTGCTGATTAGGAAAGAAGTGATTGACATGGCAGATTCCAAGGCAGAATATCCCGCTCCCGATTGCCTGGCGCCCGCCGCGATCGAGGCCAAGACCGAGGCCGCCGGCGTGACCAAGGCCAACCTGCCGGTCGCAAAGGCCTTTCTGTTGGCAATGTTCGCCGGTGCGTTTATTGCCTTCGGTGGCCTGTTCTTTACCGTGTTCTTGAGCGACAGCACGCTGGGCTGGGGTGCCCAGCGCGTCGTGGGCGGTCTGTGCTTTTGCCTGGGCCTGGTGCTGGTACTGGTGTGCGGCGCCGAGCTGTTTACCGGTAATTCGCTTATGGTCTGCGCGCTCAAGAGCAAAAAGATCACCCTGGCTCAGATGCTCAAGGCATGGGTCGTCGTGTGGGTCGGCAATTTTGTCGGTGCCCTGTTCATCGTCTTTTTGGTGTATATGGCCGGCATTTACAAGCTCAACGGCGAGGCGGTCGCCAATTCCATGGTGAGCGTCGCCGCCGGCAAGGTGACGATCGACTGGGTGACGATCTTCTTCCGTGGCATCCTGTGCAACATCTTTGTGTGCCTGGCCGTGTGGATCGGTACCGCCGGCAAGACCGTGGTCGATAAGGTTGTGGGCATTCTGCTGCCCATCGCCGCTTTTGTGGCCTGCGGTTTTGAGCACTGCGTCGCCAACATGTACTTTTTGCCCATGGGTGCCGTGATGCACGCGTTCGGCTATGGTGCCGACGTCGCCGGCGCCGATGCACTCAACGCTGCGGGCATTGCGTTTAACTTGTCCGCCGCCACGCTGGGCAACATCGTGGGCGGCGCGGTTCTGATCGCGCTCGGCTACTGGTTTATCTACGCTAAGAAGTCCGAGGCGTAAGGTACCGTCTGTTTGACGTTGGGCCTCCCGCGGGGCGTTGCCGTGCGGGAGGCTATTTGGGTCTGGGGCTCGTTGTCGGGCTGTTGGCCTGTTGTGTTTGGCTGATGAAAGGGGTAATCGAGATGGCATCTGCTGTGAAGCGTGACGGTCGCGCCGTGGTGACCACATGCGGGGGATGCTATGCCGATTGCGCCTTTGCGGCACGCGTTGAGGACGGTCGTGTGGTGGCTGAGTTGCCGGTTGTGGGGCATCCGTGCGCGGCGCGTGCCCTGTGCGCCCGCGGGCGCCATCGCCTGGCAATGCCGTTTGACGAGCGCGACCGCATTGTGCACCCCATGCGACGCCGCCGGGATGGCTCGGGGTTCGATGCGATTACCTGGGACGAGGCGTTTGCTCAGATTGCCGAGCGCCTTTTGGGGATTGTTGACGGGCATGGTCCGCGCGCGCTGGGCATGACGCTCGGCGTTCCCTCGTTCGACCGCTACTGGGCGTATCGCTTTATGCATGCGTTGGGCTCGCCCAACGTGTACGGTGCCGATGGCGCCTGCGAGGTAAGCCGACTTACCGGTTGGGAGCACAGCCTGGGCTATAGCCCCGCCTCCGACCTGGCACATACCGACTGCATCATGTACCTGGGGCGTTCCATCGTCGATTCATCGACGATGGGGGCCGTCGATGCGCTCAACGATGCGCGCCGGCGCGGGGCGAAGATTATCGTGGTCGACCCCCGGCGCAGCGGCTCCGCCGCGCTTGCCGACCGCTGGCTGCGCGTGCGCCCGGGCTGCGATTTGGCACTACTGCTGGGCATCGCCCACGTGCTGATTGCCGAGGACTTGTACGACCACGAGTTCGTTGCCCGCTATACCACGGGTTTTGACGAGCTGGCGCAGGCGGCCCGTCCTTGGACGCCCGAGTGGGCCGAGTCGATGTGCGACGTGCCGGCCGCAGAGATTGTCGCCACGGCGCGCGATCTCGCTGCCGCCGCGCCTGCCGCTGTGGTGGATGCGGGCTTTCATGGTGGCATCGGTATCGCGTATGCCAATAGCACCCAGACCGCGCGCGCTATCTGCTTGGTCGATGTGCTGCTGGGCTGCATCGGGCATGCGGGCGGCGCGCTCAATCCGCCCACGCCGCTTGTGTTGGGCGACCTCGATCCCACGCGCTTTGCGACGCCGCCGGTGCCGCGTGGGCCCAAGCTGGGGTCCGAGCGCTATCCGCTCGTCGATCCCGAGCGCGGCCTGTGCACGACCATCGGTCAGTCGATTCTTGCCGGCGATTTGCGTGGGCTCATCGTCTATGCCAGTAACCCTGGTGCGGGCTATGGCAATGCACAGGCTTGGTTGAGTATTTTGCAGCGGCTCGACTTGCTTGTGACGATTGATATTCGCTGGTCCGAGACGGCACGTGCTTCTGACTTCGTGCTGCCCGACGTGACGTATCTGGAGGCCGACCGCGGCGTGGGAACGGTGGCGGGCGTCAACGATGCGCGCGTGTTCTACCGCAACGCCGTGCTGCCCGTGCAGCATGACGACACACGTCCCGGTCGGGAGATTTTTGCCGGTCTGGCGCAGGCGTGTGGCGCGGGCGAGTACTTCCAGTTTACGTCCGACGATCTAGCGGCTGCCCAGGTGGCGTCGTTTGGGATCAATCTGGACGAGCTCAAGGAGCGCGGCTGGGCCGACACGGGTGTTGCGTTGCCGTCGCGTACAGGCGAGCCGGTGATTCCCTTGGATGGCGGCAAAATTGCGCTGGCAAGCGACGTGTGGGAACGAGCCGGTCTGGGACGCGTGCCAGGCTGGATTGCGCCGATGGTGGAGCCCGGCCCGGGGATGTTTCGCCTCATTAGCGGCAACCGTCCCTTTGAGTCGCATACTTCGCGCAGGCTCGCGGCCCAAGGTGCCGCTGAGGCTGGATCGGACCTGGATGCCGTGCAGATGAATGCCGATGCCGCTGCGCACATGGGCATCGCCGATGGCGAGGTCGTCGAACTTGTGAGCGATTTGGGCCGCGACCGCGTGCGCGTGGAGACGACGCCGTATCTGCATCCGGCGTGCATCTTCACCTCGGCCGCCCCCGGCGGGCGTTCGTTTGGCGCCGATGCCGGTGGCGCTCAAGCCTTGGGCGTGGGCCCACTCGACCATACGCCGCTGCGCTGGGACCCGTTGACGGGTGCCGCGCTCACCCAGGAAAACGCCGTTCGCGTGGAAAAGATCGCGGCGCGCGAGGATAATAACGAGTAATTGACTCAGCTGATGCATTCGACTGATCCACGTTTCTTTTGAAAGGCCGTACATGAGCGATAGCCAGAACATGTCCGATGAGGTACGCGCCCGCCTGCGCGCCATTCCTTCCGTCAACGAGCTGCTTGCCGAGTGGCCGGTAGTGAAGGCGGCGGGGGAGACCTGCGACGCGGTGGTGCATGCCGCCGTGACGGCCGAGCTCGACGAGGAGCGCGCAGCCATTCGCGCCGGTGCTGCCCCGCGCTCTAAGCGCGACCTTGCCTCGGCCATCGAGTGGCGTGCGCACCGCTCCGCGTTGCCGAGCCTGCGCCCTGCCGTCAACGCCACGGGTGTGATTATCCATACCAACCTGGGTCGAGCCCCGCTCGCGGAGTCGGCCGCCAAGGCGGTGGCCGAGGTCGCGCGCGGCTACAGCACGCTTGAGTACAGCGTGGACACCTGCTCTCGCGGGTCGCGCAAGGAACATGCCGCGCAGCTGATCCGCTCACTCACCGGTGCCGAGGACGCGCTCGTGGTCAACAACAATGCCGCCGCGGTGCTGCTGGTGCTTGCCACCCATGCCGCGGGTAAAGAGGTCATCGTCAGCCGCGGCGAGCTTGTCGAGATTGGCGGCAGCTTCCGCATCCCCGATGTCATGGCGGCTTCGGGCGCCAAACTCGTCGAGGTCGGCGCCACCAACCGCACACACCTGGCAGATTATGAGCAAGCCATTACGCCCGATACGGCCATGATCCTCAAGGTCCATCCTTCCAACTATCGCATCGAGGGCTTTCACGAGGAAGTGGGCTCTCGGGAGCTTGCCGCTCTGGCCCACAAGCATGGTCTGCTGTTCTACGAGGACCAGGGTTCGGGCGCGCTTTTGCCCGATGACATTCTGGTGCGCGGCGGTGAGGAGCCCACGCCGGCTTCGGTCGCGGCAGGGCTCGATCTGGTGTCGTGCTCGGGCGATAAGCTGCTCGGTGCCGCGCAGGCAGGCATTATCATGGGCCGTCGCGATCTGGTCCAGGCTTGCGGGTCGCATCCGCTTATGCGTGCCCTGCGCCCGGGCAAGCTCGCGCTGGCGGCGCTCGAGGCCACACTGCGCATTTACATGGACGGGGCGGATGTTGCCCATCGCGAGGTGCCGGTTCTCAACATGCTCACGCTTCCGCAGGCTCATCTGGAGCGTCGCGCACGCAAGCTGCGCGAGCTGATGGTGGCGGGCCTCGATAAGGCTGGCTGCCCGTGTGCCGTGCAGGTGGAAATCGTCGAGGAGTCGTCGACTCCCGGCGGCGGCTCGCTTCCTACCGTCGAGTTGCCCACCATGTGCGTTGCCGTGCGTCTTGTCGATGAGCGTCTTTCCGTTGACGCACTCAAGCGCTCGCTCGTCCAAGATTTCGACACTCCGGTCGTCACACGAACCTCGCACGATCGCATTTTGTTTGACGTCCGTACGCTCGTGGGCGACCGCGATATCGAGACGGCGGCATCGACGCTCGTCGCGTGCGTTGAGAAGGCGATTGCTCGATGAGTGAGGTTCAAGCGCTGGTAGAGTGTCCCGTTATCGTTGGCACGGCGGGCCACGTTGACCATGGTAAGTCGGCACTGATCGAGGCGTTGACCGGCAAGAATCCCGACCGTCTGGAGGTTGAGCGCCGTCGCGGTATGACCGTGGAGCTGGGCTTTGGCGAGCTGGCACTGCCGAGTGGCAAGATCGTTGGCCTGGTCGACGTGCCGGGCCACGCGCATTACTTGCGCGCCATGGTGCAGGGCGCCACGGGCATCGACGTGGCGGTGCTGGTGGTTTCGGCTGTCGAGGGCGTGATGCCGCAGACCCGCGAGCACGTGCATGTGCTGGAGCTGCTGGGCGTTACGCATATGGTGGTCGCGCTGACGATGTGCGACCTGGCCGACGCCGAGATGACCGAGCTTGCCGAGCTCGATGTCGATGACTTTTTGTCGGGTACCGTGTTTGCGGGCGCGCCGATGGTCCCCGTGTCGTCCAAGACCGGCGAGGGGATTGACGCGCTGCTGGCCGCGCTTGACGATCGGGTCGGTGCCTGCTGGGATTCCTGCCGCGACCGTGCCGAGCGCACCGATGCTGCGCCGCGCTTGCCGATTGACCGCTGCTTTACGATCAAGGGCGCCGGCACCGTCGTGACAGGGACACTGCACGATGCGCCGGTTGCGGTGGGCGATGAGCTCGTCGCGCTGCCGTCGCGCACGGCCTGCCGCGTACGCGGGATCCAAGTGCATGGCGACACGCAGCAGGCGCTTCCCGGTCAGCGTGTGGCGCTCAACTTGGTGGGCGGTGGCGTCGCTGCGCTCGATCGCGGTGAGATGCTCGGCGTGGAGGGTCGCTTTGGCCAGACGCTGCGCTTTATGATGGCGTTTACGTATTTAGGTCGCGAGGGCACCAAGCCGCGCGTGCTCGAGTCGGGCGCGCGTGTGCATGTGATGGCCGGCACGGCCGAGGTCGTCGGCCGCATCATGCTTTTGGAGGGCGAGGCCCCCATGGCGGTGGGCGAGACCCGTACCGTGCAGGTGCGCCTGGAGGACCCGCTGCCGCTGTGTGCCGGAGACCATGCCGTGGTGCTGTCGTATTCGCCCGTTATGCTCATCGGCGGCGGGCGTGTGCTGCTTTCGCGCTGCCGTCGCTCGCTCGAGCTTGCCGAAGGAGAGCGTGCGCTGTATGTGGCGATCGAGTCCGGCGATATCGCGGGCGGTGTGGGCGCTTGGCTGGCGCTACAGACGCTGCCGGTTACGACGGTTGATGTTGCCGAGGCTTTGGATCTTGGTGTCGGCGAGGCCGATGCCGCACTGCGCGGATTGGTGGCGCAGGGCTCCGTTCGCAAGCTTGCCGCGGGCGATGCGGGCCTCTTGGCGGACGCCGTGGTGCTCGACGCCGCGATGGATTCACTGGCGGCGACCCTGTCAGCCATGCACGCGGCGGCCCCCAAGGAAACGGGCTTTACGCCCGGCGCCGTTGCCCATGCAGCGTGGCCTGCCGCTGATGAAGGCGTTGCCGCGGCTCTGATTGCCGAGGGCTGCTCGCGTGGCGTGTGCGCCGCCGAGGGCGCCGAGGTATTCGATCCGCATTCGGCCGCCGCGGCGGCACGCGTGGTGCGAGAGGCTTGCGAGCGCATTGTCGCGCTGCTTGACGAGGCTGGCCTGGATGCACCGGCGCTTCCCGAGGTGGGCGAACAGCTGCAGCTCGGTCGCGACACCATGACGCGTGCCCTGCGCGAGCTTTCGCTCAACCGCTCGATCGTTAAGGTCGAGCGCGACGTTGCCCTGTCCGCTGCCGCCGAGGCCCATGCGCGCGAGCTTGTTGCCGCTGCCATTGAGACAGCCGGTGGCGCTGCGACCACGAGCGTGCTGCGCGAGGCCCTGGGCGTGTCGCGCAAACGTGCCATCAGCATCTTGGAGCACCTGGATGCCGTGCGCTTTACGGTGCTCGACAAGGACGCCGGCGGCCTGAGGTCCCTGCGCTAGGCCGGTCACTCGCTCCCGCCTCCTCAGTTGCGGTGAAATAGTTCCTGTTTTTGGGGTCTTGCAGCCTAAACAAGAACTATTCCACCGCAACTTCTTGCTCGTCTTTTTGGAATGGGGCCCGCTCGATTTGGTAAAATACCTCCGCACTTGGGAACGGATGGGCTCCGGTGGGCTCCGCGGTCCTCAAAACCGTTGCGAGGCGTGCAAAACGTCTTGGATGTGTTCGATTCACATACGTTCCCGCCATACGCTACCAGCGCTTTTGTGCTCGCGGTCTTACTGCGTGCCGCAAAGGCGCTGTTTTGTTTTTGCGTGGGTTTGCCGTGCCGCCCGCTTTATCGGCGACGGTATCTGGCTTCGTGTGTCGGGTTTCGAGCATGCCGATGGAGGTGTTTTGCCGTATGACTACCGTAAGACGGGTCGATCTTTCTTGCGTCGTCCAAGCGGGCGGGCTGTCCTCACGCATGGGCCGCGATAAGGCGCGCATGACGTTTTGCGGCGAACCGCTCATCGAGCGCGTGCTGGGTCGGCTGGCGACAGTTGCCGGCGAGTTGGTCGTGACGACTTCGCGCCCCAGCGAGCTTGCCTATCTTGAGGAGCGCACGTTTGGCGGTCTGGTGCCGCGAATAGTGTCGGACCTTGAGGGGCCGGCGGGTGCCATGCGCGGCATCGCGAGCTCGTTGGCCGCGGCGCGATTGCCGTTCGTGGCGATCGTCGCCTGCGATATGCCGTTTGTCTCGCCGGAACTCATCGGCGCGCTCGCCGATCGTGTTGAGGCCGAGGCGCTCGACGTGTGCGTGCCATGCGAGGAGCGGGGGATTGAGCCGCTTTGCGCCGTCTGGCGCCGTGACGCGTGTGCGCCGGCCGCCCATGAGCTGCTCGCCTGCGACCGCCAGCGCATTCGCTGCCTGATCAATCGCGTTCAGGCTGGTTATATGGATGAACCGCAGATCGTTAAGGCCGCGGGCTCGACGCTCTGCTTCGAAAACGTCAATACGCCCGAGGAGTTTGCGGCGGCCGAGTTACTCGCCTAGACGATTGGAGTTGCCATGTCTCACGATATTTGTCCCGACACGGGAGAGCCTTGCACTTGCGATGGTTCCGAGCCCTGTACCTGCGGCTGCGGTGGCTGTGGACATACTGCGGAAGAGGAAGCGGCCGCCGCGGCGTATCGCGAGGCACATCGCGAAGGCCCGTCCGGTGATGCCCTCGACCATGAACGCAAGATCATCGTTTCGTTCGACAGCACCTTCGATGTGATGGAGTGCGAGCAGCTTTGCCTGGATGCCGGCGTGCCCGGGCGCATTATGCCTTTGCCCGGCTCCATTACCGCAGGTTGCGGCCTGTGCTGGGCCATGCCGTTCTCGGGCGATGCGCTCGCCGCCTTCCGCGCCGCCACCGAGGGCCGCATAACCCCTGCCGACTACCATCAGCTCGTCCTCTAACCACCAACACCACCACAAAGGTGCCCAATGTGGTGGTTTGGAACATGTGGACGAAACAGCTTCGAAACACGCGATTTGCGCGTTGGGTGCTCAAAAACGCCTCTACCTGCATCGTAATCAAAACGAAACATCTGCTCGTCGGCTTATGCGTAACTTTGCTGCAACAGTGCGATATTATCCATACTCGATAAAGCTCGCGGCGCATGGGGCGCCTCGAACGACACTTTTCTTTTCCATCAATTGGAGGAAGCATGAGCTACACGCAGAAAGTTCTCGACGAGCTCAAGGCCCGCTATCCCGAGCAGCCTGAGTTCATCCAGGCCGCGACCGAGATTCTCGGCACCATCCAGCCGGCGCTCGACGCCCATCCCGAGTACGAGGAGGCCGCCCTGCTTGAGCGCCTCGTCGAGCCCGAGCGCATCGTCATGTTCCGTGTTCCCTGGGTCGACGACCAGGGCAAGGTTCAGGTCAACCGCGGTTACCGCGTCGAGTTCAACTCTGCCATTGGACCCTACAAGGGCGGCCTGCGCTTTAACCCGACGGTCACCCTGGGTATGCTCAAGTTCCTGGGTCTGGAGCAGATCCTCAAGAACAGCCTGACCACCCTTCCCATGGGCGGCGGCAAGGGCGGCTCCGACTTTGACCCCAAGGGCAAGTCCAACAACGAGATCATGCACTTCTGCCAGTCCTTCATGACCGAGCTCTATCGCCACATCGGCCCCAACACCGACGTTCCCGCCGGCGACCTGGGCGTTGGCGGCCGCGAGGTTGCCTACCTGTTCGGTCAGTACAAGCGCCTGACCAACGAGTGGACCGGCGTCCTCACCGGCAAGGGCCTCTCCTTTGGCGGCTCGCTCGCCCGTACCGAGGCCACCGGCTACGGTCTGGCCTACTTTGTGGACGAGTACCTCAAGAGCCGCGGCGACTCCTTCGAGGGCAAGAACGTCGTCGTGCATGGCTCCGGCAACGTCGCCATCTACGCCGTCCAGAAGGTCTCCCAGCTCGGCGGCAAGGTGCTGGCCTGCTCCGATACCCACGGCTGGGTCGAGGATCCCGACGGCATCGACTACACCGTGCTCGAGCACATCTACAATAAGAAGCGCTCTGGCCACGACAAGGGCGTTACGCTCGCTATGTACGTTGACGAGAAGCCCAACGCCGTGTGGCACGAGGGCGACGGCCGCGGCGTGTGGCAGCTTCCCTGCGATATCGCGCTGCCCTGCGCTCGCGAGAACACGCTGCTGCTCGAGGACGCCCAGGCGCTCGTCGCCAACGGCTGCAAGGTGGTCGGCGAGGGCGCGAACATGCCCACGACCATCGAGGCCACGACCTACTTCCAGGAGAACGGCGTCGCCTTTATGCCCGGTAAGGCTGCCAACGCCGGTGGCGTGCTCGTGTCCGGCCTGGAGATGAGCCAGAACGCCGAGCACCTGTCCTGGACCTTCGAGGAGGTCGATGGCAAGCTCGAGCAGCTCATGCGCGGCATGTTCCACAACGTGGACGACACCGCCAAGGAGTACGGCCAGGAGGGCAACTTTGTCATGGGCGCCAACATCGCCGGCTTCCTGAAGGTCGCCGACGCTATGCTCGCCCAGGGCGTCTGCTAAATCTTCGCTCGACATAGCATGTGATGAGGCTCCCAGCTATCTGGCTGGGAGCCTTTTCTATCCCGGAGGACTCCTCATAACTTGCGGTGATATACGGACTGTTAAGCGTCCCAGAACGGCTAATCAGTCCGTATATCACCGCAAGTTATGGATGGGTGGGTGGATTTTGTCCTAAAACGGTGTGCGGCCCCTCGTTTGGTACACTTAAAAGTACTGGACAAGTGAAGAGATGGGGGAGAACGTGCTCAAGTTCGGTACCTACGTCCGTGTTGGAAACGCGGCCGAAGCCTATGAGCTCTTACAGAAGAACCGCAACAACAAGATTGTGGGCGGCGGCATCTGGATGCGCCTGGGTTCGCGTCGCGTGGCGACGGCGATTGACCTTTCGGCCTGCGGACTCGATCAGATCGAGGAGACCGAGACCGAGTTTCGCATCGGTGCCATGTGCACCCTGCGCCAGCTCGAGCGTCATGCCGGGCTCAACGCGCTTGTCAACCATGTCTTTGAGTTCGCCGTCCACGACATCGTGGGCGTGCAGCTGCGCAACACCGCCACGGTGGGCGGCAGCATCTACGGCCGCTTTGGCTTCTCGGACGTGCTCTCGGCTTTCCTGGCGCTCGATTCCTATGTTGAGCTGACGGGGGCAGGCCGCGTGCCGCTCGCCGAGTTCGTGAACATGGGCTACGTGCGCGACGTGATCGAGCGCGTCGTGGTCGTCAAGCACGATTACCGTGCGAGCTACGAGGCCGTGCGCAAGGCCGCGACCGACTTCCCCTCGCTCAACGTTACCGCCGCCTGGTGGGACGGCTCCTGGCATGTCACCGTGGGTGCCCGCCCGCTGCGCGCGACCCTGCTACAGGGCGAGGCATGCGGCCTTACCGCCGAGCAGCCTTCCGAGGACGAGCTTCGCGCCCTGGCCGCATCCGTGCGCTCGCTGAGCTACGGCACCAACCTGTGGGGCTCGGCCGACTACCGCCGCCGCATCTCGGCCCCGCTCGCCATCCAGGCCGTGCGCCGCGCCGCCGGCATCGAGCTTTCTGCCGCGCTTGCCCGCGAGCTCGAGGGCGTGCAGATTCCTAAGTTTGCCACGGACGAGTATTCCTGCCGCCGCGTGCCCGGCGTCGATTCTAGCGAGGTGCGCTAATGGCTGCCAAACTCATCGATCTTTCCTTTACGCTCAACGGCCGCAAGGTCAAGGTTCAGATTGCCCCCGATACCATGCTCTTTGCGCTGCTGCGCGAGCAGGGCTGCGCGTCGGTGCGCTGCGCCTGCGAGACTACCAACTGCGGCCTGTGCACGGTGTGGCTCGACGGCGACCCGGTGCTGAGCTGCTCGGTTCCCGCCGCTCGCGTCGAGGGCCACACCATCACCACGCTCGAGGGCCTCAAAGCCGAGTCTGAGGCGCTCGCCCGTGCGATGGCTGCCGAAGGCGCCGAGCAGTGCGGTTTTTGCGCCCCTGGTCTTATCATGAACGTGCTGGCGCTTGCCCGCGCCGCCAAGGAGGACCCGAGCCTCGTCGCCACGCGCGAGGAGCTGTCGCGCCAGCTTGCCGGCAACCTCTGCCGTTGCAGCGGCTACGAGAGTCAGCTGCGCGCCATCGTCCGCTTTCTCAACGAGTCCGGCGTGAAGGTGGGCTTCGAGATGCCCGAGCTGCCCGTCAACGACACGAGCTCCGACGGTGTCGCGTACAAGCAGATTACCCACAAGCAACCCAAGAAGGACTCGAAGGCACTGCTCGAGGGTCGTCCCGTCTACACGGGCGACCTGGTACCCGCCGGCGCACTCATCGTCAAACTCAAGCGCAGCCCGTATGCCCGCGCCAAGATCCGCTCCATCGATACGTCGCGCGCCCTGAAGGTGCCCGGCGTCGTGGGCGTCTACACCTACGAGGACGTGCCCAAGCGCCGCTTTACCATCGCCGGCCAGAGCTATCCGCAGCCGAGTCCCTACGACCGCCTGATTCTCGAGAACCTCGTCCGTTACCAAAACGAGGAGGTGGCGATCGTCGCCGCCGAGACCGAGGAGGCTGCCGACAAGGCGCTCAAACTCATTAAGGTCGACTATGAGGTGCTTGAGCCGCTGCTCGACTTTACCAAGGCACTCGATAACGACATCGTGGTTCACCCCGAGGGCGACGTGACCTTTATGTTCCCGCAGGGCGGCGACGTGCCCCGCAACCTGGTGTGCAGCGGTACCAGCGATTTTGGCGATCTTGATGAGGCCTTCGCCCAGAGCGACATCATCTTTGAGCGCACCTATACCAGCCAGGCCACGCAGACCGCGCCCATGGAGACCTTCCGCGCCTTCGCGACGACCGACGCGTTTGGGCGTATCTCGGTGACCACCTCCACGCAGGTGCCCTTCCACGTGCGCCGCATGGTCGCTCAGTCGCTCGATATCCCGCAGTCGCAGGTGCAGGTCATTAAGCCGCGCATCGGCGGTGGTTTTGGCTCCAAGCAGACGGGCTGCTGCGAGATCTTCGTTGCGTTCGTCACCCAGCAGACCGGCCGTCCGAGCTACTGCTGCTACTCCCGCGAGGAGACCATCACCGCGGGCAACTCGCGCCATCAGATGCAGATGACCGTCAAGCTGGGCGCCATGAACGACGGCACCATCACGGCCATCGACTTGCATACGCTGTCCAACGCCGGCGCGTATGGCGAGCATGCCACCACGACGATCGGCCTTTCGGGCCACAAGAGCCTGCCTATTTACAACCATGTGAAGGCGAGCCGCTTTAGCTGGGACGCCGTCTACACCAACACCAACCGCGGCGGCGCGTATCGCGGCTACGGTGCCACCCAGGGCCAGTTTGCCGTGGAGAGCGCCGTCAACGAGCTCGCCGACATGCTGCACATGGACCCCGCCGACCTGCGCCTTAAGAACATTGTGCGCGAGGGCGAGATCATGCCGCAGTACTACAACGAAAAGCTCAACGCCTGCGCGCTCGACCGCTGCCTGTTGCGCGCGATGGACATGATCGGCTGGCGCGACAAGCCGCTGGCCGTTGACCTGGGCGACCGCGTGCGCGCCCTGGGCTGCGCGCTCACTATGCAGGGCTCGGGCATCTCCAACGTGGATATCGCCGGCATCGACATGCGCCTGGAAGAGGACGGCTTCATTACCATCGGCACCGGCGCCACCGATAACGGCATGGGCGTCGATACAATCCTGGCGCAGATTGCCGCCGAGGAGCTGGGCGTGGAGAGCTCGCTCATTGTGGTGCGCGGCGTGGACACCGACGTGTCGCCGTTCGACGCCGGCTCGTACGCGAGCTCGGGTACGTACGTGACGGGCCTTGCCGCCAAGAACGCCGCGACCGAGCTGCGTGAGAAGATCTGCGCCAAGGCCGCCCAGATGTGGGACGTGGACGCCGCCGATGTGGTCTTCGATGGCCAGTACGTGCGCCTGTCCGACGAACGTGCCGCGCGCGAGCAGAACCGCTACCTCACGCTGCGCGACTTTGCCAACCTGTGCGTCAAGAACATCGCGGGCGGAGACGCTCTCACCTCGCACGCCTCTGCCTGCCTGCCCGTTTCACCCCCGCCGTTTATGGCCGGCATTGCCGAGGTCGAGGTCGACAAGGCCACCGGCAAGGTGACTGTGGTGGACTATGCGGCGGCTGTGGACTGCGGCACCGTGATCAACGAGGCACTCGCGCGCGTCCAGGCCGAGGGCGGCATTGCCCAGGGCATCGGTCACGCGCTCTACGAGATCGTCGAGCACGATGAGCGCGGCCGTCTGCGCACCGGCAACTTTATGAGCTACAAGCTGCCCACGCGCCTGGATATCGGCAGCATTCGCGTGGCCTTTGAGCCGAGCTACGAGCCGACGGGCCCGTTTGGCGCCAAGTCGATCGGCGAGGTCGTCATCAACACGCCGCTCGCCGCCGTTGCCTCGGCCGTGGCACACGCTACCGGACATCAGGTTCGCTCGCTGCCGATCACGCCCGAGAAGGCCCTGCTGGGGGAGTAGCGGGTTAGCGAACAAGTCGTAATTGGCGAGGCGGGGTAACTCGTCTCGCCTTTTGCACTCGTGGTGAGGTCGTGAGCTTGTAAAAGGTGTGCGTGCGCTTGCCGTTCGTATCTGCTATCATTCCTAGTCTGTGCGCTCATGCGGGCGTGGCGGAATTGGTAGACGCGCCAGATTTAGGTTCTGGTGGGATTCCCGTGAAGGTTCGAGTCCTTTCGCCCGCACCATCGCACCTGCGTCGGCCCTGGCCGTCGCGACACTTTGTTGCATAAAGGTACCAGCACCTCAGATAAGCTGGGCAGTATGAGGAGGAACGTGTTGAACATCACCGCTTCTGACGTCAAGGACGCCAAGCTCACCGCTACGGTCACCATCCCGGCCGCCGACGTCGACGCCGCGATCAAGAAGGCCTACAAGGACACCGCCAAGAAGTACCGCTTCCCGGGCTTCCGCGCCGGCAAGGCTCCCCGTCCGGTCATCGACTCCGCTCTTGGCGCCGAGGCTACCCTCGCTCAGGCCACCAACGACCTGATCGCCGCCAACGAGCCCGCCGTCCTCAACGAGCTGGACATCGTCCCCACCAAGAACGGTGACTACAAGGAGCTCGACCTCGCCAAGGATCACGAGGACTACACCTACACCGTCGAGTTCTCCCTGCGTCCCGCCGCTGAGCTCTCCTCCTTCGACGCCGTCGAGATCGAGATGCCCCCTGCGGAGGTCACCGAGTCCGAGATTAACAACCAGGTCGAGATGCTCCTCAACTACCGTGCCACCTTCGAGGACGTCGAGGGTCGCGCCGTCGAGGCCGAGGACTACGTCACCGTCGACCTCAAGGCCGTCGAGAACGCCGACAACTTTGCCGCCGAGGGCCGTATGCTCATCGCCGGTAGCGACAGCAACCCCAAGGAGTTCAACGAGGCCCTGATCGGCGCTAACGTTGACGACGTCAAGACCGTCACCTGGACCGACGAGGTCGAGGAGGGCGAGGAGGCCGAGACCCACACCGTCGAGGTCACCGTCAAGGGCATCAAGGTCCGCAACACCCCCGAGCTCACCGACGAGCTCGTCAAGTCCGACTTTGGCTTCGACAGCATCGACGCTATGCGCGACGCCATCAAGATCGAGATCGAGCAGGACAAGGCTTCCCGCCTGCCGGCCGAGAAGGAGAACCGTTGCGTCTCCGCTCTCGCCGAGCGTCTGCAGCTCGACGAGATGGACGCCGACTACGAGCAGTCCGTCTTTGAGGAGCTTGGCCAGAACTTCCTGTCCAATCTCGCTGCCCGCGGCATGACTCTGGACACCTGGCTGCCCGCTTCCGGTCTGACCATGGAGCAGTTCATCGGCGACCTGCACAAGCAGGCCAACGACGTTGCCCGTGAGTCCCTGGCTCTGGACGCCCTCGCCCGTGAGCTCAAGATTGAGGTTACCGAGGACGACATCAACGCCGAGTTCGAGAAGGCCGGCGTCAAGGACGTCGAGGCTTCCAAGGCCGAGTTCATCGCCGATGGCCGCATGCCTGCTGTCCGCGAGTCCATCCGTCGCTCCAAGGCCGTCGACCACCTGGTCGAGAACGCCAAGGTGACCGAGGTCGACGAGACCGCCAAGGACGCCGAGTAATTCTCGCCACCTTGCCCGCGAGCGCATGCGTGCGCCCGTGATGGGGTAAAGTTATACACCGGTTATCCGGTTGCTTCGTACGGTGCCAGCCAATGCATAGCATGCGGGCACCGTACGTTTATCTAGAACCAATTTGGTCCGCAAGAGAGAAATGGAGATGCGTATGATCGCTAAGTTCGATTCCGCCCTCGTGCCATACGTTATCGAGCAGACGCCGCGCGGCGAGCGCAGCTACGATATCTATTCGCGCCTGCTCAACGACCGCATCATCTTTTTGGGCGAGGAGATCAACTCCGTCAGCGCCAACCTGGTCGTTGCCCAACTGCTGCATCTTGAGAGCCAGGATGCCGAGAAGGATATCTCGCTCTACATCAATTCGCCCGGTGGCGAGGTTTACTCCGGCCTGGCGATTCTTGACACCATGAACTTCATCAAGCCGCAGGTCTCCACCATCTGCGTCGGTATGGCCGCGTCCATGGCTGCCGTGCTGCTTTCGGCCGGCGCTAAGGGCAAGCGCTTCTGCCTGCCGCACTCCAAGGTCATGATTCACCAGCCCAGCGGCGGTGCCCAGGGTCAGCAAACCGAGATTGAGATCGTTGCCGAGGAGATCAAGAAGACTCGCCGCGAGCTCAACCAGATCCTGTCCGACGCCTCGGGCCAGCCCATCGAGAAGGTCCAGGCCGACACCGAGCGCGACAATTACCTGACCGCTTCCGAGGCCCTCGACTACGGCCTGATCGACCGTATCGTCACCTCGCGCGACCTCGCCGCGAAGGACGCCTAGGATGGCAGGTAACATGCAGGACAACTTTGACGAGAACGGCAACCCCATCCGCTGCTCCTTCTGCGGAAAAGAGCAGGGCCAGGTCCGTCGCCTCGTAAAGGGCCCGACCAACATCTTTATCTGTGACGAGTGCGTCGCCGCCTGCTCCGAGATTCTGGAGGAGTCGCTTGCTTCGGACTTTATGGACGCCGCCCGCAACGGCAAGCTGCCGGGTTTCCTCAACGACCACGGCCAGGCTGCCGGGCAGCCCTCTATGGACCCCGAGGCCGAGGGCTTTGAGCTCGAGGACGACCGCCAGGTCATCACGCATGTGCCGACGCCGCACGAGATCTATGACGAGCTTTCGGCCTATGTTATGGGCCAGGAGGACGCCAAGCGTGCCATGTCGGTTGCCGTGTACAACCATTACCGCCGCGTGATCGAGGGTGGCGCTGCGCTTTCGGCCTTTGACGACGGCTTGGACTCGCAGCTCGACAATGATATGGACGAGGTAGAGCTCGCCAAGTCCAACATCCTGCTGCTCGGTCCCACCGGTACCGGTAAGACCCTGCTCGCCCAGACGCTTGCGCGCATCCTCGAGGTGCCGTTTGCCATCGCCGATGCCACCGCGCTCACCGAGGCCGGCTATGTGGGCGAGGACGTGGAGAACATCCTGCTCAAGCTCATCAATGCTGCCGATGGTGACATTCAGCGCGCTCAGGTGGGCATTATCTACGTGGACGAGATCGACAAGATCGCCCGCAAGGCCGAGAACCTCTCCATTACCCGCGATGTTTCGGGCGAGGGCGTTCAGCAGGCACTGCTTAAGATTCTTGAGGGCACGGTGGCAAGCGTTCCGCCCACCGGCGGCCGTAAGCATCCCCAGCAGGAGCTGTTGCAGATCGACACGACCAACATCCTGTTCATCTGCGGCGGTGCCTTTGTGGGTCTGGACAAGATCATTGCCGATCGCGTGGGCAACAAGGGCGTGGGCTTTAACTCCGAGATCGCCGGCCCCACCTCGGTCGACGAGAACGACCTGCTGCGCCAGGTGCTCCCGCAGGACCTCAACGCCTTTGGCATGATCCCCGAGTTCGTGGGCCGTACGCCCGTCGTCACCCAGACGCAGGCGCTCGACGAGGACGACCTGGTGTCGATTCTGACCGAGCCCAAGAACGCCGTGGTGCGCCAGTACCGCAAGATGTTCCAACTCGAGGACGTTGAACTTGAGTTTGAGGACGCGGCTCTGCACGAGATCGCGCGCATGGCGCTTGCCCGCAAGACCGGCGCCCGCGGCCTGCGCTCCATCTGCGAGGACGTGCTGCAGCAGACGATGTTCGACCTCCCCAGCGAGGAGGGTGTCGTCAAGGTCATCGTGACCGAAGCCTCCGTAAAGGGCGAAGAACAGCCCCAGCGCATCTACGGGTAAATAGCTTGAATCCAGGCCCCGCGGCAACCACCGCGGGGCCTGCCATTTAGGGACAGGTTTATTTTGGTCGGTTTTATATGGGCAAATGTCGTTTCCCCTGATAAAACCTACCAAAATAAACCTGTCCCTTTTCGGCAGGTATGCCTGTGCTATTCTGTGAGATTGTCAAGTTAGTATCTTCAGACTGAAGTAATCGATACCTAAGGCGTGTCCGCCTGCTTGGTTTTCGTAGATTCCGCACGAGCCGAAGAGCACTTAATGTGCTCCTGTCTCTTATACACATCTCCGAGCCCACGAGACTAGGCATGAT
>UQHZ01000029.1 GCA_900541055.1 uncultured Collinsella sp.
CCCTGACCTCTTGACTGCCAGTCAAGCGCTCTCCCAGCTGAGCTACGCCCCCGTGACGAGGAGATACTATAGGGGAAGACTTTCTTTGATGCAAGGACTTTTTTGGGTTGAATCTCATACTTGCGGGTTTTCCTGGGACGGGGCAGAAATAATCACTTTTCGAGCGCTTATTTCTATCCACTGTCCCGATAAAACCCTGATGCGATAGACCTTACTTGTAGAGGTAAGCGATGGCGGTGCCGGTGTGGACTTGAATCGTGGCTGTTGACCTGACGACGTTGCTAATGCCCGTGTCGGCCAACAAGCCCAGGGGGCTGTGATCTAGTTCCCACTCTAGACCGTGTTCGCTTACTACCGTCCCAGGGGCTATGGCGATGATGGAGAACGTCCTGCCTTCGGAGCCCTCGATAGTCCACGATTCGCCCGCGTGGAGGATGCGAGCGACCACCTTGTCCTCGGCAATCCAGACAGGGGCATCCTCGTAGCCCGCGAGCAGCCCCAGTACGGAAAGGGCCATATCCGGGCGTCCACCGGTGGAGCAGGTCGCAACCACTTCGGCACTCGGCCAGCGGCGGCGGACGGAATCGAGCGCCAGCGCCAGATCGGTATAGTCCTTGTACGGATCGTGGCGCTCAACTTCAAAGTCGGTGGCGGCATCGACTAACGTGCGACCGGCATCGCTCACCGTATCGGCATCCCCCACATACACGTCGCAGGCCAGTCCCGCGCCCAGCAGCGCGTCGAGTCCGCGGTCCACGGCGACAACGTGGTCGCACGCCCCCGCTAGCCTACGCAACAAATCCGCGCTCGCCACCACGGGCGAGCCGCAGACCACTAATACCTTGCAAGTCACAGCCCTCGCCTATCCCTCAAACGAAAGCACGTGGGCCAGGTCAAGCTCCTCGTAGCTGTCGATAAATATATCGCAGTTGGCGCGCACATCGTCGCGCTTCATGCGGCCGTGCGGGTCATAAATACCTACACGCTTAAAGCCGGCGGTGCCAGAGCTCTTAAGGCCAAAGACCGCATCCTCAAACACCCAAGCGCGCTCAAACTCGCACCCATGGCGCTCCTCCAGGCGGCGCAGCGCCAGCTCGTACACATCGGGGAACTGTTTGGAGCGTCCTGCCTCGCCCGTCGTGGTAACAAACTCCATGTAAGCGTCGAGCCCGGCACCAGCGAGCGCGGACTGCACCAGCTCGGCCGGCGTGGACGTGGCAACGCACATGGCAATGCCTGCCGCCTTCGCCTGCTCCAAAAACGTCAGCAGACCCTCGCGCGGAGGCACCTTGGAGTAGCCATCGATCAGAATATCGCTCAGCTCGCGATAGAGCTCTTCGCCATTCGCGCCAATGCCCCACGTGTCGTGGTAGGCCTGGCACTCATCCTCCAGCGACAGGTGCTCAAATTGGGCAAAGTCATCCACGGTGACGTCAATCCCGTGGCGGTGCAATAACTCGGGCTGAGCATAAGCCCAAACGGGGGTGCTATTAACTAGCGTGCCATCGCAATCGAAAATAAAAGCAACCTTGGGAGTGGCGGAATGGGGCATAAACGAACCTTTCGATATCAAATGGTAAACATCCTGCTAAAAACGTTTTACCAAACGTCAGCCTAACAATTTTGAAACCCAAATTGGTAAAACTGTCAAGAGTTTTACCACGGCAATTCTGCCAGTGGTATAAACATGTCGCTTACCGATTAAACGCTCCCGCAAATCCGCTTTCGTCCATAAAACTAACGCACAGGTGTTATCGTAGTTTCTGCCGAAAGTTCCACCGAGCACGCGAGGTGGAACGAATCACAGAAACTTCGCCGTCCCTTCGATTCGTGCAGCCTTGGACCTTTCGCATCTAGTCACCAAGGCAACACGCTGCCGCGTCATGATGGGATCAAACGTGAGCGATACAAAGCTAAAGCCAGCAACCAAAAAGCCCGCTACCCGTAAAGCCGCCCCGCACGCGCCGGAACTCACTAAGGACGATGTCTATCTGTTTGGCATCGGCACGTGGGAGCGCAGCTGGGAAAAGATGGGCACGCACCCCGACACGCAGAACCGTACGCGCGGCTGGCGTTTTTGCGTTTGGGCGCCCGACGTAAAAAGCGTCCATGTCATTGGCGAATTTAACGACTGGGATGAGGAAGCCAACCCGCTGGTGCCCGTGCATACGAGCGCTATTTGGGAAGGCTTTATTCCTGGCGCAGTGCAGGGCCAGCTCTATAAATACCTCATCGAGACCAACGAGGGCGAAAAGCTCTACAAGGCTGATCCGTATGCTTTTAAGGCCGAGTGCCCTCCGGGTACCGCCAGCGTGCTGTGGACCCTCGATGGCTACAAGTGGAACGACGCCGCGTGGCTCAAACGCCGCGCCGGCCACAACCACATGTCGCAGCCGCTCAACATCTACGAGGTCCATATTGGCTCGTGGAAGCGCCACGGCGACGCGCCACAGGGCGAGCCGGACGAATACGGCAACTACCCCGGTCCTATGGACCCCTTCCCCGCGCAGCGCGGCGAGTTCTATACCTACGACGACCTGTCGGTGGAGCTCGTAGACTACGTGCGCGACATGGGCTACACGCATATCGAGGTCATGCCGCTCATGGAGCATCCCTTCGATGGCTCTTGGGGCTACCAGACGACCGGCTACTATGCCGCCACGTCGCGCTACGGCAACCCGCAGCAGCTCATGCACTTTATCGATGCGTGCCACGAGTCTGGCATCGGCGTGATCATGGACTGGGTGCCTGGCGGTTTTTGCGCCGACTCCCACGGCCTTGCCACTTTTAACGGCCGCATGCTGTTTGAGCACGAGATTCACCCCAACTGGGGCACGCACAAGTTTGACTTCGCCCGCGGCGAGGTCCGCTCTTTCCTGGTCTCCAATGTGCTGTACTGGCTTGAGAACTTCCACGTGGACGGCATTCGCATGGACGGCGTGTCCAGTATGCTGTATCTCAACTTTGGCATCGACGATCCGGGCCAAAAGAAGTTCAACAAGTACGGAACTGAGGAGGACCTGGACGCCAGCGCGTTTATCCGTCAGGTCAACTGTGCCGTGGAGGCCCACTTCCCCGACGTGATGATGATGGCCGAGGAGTCCACCGCGTGGCCGCTCGTGACCTACCCGCCGCAGGACGGCGGCCTGGGCTTCCACTACAAGTGGGACATGGGCTGGATGAACGACACCCTGCACTACATGCAGACCGATTTTCCGTGGCGCCCCGGCAACCACGGGCTGCTCACGTTCTCCATCATGTACGCCTTTACCGAGAACTTTATTTGCCCGCTGAGCCACGACGAGGTCGTGCATGGCAAGTGCTCGCTCATCGGCCGCATGCCGGGCGACTGGTGGCGCCAGTTTGCCGGCCTGCGCACGTTGGCCTTCTACCAGATGACACATCCCGGTGCCAAGCTCAACTTTATGGGCAACGAGATCGGCCAGTTTATTGAGTGGCGCTACTACGAGTCCATCCAGTGGTTCCTGACCGAGGAGTATGAGACTCACAAGCATCATCAGGCGTTTATTAAGGCGCTCAACCACCTGTACACCGCCGAGCCCGCCCTGTACGAGCGCGGCTACACCGACGACGGCTTTACCTGGATCGACGCGGATAACTCCAAGCAGTCCATCGTGAGCTTTGTGCGTCAGGGCGAGGACGTCGACGACGACCTGGTGATCTTGATCAACTTTGACCCGGCGAGCTACGAGAGCTTCCGCGTGGGCGTGCCGCGCGAGGGTGACTGGGAGGTCATCTTTGATTCCGACCGTCCCGAGTTTGGTGGCAGCGGATACGCCGGCGAGGAGCCCTACACCTGCTCGAGCGAGCCCTACCCCTGGAACGGGCAGATGGACTCCATCGAGATGAAGGTGCCCGGTCTGGCAGGTGTGGTACTTAAGCGCCGCGGTCCCAGCAGTTACAAGCCGCCCGTGGTCGAGAAGCCCAAGAAGGCGATGCGCAAGCGCGCGTCCTCGGTAAAGCCCAAGGCCGCGGCCACTGCCAAGAAGGCGACGGCTAAGGCGAAGGCTGCCAAGCCCGCTGCCAAGGCTACGGCCAAGTCCACCACGGCCAAGAAGGCAGCCACCAAAAAGGCTGCTCCCAAGGCTAAGGCAGCAGCCGTTAAGGCTC
Organism: uncultured Collinsella sp.; assembly: GCA_900541055.1. Taxonomy (GTDB): domain Bacteria; phylum Actinomycetota; class Coriobacteriia; order Coriobacteriales; family Coriobacteriaceae; genus Collinsella. The sequence goes on from UQHZ01000029.1 coordinate 4,132, forward strand.
CTGCCAAGGATGCGTAACAAAGCCGTTACGGCTGTAATTACCCGCCCCGACAGGGCGTAGGATACAAGTCATAACCGTTCCGGGAGAAACATCCCCGGGGGAAAGGAACGTATGAATAAGATCTTCGACAACAAGCAGGAGTTTACCGAGCTCTATCGCGATGCCGTCATGAGCATTAGCGGCAAGAGCGTCGAGGCCGCCAGCGACCTCGACCGCTTTAACGCCCTGGCCAAGCTCGTGGCCGAGAAGGCCCGCACCGTTGCCACCAAGAGCGACGCCCGCGTCACCGCCGAGGGCAAGAAGCGCGTGTACTACTTCTCGATCGAGTTTTTGATCGGTCGCCTACTCGACAACTACCTGCTCAACTTTGGCGTGCGCGACATGGTCGCCGAGGCGCTCGACGACATGGGCTTCGACCTTTCCGTCATCGAGAACCAGGAGCCCGATCCGGCTCTGGGCAACGGCGGCCTGGGCCGTCTGGCAGCATGCTTCCTGGATTCTATGGCAGCCGAGGGCATTGCCGGCTACGGCAACGGCATGCGCTACCGCTACGGCCTGTTTAAGCAGGAGATCGTCAACGGCAGCCAGGTCGAGGCTACCGACGAGTGGCTTACCCACGGCTATCCCTGGGAGGTCCGCCGTCAGGACAAGGCCGTGACCATCAAGTTTGGTGGCCATGTTGAGGGCTTTGAGGAGAACGGCCGCACGTTCTACCGCACGGTGGACACGCAGGACATCCTGGCCGTCCCCTACGACATCCCCGTGGTGGGCTATGCCGGCGAGACCGTCAACAAGCTGCGCGTCTGGGCTGCCGAGCCGGTCGAGGAGCACTTTGACCTGGAGGCCTTCAACCGCGGCGACTATGCCCTGGCCGACGCCGAGCGCGCCGAGGCCGAGGCCATCAGCGCCATCCTCTACCCCAACGACGCCGGCGAGCACGGCCGTCTGCTGCGCCTGAAGCAGGAGTACCTGTTTGTTTCGGCCGGTATCTACAGCCTGCTCGACACCTTTGAGAAGGAGCACGGCGAGAACTGGGAGCTGCTGCCGCAGTTTGTTGCCATCCATACCAATGACACCCACCCCGCCATGTGCGGCCCCGAGCTCATGCGCATCCTCATCGACGAGAAGAAGCTCGAGTGGGATGACGCCTGGAACATCGTGACGCAGGTCGTGAGCTACACCAACCACACCATCCTGCCCGAGGCTCTGGAGAAGTGGCCCATCGGCACGTTCTCCAAGCTCCTCCCCCGCGTGTACCAGATCATCGACGAGATCAGCCGTCGTTGGCACGAGTCGTTTGACACCACGCAGGAAGGCTGGCAGGAGCGTCTGCGCCAGACCGCCATCCTGTGGGACGGCGAGATCCGCATGGCCAACCTGTCCGTGATCTGCAGCCACAGCGTCAACGGCGTGGCCAAGATCCACTCCGACATCATCAAGAACATCGTGCTCAAGGACTTCTATGCCCTGACGCCCGAGAAGTTTAACAACAAGACCAACGGCATCTCGCACCGTCGCTTCTTTGCCGAGGCCAACCCCACCTATGCCAAGCTCGTAACCGAGGCCATTGGCGATGGCTGGCTGAAGGACGCCTTTGAGCTGGAAAAGCTCAAGGAGTTCCAGAACGACACCGAGTTTCTGAAGGCCGTGGGTGCCTCCAAGCGCGCCAACAAGGAGCGCCTGGCCGCCTACGTTAAGGCCGAGACCGGTCTGGTCATTGACCCCAACACCGTCTTCGATGTTCAGGTCAAGCGCTTCCATGCCTACAAGCGCCAGCTCATGAACATCATGAAGGTAATGGACATCTACAACCGTCGCATCGCCGATCCCAACTTCCACGTGACGCCGACGACCTTCATCTTTAGCGGCAAAGCTGCCTCGAGCTACACCTTCGCCAAGGAGACCATCCGTCTCATTAACTCCGTGGCTAACGTCATCAACAACGATGCCCGCGTGAACGAGGTCATGAAGGTCTGCTTTATCCCCAACTTCCGCGTGAGCAACGCTCAGCTCATCTACCCCGCCGCCGAGATCTCGGAGCAGATCTCCACGGCCGGCAAGGAGGCCTCGGGCACGTCCAACATGAAGCTCATGATGAACGGCGCCATTACGCTGGGTACCCTCGACGGCGCCAACATCGAGATCGCCGACCTGGCCGGCCGCGAGAACGAGGCCATCTTTGGCCTGACCGCGCCCGAGGTCGAGCAGCTCTGGGCATCGAACAGCTACTTTGCGTGGGATACCCTCAACGGCGACCGCGAGCGTCTGGGCCGCGTGATGGACGAGCTCAAGGACAACACCTTTGCGGGTCTTTCGGGCAACTTCGAGAGCATCTACAACGAGCTCATGAACAACAACGACCCCGACCTGGTTATGGCAGACTTCCGCAGCTACGTCGACGCCTGGGAGGCGCTCACGAACAGCTACGGCGACCAGGAGACCTGGAACCGCAAGGCGCTGCTCAACACCGCCTCCTCGGGCTGGTTCTCGAGCGACCGCACCATTCGCGAGTACCGCGACGAGATCTGGCACGCGTAAAGGCCGCGAGCTCCCTTTGCCGCACGGCATTACTCGACGGGCGCAACGTTGCGCTGCGCCCGTCGCTAATGGGTTAGAAACATCGATGACAGAAGGAGAAATCGATGAGTAAGAAAGAATGCATCGCGATGCTCCTCGCAGGAGGACAGGGCAGCCGATTGGGGGCACTCACCCAAAAGATCGCCAAGCCGGCGGTTAGCTTTGGTGGCAAGTTCCGCATTATCGACTTCTCGCTCTCCAACTGCTCCAACTCGGGCATCGACACGGTGGGCGTTCTGACGCAGTATCGCCCCTATCTGCTGCATGCCTACGTGGGCTCCGGCGAGGCGTGGGATCTGGACAGCCGCGACGGTGGCGTGTCGATCCTGCCGCCGTACGAGACGCAGACCGGTGGCGCCTGGTATGCGGGCACGGCCGACGCTATTACGCAGAACCTCGACTACATCAAGGCCAACGATCCCAAGTACGTCCTGATTCTTTCGGGCGATCATCTGTATCGCATGGACTACCGCAAGATGCTCAAGACGCACATTGAGAACAACGCCGACCTCACGGTGAGCGTTATGCCCGTGCCGTGGGAGGAGGCGAGCCGCTTTGGCATCCTGACCACCGACCCCGAGGACGGCCGCATCACCAAGTTCACCGAGAAGCCCGATAAGCCCGATTCGAACCTCGCGTCCATGGGCATCTACATCTTCTCGGCCGACGTGCTGATTGAGGCACTCGAGGAAGACGCTCTGGACCAGCGCTCGAGCCACGACTTTGGCAAGGACATCATCCCCAAGCTGCTCGGCGAGGGCAAGCGCCTGTACAGCTACGAGTTTCACGGCTTTTGGAAGGACGTCGGCACCATCGCCAGCTTCCACGAGACCTCGATGGACCTGCTGGGCAACAACCCCGAGTTCGATCTGTTCGACAAGCATTTCCCCATCATGTCCAACATCACCACGCGACCGCCGCACTACATTGGCCCGGACGGCCGCCTGGACGACTGCCTGGTCTCCAACGGCTGCAAGATCTACGGCACCGCTCGCCACTCGATCCTTTCGACCGATGTCATCATCGAGGAGCGCGCCGTGGTCGAGGACTCCGTGCTGCTGCCGGGTGCGCACGTTAAGAGCGGCGCGCACATCTGCCGCGCTATTTTGGGCGAGAACTCCACGGTCGAAGAGGGCGTGAAGCTCGGCTCTGTCGATACCACCAAGGATACGGCCGTCGTTGGAAATGACGCCGTTATCGGGAAGGGGGAATGATCCGATGATCAATCGCAAGGCCATCGGTTACATCACCGCTAACTACTCTTCGTCCTACGGCAGCGTGCTGCTCAAGGACCGCCCCATCGCGTCCGTTCCGTTTTTGGGCCGCTACCGCCTGATCGACTTCCCGCTGTCCAACATGATGAATGCCGGCATCAAGACCGTCGGCGTCGTCATGCCGGGCAACTACCGCTCGCTGATCGATCATGTGGGCTCGGGCAAGGACTGGGGCCTGGACCGCAAGAAGGGCGGCCTGTTCATGGTGCCCGGCAACGCGTATGGCACCACCAAGGGCGGCATGCGCTTCTTGCTGCGCGACATCATCTCCAACAAGACGCTGTTCCAGCGCTCGGACAAGCCCTATGTCGTGATGATGGGCACCAACATCATCTTTAACATGGACCTCAACACCATCATCGAGGCGCACGAGAACTCTGGCGCCCAGATGACCGTGGTGTACTGCAAGGCTACACGCAATGTTGATGACGAGACCAAGCTCGAGATTAACGAGAACGGCCGCCTGACGGGCGTGAGCGCCGGCGTCGTGTATGGCGACAACGCGTCTATGGACTGCTGCATCGTCAACCGCGAGACGCTGCTCGAGATTATCGACCACTACCAGGCCGCCGACTATCTGGACCTGCTCGAGGCGCTCCAGGGCGACTTTGGCAACATCGACGTGTGCAGCTACGAGTACAAGGGCGAGGTCGTGGGCGTGTTTAGCGAGAAGTCGCTGTATCGCCGCAGCATGGACCTGCTCGACCAGACCGTCGCCGACCAGCTCTTCGATCCCGAGCGCCCGATCCTGACCAAGGCTCACGACGTGCCGCCTTCGCGCTACGCGACCGGCAGCCACGCCTGCAACTCGATCATCTCGGCCGGCTGCATCATCAAGGGCACCGTGCGCAACTCGATCCTGTCGCGCGGCGTTGTGGTTGAGGAAGGCGCCTCGGTGACCAACTCGATTATCAACCAGAGCTGCATCATCAAGAGCGGCGCCCGCGTTGAGAATGCCATTCTGGACAAGAACAACGTGGTTCCCACCAACACCGAGCTTCGCGGCACGCCCGAGAACATCCTGGTGCTGGGCAAGGCTCCGTTAACTTCCGACACCACCATCGTACGTTAACGTTGGCACCGCAACATCGCTCGTAACATGTAGAATAGCCGCCCGGTTAGCGCCAGGCGGCTATTCTCGAATTGCAACATGGGAGACAATATGGCAGATTCCAGCAAAAAGATGCAGATCGTGTTTGCCTCGGCCGAGTGCGCACCGTTTGTTAAGACCGGTGGCCTGGGTGACGTGGCGGGCTCGCTGCCTGCGGCGCTCGTGCGCGGCGGCGCCGAAGTCATCGTGATGGTGCCCAAGTACGCCACCATCAAGGACGAGTACAAGGCGCAGATGGAGCACTTTGCCGACTTTTACGTGAGCCTGGGCTGGCGCAATGAGTACTGCGGACTCGAGAAGCTCGAGCACGACGGCGTCACCTATATGTTCATCGACAACGAGCGCTACTTTGCGCGCGACTATCCGTACGGCTTCTTTGACGACGGTGAGCGTTTTGCGTTCTTCTCCAAGGCCATCACCGAGAGCCTGCAGCACCTGCCGGCCGGCTTTGAGTGCGACATCCTGCACTGCAACGACTGGCAGACCGCGCTGGCGCCCGTGTTTTTGCGCGAGTTCTACCAGGGCCTGCCGCTGTACGAGCGCGTCAAGACCGTGTTCTCGATCCACAACGTGGCTTTCCAGGGCCAGTTTAGCGACACCGTAATGGAGGACATCCTGGGCGTGGCGCATATTCCCGCGGCAGCTACGCAGCTGCGCTGCGACGCCTGCAGCATCAACTACATGCTAGGTGCGCTGCACTATGCCGATGCCATCACCACGGTGAGCCCCACCTATGCCAACGAGATCCAGACGCCCGAATTTGGCGAGGGCCTGGACGGCGTGCTGCGCGAGCGTTCGTACGCGCTGCAGGGCATTTTGAACGGCATTGACGTGACGGGCTTTGACCCGGCGACCGATAAGCGCATTGCCGCCAACTACACCGTCGAGGACCGTTCTGGAAAGGCCGTGTGCAAGGCCAAGCTGCAGGAAGAGCTGGGGCTCGAGGTTCGCGACGACCGTCCGCTTATGGTGATGGTCACGCGCCTGACGCGCCAGAAGGGCATGGACCTGGTCATGTACGCGCTCGACCGCATCCTGTCCGGCGGCGTGCAGGTGGCGGTACTGGGCACCGGCGACCGCGACTACGAGGACGGTCTGCGCTACTTCCAGGACAAGTACCCCGGCACCATGGCCGCGCGCATCGAGTTTGACCCCGCGCTGTCGCAGCGCATGTACGCTGCCGCCGATATGTTCCTGATGCCTTCGAAGTTTGAGCCCTGCGGCCTGTCGCAGATCATCGCCATGCGCTACGGCACCCTGCCCATCGTGCGCGAGACCGGTGGCCTGAAGGACACCGTGCAGCCGTACAACGAGTTTACCGGCGAGGGCACGGGCTTCTCGTTTACCAACTTTAACGGCGATGAGATGGGCGACGCCGTGTTCCGTGCGGCACGCCTGTTCTGGGACAACCGCGATGCCTGGAACAAGCTGGTTACGCAGGCCATGAGCCAGGACTTTAGCTGGACGCGCTCGGCCGACAAGTATCTGGACCTGTACTTCTTTATGCACCCGGAGATTGAGAGGCCGACGGCTGTTGTCGACGAGCCTGAGGCTGCAGCTGAGCCGGTGACCGTTGAGGAGCCCAAGGCCGAGGAGAAGCCGGTTGAGGCTGAGCCCGCAAAGGCCGAGCCTGAGGTGAAGGCTGAGGTTGCTCCTGAGGCAGAGACCGAGGCCAAGCCCGCTGCAAAGCCCGCAGCTAAGAAGACCACGACTCGCAAGACGACGGCCAAGAAGGCTACGACAACCAAGACTGCCGCCACCAAGACCGCCGCAGCAAAGACGACTGCTGCCAAGGCAACGACCACGCGCAAGTGCACGACCGCCGCTGCCAAGAAGGCCGCAGAAGCCGAGGCTGCTCCCGAGGTAAAGGCCGAGGTCGCTGATGCCAAGCCGGCCGCCAAGGCTCCGGTAAAGACCGCTGCCAAGAAGACGACCACGACCAAGACCACGACCGCCAAGAAGGCCACGGCTACGAAGTCGACAACGACCAAGGCCGCTGCGACGAAGGCTGCTACGAAGACCACTACGAAGGCTGCCGCAAAGCCCGCCGTCAAGGTCGAGGAGGCGGGTGCCGAGCCCAAGGCCGAGGCAAAGCCGGCCGCCAAGACCACCACGCGCAAGCGCGCTACGACGACGGCCAAAAAGGCCACGACCAAGGCCGCTGCTCCCAAGGCAGAGGCTACGGCTGAGGACAAGCCCGCAGTAAAGGCCGAGCCGGCACCGAAGGCCGCTGAGGTCAAGACCGCTCCGAAGGCTACTGCAAAGACCGAGCCCGCCAAGAAGGCCCCGGTCTCCCCCGCCGCTCCAGCCGAGGAAAAGGCTCCGACCAAGAAGACCTCCGTCCGCAAGGCAACGGCCACCCGCAAGCGTCACTAGTCTGGACGATTAAAACTTAATCCAACGCAAAAGAGGGCGCCCCAACCAGGCGCCCTCTTCTTGGTTGAACTTCTCTATTAAAAAGAGGGCCGGTTTACTACGACAAAATAGCTCTGGCCGACCACGGAGAGTATTCTATGAAATTGGCAACGCTTCTACCTGCGGATTTAATATCACCAAATTGACCGTGGTTGAGATCATTCAATTCGTCGTAGTAAACCGATGTACTTTTGTTTGACTACAAATAGTATCCGCCTGGGCGTTTTCGAATATCGCGATAATTTGGATGGTAAAACGATTTTCTAGGACAACCGTTCGCCGATGGTAAACGGATGTTGTTTATACAGCCTGTGTACAACAGATATAATTATATCCTGTGCGTAAAGCCCATGGCCCGCAGGCCGTGATTCTATTGAACTGGACCGTATTATGAGATTGATTCACAACAGCCGTCTACCGCAGTTTCGCACTCCGTTTGGCGCTGTGACCACCGGAACTTCCGTTTCGCTCTCGGTTATTTTAGAGGATGCCGATCCCGCGCAGGCAACGCTTACCCTGCGCACCTGGGTCGATGAGATCGGTGAGTCTCTGTATCCCATGACGCACGAGGGCGACGGCATATTTACCGTAGAGCTTGAGTGCGCCGAGCCCTGTCTTATCTGGTACAGCTTTATCTGCAACATCGAGGGCCAGCCCGAGGTCCGTCTGGGCGCACCGCAGGGTCGCACCGGTGGCGAGGGCGTAACTTACAACTACGCCGAGGTCCCGTCCTTCCAGATCACCGTCTACAAGCACCGCGAAGTTCGTCCCGAGTGGTACGAGCGTGGCATGGTCTACCAGATCTTCCCCGACCGCTATGCCCGCGACGAAAACTGGCACGAGCGTACGCTTGCCGAAGTTGAAAAACCGCGCAAAGGAATCCAGCGCCGCATGGTCGAGGACTGGAACGAACCGCCCGAGTACGAGCGTGCCGAAGACGGCTCCATCAAGACCTGGGATTTTTACGGCGGCTCGCTCAAGGGTATCCAAAATGACCTGCCCCGCATTGCCGAGCTAGGCTTTACGGCCATCTACCTCAACCCAATCTTTGAGGCCGCGAGTAACCACCGCTACGACACGGCCGACTACACCAAGATCGACCCGATCCTGGGCACCGAGCAGGACTTTACCGAGCTGTGCCAGGCAGCCGAGAAGCTGGGCATCTCCATCATCCTGGACGGCGTCTTCAACCACACGGGCGACGATTCGATCTATTTCAACCGCTACGGCAACTATCCCGGCGTGGGCGCTTGGCAGAGCGAGGATTCACCGTGGCGCGATGCGTTTTACTTCCATGAGGACGGTTCGTATGACTGCTGGTGGGGCGTGGGCAACATGCCCGCCATCAATGAGAGCTCCGAACTGGTGCGCGAGCGGCTCCTGGGCAAGGACGGCGTGATCCGTAAATGGCTGCGCGCCGGTGCCCATGGCTGGCGACTCGATGTGGCCGACGAGCTTTCCGACGACTTCCTGGCCGAGATCAAAAAGGCCGTGCTCGCCGAGAAGCCCGACGCGCTGCTGCTCGGCGAAGTCTGGGAAGACGCCTCCAACAAGATCAGCTATGGCCACCTGCGTCGCTATCTGCAGGGCTCGGAGCTCGACTCCGCCATGGACTACCCCTTCCGCGACATGGTCATCGGCTTTTTGATGGGCTACAAGAACGCATATCAGGCTGCCGAGGATATCGAGACCCTGCGCGAGAACTACCCGCGCGAGGCACTGGCCTGCGCACTCAATCTGCTTTCGAGCCACGACCGTCCTCGCATCATCTCAGTACTCGGCGGTGGCCCCGACGAGTCACAGCTGCCCGAGAGCGAGCGCAGCAAATGGCGCCTGGACGATAACTCGATGGGTCTGGCCAAGAGCCGTTTTTGGCTGGCGACGCTCATGCAGATGACCTTCCCGGGTGTGCCCTCGATCTATTATGGCGACGAGTACGGCTTGGAGGGCCTCACCGATCCGGGCAACCGCCGTACCCTGCCGACCAAGGACCAACTCCACGACTTCGACACGCTGGCCATCGTTAAGAACGCGTCTGCCGTGCGCCGCGCGCTGCCCTTTATGGTCGATGGCGAAATCAAGGCCTTTGCGCTCAACGACGAAGTCTTGGCTTACACCCGCACGGGCAAAGACGGCGAGGCCGCGACGGTTATCATCAACCGCAGCCTGCGCAATTCGCACCGCGTGACGATTCCGGCGCTCGGCGAATGCGCGAGCGACGTGATCAGCGGTCACGAGTGCGAGATCCACAACGGTACCGTCACGCTCGACCTGTACCCGCTGGGCTCTTCGATCATCTATCACCATGCCGAGAAGCGCCTGCAGGAGCCGCTCGATCATGGCGCGGGCGTTGTGTGCCACATCACCTCGGTGCCGACCGATGACGGCAAGCCCGGCACAATCGGTGCGCCCACGCGTCGCTTTATCGACCATCTGGCCGCTATGGGCATGCGCTACTGGCAAGTCCTGCCCGTCAACCCCACGGACTTCTTCCGCTCCCCCTACGCCGGCCCCTCGGCCTTTGCAGGCAATATCGACCTGCTGCCTGAGAGCCACGAGGAGCTGGCCGCCGACTTTGCTGCATGGAAGGCCCACGGCGGTGAGGATGCCGACCCGCTGTACACGGCGTTTAAACATCGCAACGCCGACTGGCTCGAGAAGTACTGCGTCTACATGGCCGTTAAGAAGTACTTTGAGGGCGAGTCGCGCCACGATTGGCCGGCAGATGTCGCGCGCTACAACGAGTATCTGATCGATGACAAGCGCTTCCACGACGAGGCTGAGCTGCAGGCGTACATGCAGTATCGCTTTGACCTTGCCTGGTGCGAGCTCATGAACTATGCGCACAAGAAGGGCATCGAGGTCATCGGCGATATCCCGATGTATGTCTCGGACGATTCGGCCGACGCGTGGAGCGAGCCCGAGAACTTCTGGCTGTCCGATACCGGCAAGGCGATTGAGATTTCGGGCGCGCCGCCCGACAACTTTGCGCCCGAGGGCCAGGTGTGGGGCAACCCCACCTTCCGCTGGGATCGCATGAAAGAGAACGGCTATCGTTGGTGGCTCGACCGCCTGCGCCGTGCGTTTTCGCTCTACGACCGCGTGCGCCTGGACCACTTCCTGGGCTTCCACAGCTACTTTAGCATTCCCGCCGGTAAGGTCTGTGCCGACGGCCGCTGGCTGGCAGGCCCGGGCAAGGACCTGTTCCAGACCGCCTATGACGAGCTGGGTCCGCTCAACTTTATCGCCGAGGATCTGGGCTATCTGACGCCCGGCGTTCGCGCCATGGCTTCGACCTGCGGCTTCCCCGGCATGGACGTGCTGGAGTTTAGCGACTACGACGTTCGATGCGGAATTCACCCCACACCGGGAAAGATCCTGTACACCTCGACGCACGACACCTCGACACTTGCCGGCTGGTGCACGCGCTCCTTTGCAGGCGGCGATGAGCCGAGCGGCATTACATTGGCAAGCGAGCTCATGGGCAATGCCCTGGCAAGCGATGCACCGCTCGTGATGATGCCGCTGCAGGACGTGCTGGGACTGGGCGACGATGCGCGTATGAACGTGCCGGGTGTAGCCACAGGCAACTGGACATGGCAGGCTGACGAGGCCGACGTTGCTGCAGCCGAGGAGAAAACTGCGAAGCTCCTGCGCAACACTCATAGATTCTGGGGCGAAGCGTGATAAAACCCCCGATATAGGGTACAGTTACAGCTGTTTGAATTTTTGCGGGCAGAGCGATCTGCCCGCTTTGTGCTGAAAAGGAAGTATTATGGCGCGCTACGATTACAAGTGCACGAGCTGCGGCAACGTGTTTGAGGTTGAGCACCCCATGTCCGAGACGCCCGAGGTCGTATGCCCCAGCTGCGGCGCCCCGGCATCCAAGACGTTCTCGGCCAGCGGCATTAAGTTCGACGGCAGCGGTTTCTACAACACAGACCAACGCAGTGGCGGCTCCAGCACCAGCGCCACCAGCGGCTGTTGCGCCAACTGCCCGCACAACCACTAGAGACAAGCGGTCTCACTACTCAGATTTCCCTATGAGTTGCGGTGAAATAGTTCCTGAATCAGCCCATCCAACGGCCAAACAGGAACCATTTCACCGCAACTTTTCTTTAGATCGGATTTCGGGCTGATGCTAAGTTTGTAACATTTCAAAACTCTGCCGGATTACGGGGCTGAATTGACAACCTCTATCCATTCCGGTAATTTGCAAATTTCAACAAGCCATCTACCTGCGGTTTTATTAAGGCCATTTTTGCTGTGGTCGGGCATCACCGATCTAGCCCCGTAATCCGCCCTACTTTTGATAGCAGCAAGTATGAAACAGGACCATTTTTTCCCACTCTTTACCGCTATTGCGATCTCCACTCGCACGATCTTCTGAGTTGCGGTGAAATAAGGACTGTTTGGCGGCTAGAAGCCGCTATTCGATCCCTATTTCACCGCAACTTAGTCGTTACTTGCGGACCAGCCTGGCGCAGAAGTGGCCGTCGTAGGAGTCGGCGTTTACCGGCACGCTTTGGAAGAGGCCTCGATCGTTCTGGCGTACGGATACGAGCTTCTTGGCCTGATCGAACTCGGGGAGTTGCAGAATCTGCGCCTCGGAGAGCGGTGCCACGCTAAAGCCGGCACCCTCGGGAGAAGCAAGGAAAGCATCCACCACCTGCGTGTTCTCCTCGTCGAAGACGGAGCACGTCGCATAGATGAGCTCGCCGCCGGCAGCCACGCGCGCGGCAGCTTCCTTGAGCATCGTCAGCTGCAGTTTGGGCAACTCGGTCGTAACATCGTTCTCAGTTAGGCGCCACGGGATCTCGGGATGACGGCGCATGGTTCCGGTGCCTGAGCACGGCGCATCGATAAAGACCGTGTCGAACTTAACCGGCTTGCCAAGCATGGCATCAAACGATGTGAGCACCTCATCAAGCTCGCAGGCATCACCCGAAACCGTACGAACGCCCTGAATACCGGCCTTATGCAGGCGAGCGAGATTCAGATCGCACTTGCGATCATGCAGATCGAGCGCCGTATGCTGACGCTCATAGCCCGCACGCTTGGCCTGGCACATCATCACATAGGTCTTGGTGCCACGACCGGCACCAATCTCAAGGCAGCTACCAGGGCGCGTGGCAGCCGTGGCGATGAGCTGGGCGTTAAGATCCGAGGCCACGGCAGCAGCGCGTTCAAATACGCCAGACGCAACCGTAACCTGAGCATCGACAGGCGCATGACAACCCGGGAACACTCGTGCCACAAGCTGGGAGATAAACGGATCGGGCTTGGTCGTAAAGGCGTTCTCATGCAGGGCCAGCGGCGCGGGGGCCAGATTGCCGGCAAAGTTAAGCGCACCCTCTGGCGTGTCGAACGATGCCATAATGCGAGCGCACAGCCAACGCGGCAGTCCCATCAGGCGCGACAGACGAACCAAGCGTCGCTCAGACTCATCTACATCGGACGCAGTGGCAAAGTCCTCAACGTTGTCCGCGACCTTATGGAGCACGGCATTGGCCAAACCGGCGGCAGACTTAGCTCCGCTGCGCACCAGCTCAACGCCCTGACTCACCGCAACGCGGCCAGGCGTATGTAGATAGAGCATCTCGAAGGCCGAGATGCGAAGCGCCATGCGGACACGCGGCGCAACCTTTTTAGGCTTATCGAGAAACTGGTCGAGCAGTTCGTCCAAAATGCCCTGCGTCGCGGCAACGCCCAGCGCCAAGCGAGCGGCAAACGCGGAATCGCGCTGGTCGATGGCCTTGGCGGAAGCACGGGAAGACAACACGTCGCGTGCGTACATACCGCGGCGATCGGCCTCCATCAGCACATCGAGCGCAAGCTTACGCGCGGGAGACAACTTGCTCATGACAAAACACCCCACGTAAGATCGGCACCCTGCAGGCCGGCAGCCCAGGCAGAAGCAGCCATGGCACGCTTGCCGTCGGGCTTAACCTCGAGCAGCTCAACCGCACCATCGGAAAGCCCCAGGTAGACGCGCTTGGCCTGAACGGCGACGAGCCCCTCGCCAAGCGACACATCTGCCGGCGCGGCATCGAGCACGCGCACGGTCTTGCCGGCAATCACGCAACGGGCAGGCGCGGTATCGGACGAAGCCAGCACGTGGCGCACGCAATCGAGCGCAGACATCTGAGGATCCAGACGCATCTCCTGCTTAGAAATCTTGGCAGCATGCGTGACAAGGGACTCATCCTGCTCGATCCACACCGCCGTATCATCGGCAAGCGACGGCAGCGTATCGGCCAGCAGTTTACCGCCCAGCTCGCCAAGCTCCATAGTCAGTGCCTCGGCATGCTTACCGGCAACCGAAGTCGAGGCCTGCGCGCAATAAGCGCCCGTATCCACGCCATGTCCAATGCGCATAATGGAAACGCCGGCAACCTCGTCACCAGCAAGAATAGCACGCTGAATGGGAGCAGCGCCACGCCAACGCGGCAGCAGCGAAGCATGAACATTCACAATACCGAGCGGCGCCATATGCAACACCTCATCAGGCAAAATGCAGCCATAAGCGGCCACACAGAAAATGTCAGCATGGGCAGCCTGGAGTGCCTCAACAACCTCCGGCGTGATACGATTGGCTTCAACAACCGGCAACCCCAGCTCAAGCGCCTTGGCCTTAACGGGAGAAGGCTCAAGCTTCTTACCACGCCCACGAACAGCATCAGGACGAGTAATGACAAGCGCAATCTCGTTCCCAGCCTCAACAAGCGAAGTCAACGAAGGCACAGCAAAATCAGGCGTACCCATAAACACAATACGCATAGAGAACGTCTCCCCTCAACCAAAGCCGAGACGGCTACAAATAACAGCGGAAAGCCAAGTACCCAGCCCATCCGCAATAACAATTCAACAAGAACAAATATACCCAAAAACAAAGAAAGAGCCGCATAAAAGCAGCCCTCCCAACAAAGCAATTATCAGCGAAGACGCCCCTCCCTGGCCCAACGGCACCCGGGCGAACCGAAGAGTGGCAACGCAGTCCCCGGGGACGGACGACTTACTCCGTCTCGCCCGGTCGAGCGCCGCGGGCCAGGGCGTCCTGGTACTCCTTGACTGCCTTGAGCCTCTGCATGGGCTTAAGGCGCTCGAACATGGTGTTGCCGTGCAGGTGATCAATCTCGTGCTGCAGGCACACGCAGAACAGATCGCCCGAGGCCTCGTAGCGAATCAGGTTGGCATCCAAGTCGTACGCCTCGACGACGACATGGTCGGGACGCTCGATCTCGCAGCTAATGCCGGGGATGGACAGGCAGCCCTCGCTAAAGGGCACCAGATGGTCGCTCTGCTCAACAATGACGGGATTGATAAGCACGTACGGGTCGTAGTCGTTCTTGTCGCTGTAGTCGCAGTCGATGGTGACGAGCTGAATGAGCTCGCCGATCTGTGGGGCAGCCAAGCCGCAGCCGCCGTTCTCGAACATCATCTTCTTCATCTTCTCGGCAAGCGCCTCGATCCTGTCTCTTATACACATCTGACGCTGCCGACGAACTCTAGGGTG
>UQHZ01000030.1 GCA_900541055.1 uncultured Collinsella sp.
CACCCTAGAGTTCGTCGGCAGCGTCAGATGTGTATAAGAGACAGTCTCTAGGCCAAAGAGTCTAAGAACAGATTTATTTCGCGCGGCATTAGCCTTTGGAAAGATCTCAACAAATGGGGTGCCGAGATTGATACAAAAAGCAGTGCCGTGGAATGAATCCGTGTATACGCAAGATGCATCCCTAAACAGCGCAAGGAAATCCTCCAGGGGCGGAAGAACGACCTGTTTTCCTACCCTTCTCCTAAACGTAGGGCAAACACTTACAATCTCAAGATTGGAGCCAGCGGTCTTATCTTTAACGTACTGCAGCATATCTGAATCAGGATGGAGGTTATAGACGAGGGCGTAGGGCTTTTCAACGGGAGCCTTTTTACTGGCAATCTTGTTCCACTCGGAGCGATTGAGAAGCAGGGTCGGATCCAAAACCTGCTCAGCTTTGAGACCGTAGCTCTCAACGATATCCTTACCTGAATCCTCGCGGACGGAAATGGCATCGTAGCGCTTGAGCCAGTTACCAATTTGCGACTCATACCCCTTTACAACGCCACCACGTCCAAAACTAGCGGCGTAGGATACGACCTTCTTTCCCTCGACCTTAGAAAGCCCGTCCCAAAAGAATACCGGATCTAGAGAGCCATCGCCAAGTTCGTTCCAGACCTGATCGCTGCCAGTCAAATAGATATCTGTGTTAGGCAGCAAGGCGTCGATACTTGTTTCATCACAATGCGGAGAAAGAGTCAGATACTGCTCTCTCATGCTCTTAAAACGCTTCTCACCTGCACTGTACAGCAAACGCCAAACCGTGTTCCTATAGATGCGATGAGGCAGAGACCTACCTTCTGAATAACGCTTCACAAGAGAATCAAGGGTCTCAGCGCATCTCCGATAGTCAACAACAACAGGATCGTACCCCAAGTTTTTAACAACTTCTTGCGTAGCATAAGCCTGGAGGACAGACCCGTAGTTGAGAACGTTATGACGAGTAATAATTGAAACTTTTTTCATTGCATCCCTCTCAAGAAACGGAAAGTGTGTCTCTATTCCGAAATATGGAATAGCTGATTAAAACTAGGAGCGGGTTATAGTCGACAGCCAAAGCAGTCGACTCACAGAATCCAAATAATGCAACATAGAGAGCAAGAACCATAAGGGACCCATCATCGAAATACTCCTCGGGCGCTCTTACATAAAGTAGTATTAAACCGATTAATAAAAATGAAGTAGGAATAAACCCGTAATTGATAAGCCAAAGTGCCCAAGCATTATCAATCGTGAGCATGGCATAAGAGGACCCTGTCCAGACCGTAGCCCCAAGAAGCATTGAGCCATTACCAAAAGGATGTATCAAATAATGCTCAAATAGATACCACATTGAATAAATACGGTTGCTAAGAGACTCACTAAAAGCCATTAATATGCCATTAGAAGGAGAAAAGACAAAGAGCAAAATTATAGTTAATAGAAAGGAACCGATAATAAGGCCAAGGCATATCCTTGACTTACTAGCCCTAGCAAAAGAATGCCTTCTAATATAACAATAAAATTGGAAACAAATCAGCACCAGAAGGTACAGCTCCGCAGTCCTTGAGTTGGCGACCATCTCAAGGAAAGAAACCGAAGCAACAGTTAAAAGTGCCGAAAGAAAGGGTTCTTTATTCCAACGCAGATAAACAACACACGTACATATACGAGCCAAAACAGCACCGAGAGCATTTACCTGATTAAAGCCGAGCGAATGGCGTACCCTCGTTTCGCCGGGACGAATTGAATCAATCGAACTGATTGATCCAGAAATCAAACCAAACGCAACGATTAAAAAAACTAGAACAGTTACAGCCAAGACGATCTGCGTCAACCGGCGAACATCAATATCGTTCCCAGCAATAATAAATAAGCAGACAGAAAGGGGCATCCACGACTTAGTAACACCTAAAGTAATTAGCGCTGCAAGAAAAACGACGCCTGAACAAACTAAGGCTTCAGTTGAAAATCGAATACTGAAAAACCGTACTAGGAGCAGGATGAGCATGAGTACATTGGCTATTTTGCCAATCGTGTCCATCGGGACTCCAAACATGTACACATAATTCGTACGCTCCATTAAATGAAAAAAACAATACATAGTAAAGGCTGCGTAATAACAAAAATCAGCAGCATTTACCTTCAGGCTTTCCTTGAAATCAGTCATCATTTTTATGAAACAGCCCCTCGAGTAGTTTCAATTAGCTCTAAGGTTAAGCGTTAGCGAAGCAATCCAAGACCTCGGGCCACGCAACAGAACAAGCTGAATGCGCTTTTTCCAAAATAAGCAACAAAGGCCGCAAAGCGCTCACGCGGCCTAGCTTCTCTATCTCTAAGAACGGTCTTTCGATGTAGAGACAGCACCGACCACAACAAATCCTCATCTTGAATTTGCCTCGAATGATTTTTTTTAGTTGGAATCTGCGCAAACACCATCCTACAAACAGAAAAGCAGCGCGAGGCGGCGGCTTTACTTAGATCCGGATACCAATTACAAATATCGCGGTAGAGCTGATCGGCAATTATCAATGCGGACTCGCCTTTAATGTGTCGATATTCTTGCCTGATAATGCTGTTGCTTCTCATACGATATGCATACAACTCACGACAATCGACAACGGCAACGGAATCGACCTTGTGAATTATCTTATAGACGCTAGCGAGATCCTCGTAATACAGTCCCTTAGGGAACGGGTCACTGCCCAGTGGCGCCTTTGCGTAAAGGCGCCACGGGGCACCGGTGTCCAGCGTCTGATATAACATCAGACGCTGGATATCGGGCGAAGGCAGTGCCTTCGCGGGCGCCACGGGGTCAAGAGAATCCACCAAAGGGCAAGCATCACCATCATTGAACGGCTTACCAAATGGAATAGCAGATATCTGACATCCCGTATCGTGGCAGGCATTTAAAAGAGCTTCAATAAAAACAGGAGAAATGTAGTCGTCGCTATCAACAAAAGAAATCCAATCGCCCCGAGCAATACGCAGTCCTGCGTTGCGGGCATCAGAAAGCCCACCGTTTTCCTTATGCAAAACGGTGGTGCGGTCATCTTTCGTAGCAAGAACGTCACAAAGCTCGCCAGATCCATCGGTCGATCCGTCATCGACAAGAATAATCTCAATGCTACGATAGCTTTGACGGCAAATGCTATCAAAGCACTCTTGCAGATAAGACTTAACGTTATATACCGGCACAATCACCGATACCAAGTTGCTGTTAGCCATCTAATTCCTTGAGTAGAGATCTAGGTATTTACGAGTTAGTCGCTCGCCTTGCAAGTCAATGTTGTAATCGGCGAATTGCCCGCTTGAGATAGACAATCGACCCTCATACGAGTACGGCAAGAGCGAATCGATTTCATCGGCCCACACGACAGGGTTGTCAATCGGCAAGAACTTGCATTCCCCCGTTACGTCAACTTCACGCGTAATTGCATCACTCAGCAGGCACGGCAGGCCAGACACCTGTGCCTCGACGCCGACGAGGCACAGGCCTTCGTAAAGGCTTGGCAGAACGAACGCGTCGAACGCCTGGTACAAACGATTGACATCGCTTCTCTGCCCCAGAAACTTAACGCAATCGGTAAGACCGCGTTCGTCCACCAAGGCCTTTACGGAGGCCCCGGCTTCGCCGGAGCCAACAAGCAGCAGGACGGCATCGTCGCGGCACTTTGCTACCTCGGTAAAAACGTCAATCAAAAACGCATGGTTCTTCTGTGCAGTAAAACGTCCCACATGCCCAATGGCAAACTGGTTTCCGACGAGGCCCAGGTCGGCTCGCGCTTCCGCGCGAGCCTCCGCATCGAAGCGGAAGCGATCCAAATCAATTGCGTTATATACGACCTCGAAGTGTGCATCTTTACCGAAAAGCCATTCACCGGCGAATTTACTACATGCAAATCGGTGTGTTGGATACCGATTCGACTGCGTTTTCAGCACAGACTTCAGTGCGTTCTTGGCATACTCCCCCTTACCACTCGTAGAGTGGCTATGGGCGATACGCACGGGGACACCCGCCTTCTTCGCGGCGCGAAGCGGAAAGACCGAAAGCGCGTTGATGTGACTGTGGACAATCTTCCAGCTCTCTTGCTTAAAGAGGCGCTGAAGCTCTCGCTGGTATTCAGCTACATGCTGATAGGGCGGTATCTCAAAGACCCTGCCACCGAGCGATTCGATCTCGTCACGGGGAACAAGCGTCGAATCGGAATCAACAAGAAAGTCAAACTGCACTTTACCGCGATCGATGTGACGATAGTAATTCATAACGACAGCTTCGACGCCGCCACCAACCATCTTGCCAACAACCTGAGCCACCCTAACCGGTTCAGTCATTTAGCAAGCACCTCCACCGGTAAAGACCTCAACGACCGTGAGGAGAACAATCTTCAAGTCCGTGATGGGGCCGCGCTTGGCGATGTACTCCAAATCACGGCGGACCATGCCGTCGAAGTCGGTATCGTTGCGGTCAGTCACCTGCCACCAGCCGGTAATGCCCGGCTTCACAGCCAAGCGCTGCAGGTCGTACTCGGTATACTCCGCGACCTCGTTGGGCAGCGGCGGGCGCGGGCCGACGACGGACATCTGACCCATGAACACATTCAGGAACTGCGGGAACTCGTCGATGGAGTGCTTGCGGATGAACTTTCCAATCTTGGTGACACGCGGGTCATTCTTCATCTTGAACATGGCGCCGGCGATCTCGTTCTGCTCCCTGAGCTCGGCGAGGCGCTCGTCGGCGTCCTTGTACATGGAGCGGAACTTCCACATGCGGAAGGTAGTCAAACTACCGTCGGGACGGGTGCGGCCAACGCGGATCTGACTATAGAAGGGGCTGCCCTCGCTCTCCAGTCGGATGGCCGCGGCCAGCACCAGGCTGGGCACAGCGATGACGACGAGCACGGCACCGCTGAACACGATGTCGAATGCGCGCTTCACTGCCCTATATGCCAAGCGCGAGCGGTCCCAGTCCATGATGGATTGCATGGCCTTGTAACGGCCGGCGCCCTCGCGCCGGTCCATGGCCTGGGCAATCAGTGCCGCCCCCGCAGGCGCACAGCTCTTTGTTACTTCTTTAGCAGCCACAGTCAAAAATACATCCCCGTTCCCCAGGGATCCCCCAATCGGTAAATTCAAAAATGCGAACGAATTGCCAGTGCAACGTCTCCCTTACGTTTTGCTGGGGACGTCCAGCGCAAGCAGCTCCCTAAAAGTGGAGTCACCCTCGCCCACGTCTACCAGGCACCAGCGTTTATGACGGTCGATCTTTTTAACGCGGGCCTCTTGCCCCACCAAGGGACCCTGCTCTATGTGCAACACGCCGTCTTCTATGCGGGCTACGCTGTTGCGCACCACACCGTCGTCGTCCAGTACGCTGCGGTACCAGTCCTGTGCATCGTCCGGCATGGGCATGTACGCCCGCTCCCTACTACCGGCGATGCGACAGCCAAAGCTCAACTGGGCCAGGGCCCTATCGAGCGCGGCGGCATCGCGCGTGGCGACGAAGAAGTATTCCTTGTACATGGGTTTGGTTTGGAGCGACCAAGCGCCGTCCCGCTTAAACCAGAACTCCTTTTGCATCACAAAAGCGTCCTGCATCAGCTCGTGCGGGATAATGCGGCGGACCTTTTCGCAGGTTTCGCGCTCTTTACCGTTGGGGGTGTGGACCAGATACCAGCGGACGCGGCCATGCTGGCTGTTGGTGGTGACGCCGTTAAATGCGCCCGGCAGCCGCTCTTGGCGCCGTGCCGTCTGTTCCATCTCTCGCCCCCTTTTCTTGTCTCCGCGATGCACGCAAATGCAGGGGCGTTTAGAACAGGCTTCTCGCTCGCAGCTAGGCGCAGTCGCAAAAGTACAGGTTTTTGTAGAGGGGTATGGAGATGTACCTACTAGCAGTACATTTTGCGTAATCTGGGCAAACGCTGATTAATTGCTCGTATAATGTCGTCTGTCGAAAGATACAAAAACTTGTACATTTTTGCACAACAAAAAAAGCCGCTCTAGCAGCGGCTTTTTCTCGTTTGGGCATGAAAAAAGGCGACTGTCCTTTGTGGACGGTCGCCTTTGTTAATTGTTGTGAAGTTTGCCTTAGGCGCGAGTCTTGATCTCCTCGAGCACCTTGGCCACAAACTCGTCAACGCTCATCTGAACGGTCTCGTTGGAGCGATCGCGGACTGAGATGTTGCCGGCCTCGACCTCCTTCTCGCCCAGGATGAGCATGTAGGGCACGCGGTCGATGCTGCGGGCCTCGCGGATCTTGTAGCCGATCTTCTCGTCGCGGTCGTCGCAGACCACGCGAATGCCGGCCTCCTCCAGCTTGGCGCACACCTCGTGGGCGTAGTCGCGGCTCTTCTCCGAGACGGGAAGCGCCTTGACCTGCACGGGAGCCAGCCAGGTGGGGAACTTGCCCGCAAAGTGCTCAATCAGAATACCGATGAAGCGCTCGATGGAGCCAAAGCACACGCGATGCAGCATGATGGGACGCTTCTTGGTGCCGTCGGCGTCCACGTACTCCAGGTCAAAGTTGAGCGGCATCTGGAAGTCGAGCTGGACGGTACCGCACTGCCAGGTACGGCCGAGCGAGTCCTCCAGGTGGAAGTCAATCTTGGGGCCGTAGAAGGCGCCGTCGCCCTCGTTGACCTCGTAGTCCATGCCCAGCTTCTCCAGAGCGGTGCGCAGGCCCTCCTCGGCGCGAGCCCAGTCCTCGTCCGAACCCATGGAGTCCTCGGGGCGGGTGGAAAGCTCAACGTGGTACTTAAAGCCAAACTTTTGGTATACGGAGTCGATGAGGTTGACCACGCCCACGATCTCGTCGGTCAGCTGGTCGGGACGCACAAACAGGTGGGCGTCGTCCTGGTTAAAGCAGCGCACACGGAACAGGCCGTGCAGGGCGCCGCGAAGCTCGTGACGGTGCACCAGGCCAATCTCACCGGCGCGAATGGGCAGCTCGCGATAGGAGTGCGGCTTGGAGGCGTACACCAGCACGCCGCCCGGGCAGTTCATGGGCTTAATGCAGTACTCCTCGTCGTCGATGACGGTGGAGTACATGTTGTCCTTGTAGTGGTCCCAGTGGCCCGAGGTCTTCCACAGCTGCTTGTTCATGATGAGCGGCGTGGAGATCTCCACGTAGCCGGCCTTGTGGTGGATCTCGCGCCAGTAGTCCAGCAGCGTGTTCTTAAGGATCATGCCGTTGGGCAGGAAGAACGGGAAGCCGGGGGCCTCGTCGCGCATCATAAAGAGGTCCATCTCGCGGCCGATCTTGCGGTGGTCGCGCTTCTTGGCCTCCTCCAGCATGTGCATATGCTCGTCGAGCTCTTCCTTGGTGGCAAAGGCGACGCCGTTGATGCGGGTGAGCATCTTGTTGTCCTTGTCGCCCTTCCAGTAGGCGCCCGAGACGCCGGTGAGCTTAAAGGCCTTCAGCGCCTTGGTGTAGCAGATGTGGGGGCCGACGCACATATCGATGTAGTCGCCCTGCTGGTAGAAGGTGATGCGGGCGTCGTCGTCCAGGTCGCCGATGTGCTCGACCTTGTACTTCTCGCCGCGCTCCTCCATAAGTGCGATGGCCTCGGCGCGGGGCTTCTCGTACACGGTGAACTTGAGGTTCTCCTTGACGATCTTCTTCATCTCGGCCTCGATCGCGGGGAAGTCGTCCTCGCTGATCTTGACGCCCTCGGGCAGGTCGACGTCGTAGTAAAAGCCGTTGTCGGTCGCGGGGCCGTAGGCAAAGTCGGCCTCGGGATAGAGGCGCTTGATGGCCTGCGCCATGATGTGCGCGGCGGAGTGGCGGATGACGTGCGTGACCTCGTCCTGCGGGAGCTCGGCCACCGAACCGTCATTGTAGAGTGCCTTCATGGGTATGTTTTCTCCTCTCGGATGCCTGATGCAAGTGCGTGCGATGCGCTCGGCGTTTTTGACTTGCATCATTATAGGCAGGTTGCCTTGGTATACAAGCGCCCGCCGAACCTTAATGGCGCGGCGGGCGATTTTCTACGCATGCTTCATCGTGTGGGGGCGGGATGTTTGCGGGTTTTGACGCGTGTGCGGCTCGTGCTTGACGCGCGGCGCCCGTGGCTTGCGCGTGACGCGCGGTGCCCGTGGCTTGCGGCCGGCCCGGCGATGGATGCGTTACTGGATGCGAGTTCGGCAGTAGGGGCAGACCTTCCAGTGCGCATCGAGCGGGCGATGGCAGCTGGGGCACACGTTGCGAACCTGGGTATCGCACACCGGGCAGACCACAAAGTCCTTCTCGATGGGGGCGCCGCACTGCGGGCAGGTGCCGTACTGGGCAAGCTGGCGCTCGCGCAGGGCCATGTCCAGCTCCTGCTCCTCGCGGTCGGCCGCGTAGGAATGCGGGCGCAGGACCAGGTAGGCGATGAGGCCCACAAACGGGATGAGGGCGATGATGCCCCATGCCACGTAGGCGCTGGCGCCGCGGCGGCGAGCGTCGATGAACACATAGACGACCGACAGCACGTACAGGGCGATGATAAAGCCAACAAAGGCATAGATGACGCCCATAAGCTGCGGCGACATGAGCTCGGAGATGTACTTGGACATTGAGGTGTACCTTTCGGAATATTTACAGTTCGGTCAAGTTTACCACGGGGTTTGTTTATGTGGGACTACGGTTGGATACGGGGCTGGCGCGGACACAAACACCTCAATCTATAACAGATACTCGGCAAATACGGGTCTAGGTGTTACAGATCGAGACACAGGGGTCCCTCCCCGACTTCAATCTCGATCTGTAACATCTTGCGCCCCAAAACCCCTCTTGCTGTTACAGATCAAGACATTCAAAATCCGTCGGAAGGTTTGTCTTGATCTGTAACATCTAGAACCCAAATCATCAGCTAACTGTTACAGATCAAGATGAACGGTGAGCCCTCCGTTAAATATCTCAATCTGTAACAACTAGGGGTCAGAAACCCTTCTATCTGTTACAGATCAAGACAAAGGAAAACGTCCAATCTCAATATCTCAATCTGTAACAACAACTCGGTAAATACAGGTCTTACCGTTACAGATTGAGACATTCGAAACCGACTGATAGGTCCATCTAAATCTGTAACATCTAGACCCCAAAACGGTCCCTAGATGTTACAGATCGAGACAGAAGAATCTATCCCTGACTTTAAATCTCAATCTGTAACACATAGGACCGATTTTCTCTTCTTACTGTACAAATCAAGACAAACGGAGGGGCCGTCTGGCAGACGTCTCGATCTGTAACATCTGGAACCCAGTTCTTCTGCTTACTGTTACAGAACGAGACAAACCTCTGACACCAGGAGCGGCAGACAAGGTCACCGATGGTCCTGAGTCTCCCCTCGCCTGCCGTTGGCGGATACAGCGGGGCTGTTCGCCGCATTGCCGCTGCACTGGGGGCGTGCAGACCGTAGGATAGTCCTATTGACAGTCTGTCAACTCGTCTGGGAGGCACCGTGGCAGAAACGTTTGATATCGCGATTGTAGGCGCAGGCATCACGGGATGCGCCATCGCGCGGCAGCTTGCGCGTTTTGACATGTCCATTTGTGTGGTCGAGGCGGCCAACGACATTGCGCTGGGCGCCTCGAAGGCCAACGGTGGCTTGGTGCACGCCGGCTACGATCCGGCGCCGGGCACGGTCAAGGCGCAGGTCAACGCCCGTGGTTGCGAGCTATATGGCACGTGGGCCCAGGAGCTAGGCTTTTTGTTCCGCCGCACCGGGTCGATGGTGCTGGGTTTCAACGACGAAGACCGCGCGCACCTGGAGAAGCTGCGCCAGAATGGCCTGGCCAACGGCGTGCCCGCGCTGTCGATTATCGGCCCCGAGCATATCCACGAGCTGGAACCGCGCGCGAGCGCCGAGGCAACGAGCGCGCTGTGGTGCCCTTCGACCGGTTACGTCGACCCGTTTGAAGTGGCCATCGCCGCGTTGGAGAACGCGGTCGCCAACGGCGTGACGTTTATGCGCTCCGCACCGGTGGAGGCGATTGAGGTTGCTAGCTCGCACGGCGAGGACACTGCTGCCGACGGCAAGGGCCGCACGCGCTTTACGCTGGTGACGCCCGCCGGCGATGTGCGCTGCCGTTACCTGATCAACGCCGCGGGCAACGGTGCCGCAGACATCTCGCATATGGCGGGCGCCGAGGAGTTCCAGATGGTCTGGCGCCAGGGCAACATTGTGGTGCTGGACAAGGAGCCGCGCGCGCTCCTGCCGCTCTACCCCGTTCCCACGCCGGTGTCCAAGGGCGTTATCGTCACGAGCACCGTGCACGGCAACACCGTGATCACCGCCACGGCTGCCGTGCGCGAGCCGGGCGACACGCAGACCTATGCAAGCGATGTGAACGCGCTGCTGACCGGTGCGCGCAAGCTGGTGCCCGATCTGGATACGCGCCGCGTGGTGCGCGCATTTGCCGGCGGGCGTCCGGTCATTAAGGGAACGAACGACTTCTTTATTGGACAGTCGGCCGTGGTGCCGGGGCTTTTCCAGGCGGCGGGTATTCAGTCGCCGGGTGTGGCGAGTGCGCCGGCCATTGCCGAGCGCGTGGAGCTTGTAATGCGTGAAGCGGGCGTGGATCTGCACGAGCGGGCGGACTGGAACCCAATTCGCCGCGCGCCGGACGACTTTGACCGCGCACCGCTGGCGCGCAAGGAGGAGCTGATCGAGTCCGATCCCGCGTGGGGGCAGATCGTCTGCCGCTGCGAGACGGTGCCCGAGGCCGAGATCGTGGCCGCGATCCGACGCCGCCCGGGCGCGGTTTCGGTCGAGGGCGTCAAGCGCCGCTGCCGAGCCGGCATGGGTCGGTGCCAAAGTGGCTTTTGCCAGAGCCGCGTGGTGGCGATCCTGGCGCGCGAGCTGGACTGCAACCCCAGCGAGGTGCTGTTGGAGGATGCCGGATCTTGGTTGGTTGAGGGACCGCTGAAGGGGGTGCGCTAGGATGGTGAAGCTAGATGTGGAAACGACGCACAAGGTCGGTGGCTCGGTGACGACACAGGCCTTCGACGTGGTCGTTATCGGCGGCGGCCCCGCCGGCATGGCGGCTGCACTTGCCGCACATAAAGCCGGCGCACACATGGCTATCGTGGAGCGCGAGCAGCATCTGGGCGGCATCCTGCGCCAGTGCATCCACCCCGGTTTTGGCCTATCGCACTTTAAGCAGGAACTCACCGGCCCCGAGTACGCGCAGCGCTTTATCGACCAGGTGCGCGCGACCGACATTGCGCTGTTCTTGGGCAGCATGGTGCTTGGGATTGATTCGGGCGAGGGCGAGGCTGTGGGCACGCTGAATGCGGACAAGACCGCGGGAGCCGCCGCGGTCCATACCGTCACACTCATGAGCCCCGCCGGCATGCTTCAGCTCACCGGACGCGCGGTCGTCCTTGCCATGGGGTGCCGCGAGCGCACCCGCAGCGAGATCAAGATTCCCGGCAGCCGACCCGCCGGCGTGTTTACGGCAGGCCTGGCGCAGCGATACATCAATATCGAAAATCTCAAGCCCGGCTCGCGTGCCGTCATTTTGGGCTCGGGTGACATCGGACTTATCATGGCGCGCCGCTGCACGCTCGAGGGGATTTCGGTCGAGGGCGTGTACGAGCTCATGCCGTACGCCAACGGTCTGCGCCGCAACGTTAAGAACTGCCTGGACGACTTTGGCATTCCGCTGCACCTGTCCACAACCGTGACGCGCGTGATCGGTCGCGGCCGCGTGGAGGCCGTCGAGGTGAGTCAGGTCGACGAGCATCTGGCGCCCATTCCGGGGACCGAGCGCGTTGTTCCGTGCGACACGCTACTGCTTTCGGTGGGCCTGATTCCCGAAAACGAGCTTTCGGTTGCCGCAGGCGTGGAGCTTGACCCGCGCACACGCGGCGCCGTGGTGGACCAGAGCCTGCAAACGGGCGTGCCGGGCATCTTTGCCTGCGGCAACGTGCTGCACGTGCACGACCTGGCCGACAACGTGACGACCGAGTCCGAGCGTGCCGGTGAGGCCGCGGCGGCATGGGCGCTGGGCTGTGGCACTGGGGCCGATGCGGGCGCTGCGGGCCCGGGCCGCGAGCTCACAATCTCCCCCGCCGGCATCGCAGGCTACGCACTACCGGGCCGCATTACGGCTGTGGCACTCACCAAACTCAACTTCCGCGTACGCCGACCGGTCGACGCCGCCCGCGTGCGCATTCTGGCAGGCGACGAGGAACTGTTTGCAGGCAAGGTCCGCCCGTTTAAACCGAGCGTCATGGAGAGCTTCCCGCTGCCGGCAAAGGTGATTCAGCGCGCACTCGACCTAGGTGCCAGCGAAATTGTCCTGTCCGTCAATCCCATTGAGGAGGCGTAAGGCCATGAGCATAAACGCGATCGAAACGCTGCAGTTAACTGCACCACCTGCCCATCCGAATGCCTCCTGACCGTGGAGGTAGAGCGCGACGCAGACGGCGCCGTGATAGAGGTGCGCTCCGTGACCGGCAACAGCTGCCCGCGCGGCAATACGTTCGCGCATCAGGAGCTCACCTGTCCCATGCGCGTGCTCACCACCACCGTGGCCGTATCCGGCGGCGACGAGGCGCTGCTACCCGTGCGCACGGCCGAGGCCATCCCGCTGGCACTCCACGCCCAAACCATGAGCCTCATCCGCGGCCTGGTCGTCAAAGCCCCCATCCGCATGGGCGACGTCGTGTTGAAGAACCTCCTCAACACCAACATCGACCTAATCGCCAGCATGGACATCGACCCCGCCTAGGTAGCTCATTTGGGACGGGGTCCTTTTAGCTACCCTGCCATCCACCCCGCCCCTCCTCAATTGCGGTGAAATAGTTCCTGATTTCCGCCAAAACCCCGGCATCCAGGAACTATTCCACCGCAACTTGCCTTGGGATTGGAATTTAGCTTGTGCCTACTTTAGTGCCATTTCAAAACTATGCCGGATTACGGGGCCGATTCGGAGACCCCCATCCATACCGGCACTTTTCGATTTTTGATAAGACTTCTACCTGCGGTTTTAATTTCGCGTTTTTTCCTATGGTCAAGTAATACAAGTCCAGCCCCGTAATCCGCCATACTTTTGAAAGCAGACCATTTGGGACGGGCCCCTTATGGCTACTTTTGCCCAAACGTTCGCTAGGCTGGCCATGCCAAGAAGTGTCCCAAAGTGCCGGCATAAAAGGAACGTCCCTAGCCGCCGGGCTTGGGATACCATGGTGGCACCCTAGCGAAAGGATGTTTCATGGCACATGTCGATGACCAGCGCGTGGCGCGCGTGCTCGATGCGCTCGAGGCTCAGCACCCCGGCGCGCAGTTGCTTGTAAACGACCCGTGGTCGATTTATTACCTGACCGGCTTTTATGCCGATATGTTCGAGCGTTTTTGCGGCGTGCTGCTCGCGCGCGGTTGCGAGCCCGTTATCTTGGTCAACGCCCTGCATCAGCTGCCCGAGTATGACAATGCCCGCGTCGCCTATCACACCGATACCGACGTCGTGGCCGACGCCATCGCTCGCGAGGTCGATCCATCCAAGCCCCTCGGCATCGACACCGTCATGCGTTCCGGCTTTTTGATGCCCCTTATGGAGCGCCACGCCGCCAGCGAGTTCTTCCTGGGCGACTTTGCCGTCACCGCTGCGCGCACCCACAAGGATGCCGCCGAGCAGGAGCTCATGCGCGTGTCCTCGGCCGCCAACGACGCCGTGATGTCCGACGCCATCAAGCTCGTCCACGAGGGCGTAACGGAGCGCGAAATTGCCGACCAGATGCTCGGCTTATATCGCAAGCACGGCTGCGAGGGCTTTAGCTTTCCGCCCATCGTGAGCTTTGGCGCCAACGCCGGAGACCCGCATCACGAGCCCGACGACACCGTGCTCAAACGCGGCGACGTGGTACTGTTCGACATTGGCGGACGCCGCTGCAACTACTGCTCGGACATGACGCGCACGTTCTTTTGGGGCGAGCCGGACGAAGAGACGGCGCGCATCTACGACATCGTGCGCCGTGCCAACGAGGCCGCCGAGGCTCTCATCGCACCGGGCGTGCGCATGTGCGACCTGGACCGCGCCGCACGCGACGTGATTGAGGAGGCGGGCTATGGGCAGTACTTTACGCATCGCCTGGGACACTCGATCGGTCTGCAGGACCACGAGCCGGGCGACGTCTCGCTCGCCAACGAGCAAGTCGTAGAGCCCGGCATGACGTTCTCCATTGAGCCGGGCATCTACCTCCCCGGCCGCACCGGCGTCCGCATCGAGGACCTTGCCCTGGTCACCGAGTCCGGCGTCGAGATTCTCAACGCCTACCCCCACGACCCAGTCCGCCTAGACTAGCCTGGTCCCCAAGCCCCCAAACTAAGTTGCGGTGGAATAGTTCCTGGATGGGCTGCTAGAGCCCAAAAACAGGAACTATTTCACCGCAACTGATGAGGGGATGGGTTAGCGCAGCAGCCCCGCTACTTCGCCGGCTAGGGTGATGGTGCCGGCGGCTACGAAGGGCTCGCCCGCGGCATCGAGGGCTGCGAGGGCCTCGGAAACGCTGGGGTATACGCCCGCGAGCTTATCGGCATCAACGAGGGCAGCGAGCTCATCAGCCGGCAGGGCGCGGTCGGAATCGGTCTGGGTCACGACTACGCGCGGAAAGGCGGGAATCAGGACGTCGACGATGCCCGCCACGTCCTTATCAGCCAATGCGGCGCACAGCAGCGTGGGGCGATTCTCTACACGCGGATCGATCTCGTCCAGTGCGCTCACAAAGTTCTCGCAGCTCTGGGGGTTATGGCAGGCGTCGATCAGTTTGAGCGGATCGGTTCCCAGCACATCAAAGCGACCCGGCGTGGGGCAGCCCATAAGAGAAGCGTCGAGCGCCTCATGGTCGAGCTCGCGACCCAGATAGCCCTCGCACAGCATAATCGCGCACGCGGCATTCTGCGGCTGATAGGCCGGCTTGACCATGCTCGACGTATAGATCGCACGCGGCGTGGTGCAGCTAAACTCAACCGTGTCGCCCACGTGTGCCGGAAGTTTGGTCGTCGTGTGGCTCACCACGAGCGGCACTACGCCGTACTCACGGCAACGGGCATCCATCACACACTGAACACTCGCCTCATGCGTGCCCTCACCCAAAACAACCAAGCGCCCAGGCTTAATAACCGCAGCCTTCTCCCCGGCAATGGCTTCGAGCGTATCGCCAAGGACCTTCGTATGGTCGAGTCCAATGCCCGTAATGGCGACGGCCACGGGATCGGTCGCGCTCGTAGCATCCCAGCGTCCGCCCATGCCAACCTCAAGCACGGCCACGTCCACGCAAGCCTCGGCAAACATAGTCAAACCAGCCACGGACAAAAGATCGAAGGGCGTAATAGAACGGAGCTCCTCGCCCGCCGCCTCACGACGTGCATTGAGACGACGGCCCGCCTCATACGCCGCAGAGACACCATGGGCAAAGACCTCGTCCGAAACGACCTTTCCGTCAATCTCCATACGCTCGGGATAGCGCACCAGGTGAGGCGACGTAAAGAGCGCCGTCTTAAGGCCCTCACCACGAAGAATGGCAGCCGAGAATCGCGTCGTCGAGGTCTTTCCATTGGTACCCGCTATCTGGACGCAATCATAGAACTCGTCAGGACGACCAAGCTCATCGAGCATCTCGACGACGGTCTCGAGCAGCGGCGTGGAATAACGCGCAATCTTGCCCGTATCGGCCGCAAGTGCAACAGCCTCATCAAAAGCAAGCTCCGGAACCTCAAACGGCACCGAATACAACCCAGAACGCTTTGCCATAGCCAAAGTCCCCTCAACATAAAAAGAGGCCCGTAAGCAACAACGAGCCCCTCCCATTCAAAATATCAGCCAAACACCGCTTTGCAGCGAGATCAAGGCCACAACCAAGTGGCCCTACCAGGCAGCGGACGCCCCCGTAACCGCTATGGGAGCGGTTTGGGGCTTTGCTCGATACAAGTTCCGCACGAGCCGAAGGCCACTTAATGTGGCCTTCGTGCGAGCAGGACTGTCCGCAGTAGCGAGCAATGCCCCAAACCGCGTCCCCCAGTTACGCCTACGAGAAGTCAGCAACCTGAGCAGTCAGTGCCGCCAGGATCTCCTTGAGCTCAGCTGCACGGTCCCTCTTCTTCTGGACCACCGCAGGCGCGGCCTTAGCCACAAAGCCCTCATTGGCGAGCGTCTTCTCGCAGCCGGCGAGCTCCTTCTGGGCCGCGGCAATCTCCTTCTCCAGGCGTGCCTTCTCGGCCGAAAGGTCGACCTTGCCCTCGAGCACCACAAAGGCCTCGACGCCGCTGTCGACCACGGCGATGCTCGCAGCCGGCTTCTCAACGTCGGTACCCATGACCAGCGAGGCGGTGTTGGCCAGCGGCTCAATGGTCGAACGCAGGCTCTCGAGCTTCTCGATGTCCTCGGCACCGGCACGCACGACCACGTCGAGCTCGGCTTTGGGACTCAAGCGGTAACGCGAACGCGTGGCGCGGGCGGCGGAAACGACGGCGCGGCACAGCTCAAACGCGCGCTCGGCGTCCTCGTCAACATACTTGGCGTAGTCGGCGGGCTCGGGCCACTTGGCGATCAAGAGCGCCTCGGCGCGGTTCACATTGCCCTCGGCGTCCAGATCGAGCACACTCGCCGGCATGTTGTCCCAGATCTCCTCGGTGACAAACGGCATAAGCGGGTGCATCAGGCGAATGGAGGTGTCGAGCACAAAGATCAGGTTGCGCTGCGCCTGCAGACGGCCTTCGCCCTTCAGGCGGGCCTTGGTGACCTCGACGTACCAGTCGCAGACCTCGTTCCAGAAGAACTGCTGCACGCCGCGGGCCATGTCGCCAAAGGTGTACTTCTCAATACCCTCGGTGACCATCTTGACGGCCTTGGCCAGACGGCTGAACATCCAGGCGTCTGCCGGCGTCTCCACGACGGGCTCGCCGGGCGTGTAGCCCTCCATGTTCATGAGCAGGAAGCGGCTGGCGTTCCAGATCTTGGTCACAAACGACTTAGCTTGGTCGGTGCGCGGGCTGTCGATAAGCTTCTTGGTCTTCTTATCGATGTTCGCGTCGAACTTGACGTCCTGGTTGTTGGTGCAGAGGGTCAGCAGGTTGAAGCGCATGGCGTCGGCGCCGTACATACCGATGAGGTCCATGGGGTCAACGCCGTTGCCCTTGGACTTGGACATGCGGCTGCCGTCCTTGGCCAGGATCGTCGGGTAGATGACGACGTCCTTAAACGGCACCTCGTCCAGGAAGTACAGCGAGCTCATGACCATGCGGGCGACCCACAGCGCGATGATGTCGCGTGCGGTGACGAGCGCGGTCGTGGGGTGATGGCCCTCGAGCAGCTCCGGCTTTTGCGGCCAGCCCTGCGTGGCGAAGGTCCACAGCTGCGAACTGAACCAGGTGTCCAGCACGTTCTCGTCCTGATGCACATGATGGCCGCCGCACTTGGGGCACACGTCGGTGTCCTCGGTAAGGGC
Organism: uncultured Collinsella sp.; assembly: GCA_900541055.1. Classification (GTDB taxonomy): domain Bacteria; phylum Actinomycetota; class Coriobacteriia; order Coriobacteriales; family Coriobacteriaceae; genus Collinsella. The sequence goes on from UQHZ01000030.1 coordinate 17,453, forward strand.
GTCCTCCCAGCCGCAGTCCTCGCAGTAGAACACGGGAATGCGGTGGCCCCACCACAGCTGGCGGCTGATGCACCAGTCCTTAAGATTCTCCATCCAAGTGGTGTAGGTCTGCGTCCAGCGCGCGGGGTGGAAGGTGACCTTGCCGGAGTTGACGGCGTCGAGCGCCGGCCCCTTGAGTTTGTCGACGGCCACAAACCACTGCTCGGACAGCCACGGCTCAAGCGCGGCGTCGCAACGGTAGCAGTGCATGACGGAGTGATCGAGGTCCTCGACGTGATCGAGCAGGTCGTGCTCCTCGAACCACTTGATGACGGCCTCGCGGCACTCGTCGCGGTTCATGCCGGTGAACTCGCCGTAGCCCTCGACGACCACCGCGTGCTCGTCGAAGATATTGATCTGCGGCAGGTCATGGGCCTGACCCATGGCGTAATCGTTGGGGTCGTGGGCCGGGGTGACCTTGACGAAGCCGGAGCCGAAGTTGGCGTCGACGTGGTAGTCGGAGAAGATGGGGATCTCGCGGTTGACGATCGGCAGCTTGACGGTCTTACCCACAAAGGCAGCCTTCTCGGGGTCCTTCGGGGAGACGGCGACGCCCGTGTCGCCGAGCATGGTCTCGGGGCGCGTGGTGGCGACGACGATGTAGTCCCGGCCGTTGACCGGCTCGGTCAGCGGATAGCGCAGGTGCCACAGATGGCCCTTCTCGTCCTTGTACTCGGCCTCGTCGTCCGAGATGGCGGTGGTGCAGTTGGGGCACCAGTTGACGATGCGCTTGCCGCGGTAGATCAGACCGTCGTGGTACCAGTCGCAGAAGACCTTGCGCACGGCCTGCGCGTAGTCCTCGTCCATAGTAAAGCGCTCGTTATCGAAGTCAACGGAGCAGCCCATACGCTTGATCTGCTCGACGATGATGCCGCCGTACTCGTGGGTCCAATCCCAGCAAGCGTCGACAAACTTGTCGCGACCGATCTCCAGGCGGCTAATGCCCTCGCTCTTGAGTTTCTTGTCGACCTTGGTCTGCGTAGCGATACCGGCGTGGTCGGTGCCCAGCACCCAGCGCGTGGACTTGCCGCGCATGCGGGCCATGCGGATGATGGCGTCCTGGATGGAGTCGTCGGTGGCGTGGCCCATGTGGAGCTTGCCGGTCACGTTGGGAGGCGGAATGGTGACGGTGCAGTCGCCCACGCCCTCGCGGCGCTTGTAGTAGCCACCGTCGAGCCACTTCTGCAGGATCGCCGGCTCGTTGGTCGACGGATCGTAGTTCTTGGGCATCTCTTCCATATATCTCTCCCTTGCCCGTCGGCGTGTCCCTGTCTCTTATACACATCTCCGAGCCCACGAGACTAGGCATGATCT
>UQHZ01000031.1 GCA_900541055.1 uncultured Collinsella sp.
CAGGCCCGATTTTGCCTCTTGACAATGTCCTGCTCATATTAAAAGGAACGTCCCCAAGTGCCAAGCCGCAGCTATAACAGGCCAAAGTGCTTCGCGGCGTTGTAGATTCCGTCGTCGTCCACGGCGGTCGTCACATAGGTCGCCGCAGCTTTCACCGTGTCCTGTGCGTTGCCCATGGCCACGCTCGTGCCCACGGCCGAGAACATCGACAGGTCGTTCTCGCCGTCGCCAAAGGCAATCGCCTCGCTCGCGTCGATGCCCAGGCGCTCCAGCGTCGCCGCCACACCCAGGTCCTTGCCGCCGTTGGCCGGAATAATGTCGCAGAACAGATCGCACCAGCGCGTAGTGAGCGAATGCGACACGGCATCGGTAACGATATGCTCGTCGGCCGGATCCACAAAGGCGCAAAACTGATAGACCGGCGCGTCAAAGGCGTGCTCAAACGGCTCCTCATGATAGACAATCCCCGCGTTGCTACCGGCCGTCACCACGCGCTCGGACAGGCGGTTCACAAACGAGTTCTCGCCCTGCATGCACAGCGAGTCGTAGCGCCCCTGTGCCACCTGGTCCACAATCACCGCAACGTCGCCCGGGTCAATCGGGCAGCTACGGTAGACGCCCTCGGCATCAAAGCAGTGCTGGCCCGAAAGCGTAATGTACGCATCCCAACCCAAGTTGAGCAGCCAATCGGGCATCTGGTAGGTCGGGCGACCCGTGGCGATCACGCACGCAATCCCCTGCTCGCGAAAGCTGTCGAGCACCTGCTGCGCCGACGCCGGAATCCGGTGGGTCTTAAAGCTCAGCAGCGTGCCGTCGATATCGAAAAACGCGGCTTTGATCATCCTCGTCTACTCCTCGCCCTCGAGCTTTTCGCTCGCCTCAAGCCACGCCATCTCCAGCTCGTCCATGGCGGCGTGGGCCTCGTCGATCTTTGCCTGCTGTTCGCCCAGCGCCGTGTAGTTGGTGGGATCGACCTGGGCCATGGCGGCCTCGGCCTCCTCCACGCGGGCGCGCTGCGTCTCCATCTTGCGCTCGAGTGAGCTTACCTCGCGGCGGAGCTTCTGGCGCTCGGCGTTGGACAGGCCGTTGGGCTGCCCGCTCGCCTTGGGTTTTTCGGCCGCAACCGCTGCGGCGCCGGTGTCGAACGTGCCGGTCTTGGCGTTCGGCGCGCCCACGGGCTCGCCCTCGGCGGTGGCGTTGCACAGGCGCAGGTATTGGTCGACGCCGCCGGGCATATGCGTCAGATGGCCATCGAGCAGCGCCCACTGCTGGTCGGTCACGCGCTCCATGAGGAAACGGTCGTGCGTCACCAGGATCAGCGTGCCCGGCCAGCCGTCGAGCAGGTCCTCGACAATCGCGAGCATGTCGGTATCCAGATCGTTGCCCGGCTCGTCCAGGATAAGCACGTTGGGCTCGTCCAGGATCGTCAGCAGCAGCGACAGGCGACGGCGCTGGCCGCCCGAAAGGTCGCCGATACGACTCCAGAGCTGTTGCGTCGTAAAGCCCAGACGCTCGCAAAGCTTCTCGGGCGAGGTCTCCTTGCCGTCGATGACGTAGTACTTCTTATAGTTGCTGAGCACCTCGCGGATCGTGTCGCCCATGTAAGGCTCGAGCTCCTCGAGCTGCTGCGACAGCACGCCAAAACGCACCGTCTGGCCGATCTTCACGCGGCCGCGCAGGGGCGCGATCTTGCCCTGAATCACGTCGAGCAGCGTGGACTTACCGGCGCCGTTCTCGCCCAAAAGACCATAGCGGTCGCCCGCGCCGATAAGCCATGTCACGTCGGAGAGCACCTGCTTGGGCGCGCCATCGGTATCCGCATAGCCGGCATCCACGTCGATCACGTCGATGACCTGCTTGCCCAGGCGGCTCACGGCCAGGCGCTTGAGCTCCAGCTCGTCACGCACGGGCGGCACGTCGGCGATCAGCTCGCGAGCGGCATCCACGCGAAACTTGGGCTTGGTGGAGCGGGCTTGGGCGCCGCGGCTCAGCCACGCGAGCTCCTTGCGTGCCATGTTGCGACGACGCTCCTCGGTGACGGCGGCCATGCGGTCGCGCTCCACGCGCTGCAGGATGTATGCCGAGTAGCCACCCTCGAAGGGATCGACCTGGCCGTCATGGACCTCCCACATGCTGGTGCAGACCTCGTCCAAGAACCAGCGATCGTGCGTGACCACGAGCATGGCGCCCTGACCGCGCTGCCAGCGGGCCTTTAAGTGACGCGCGAGCCAGTTGATGGTGCGCATGTCCAGGTGGTTGGTGGGCTCGTCGAGCATGAGCACGTCGTAGTCGCCGATCAGCAGGCGCGCGAGGTCCACGCGGCGGCGCTGACCGCCCGAAAGCTCGCCCACCGTGCCCTCCCAGGGCACATCGCTAATGAGGCCGGCGAGGATCTGGCGCGTGCGGGGGCTCGACGCCCACTCGTACTCGGGCGTGTCGCCGACGACGGCATGGTGCACGGTGTCGGTGTCGACAAGCTGGTCCTTTTGGCCGAGCAGACCGATCGTGGTGCCGCGGCGATGCGTCACGCGGCCATCGTCGGGCTCCAGCGTGCCGGCGAGCACGCTCAGCAGCGTCGACTTGCCGTCGCCGTTTTTACCGACGATGCCAATACGGTCGCCCTCGCCCACGCCGAGCGTTACGCTATCGAAAATATGCTTGGTGGGAAACTCTAGGCTGACGGAATCGCATCCCAAAAGAATCGCCATATGCCCTGCTCCTTCGTAGAAATTCAACGTTGTCCATGATAGCAGCGAGCCCCACCCCAAACCACCACGAAGGTGCCTGTCCCCTTTGTGGTGGTCGTTTCGGTCGCAGAGCAAAAAGGCGGGCCATCTCGCAAAAGAGATGACCCGCCTCTCCAATCAGTCCCGCGGCAACCGTGGCCGCCGCGGGCCTCAAGCATGTCCCGGACTAGGAGAACATGCCGGTGAGGTAATCATTCAGCCGCTTATCCTTGGGCCGTTGGAAAATCTCGTCGGTCTCGTCGTACTCGACCATATCGCCCATGTAGAAGAACGCCGTGCGGTTGGACACGCGCGACGCCTGCTCCATGTTGTGCGTCACGATAACGATGGCACGGTCGGCAACGATCGATGACATCAGGTCCTCGATCGCCAGCGTCGAGATGGGGTCGAGCGCCGAGCAGGGCTCGTCAAACAGGATCACGTCGGGATTGAGTGCCAGCGTGCGCGCGATGCACAGACGCTGCTGCTGGCCGCCCGAAAGCGCATAGGCGCTTTTGTCGAGCTTGTCCTTGACCTCATCCCACAGTGCCGCACCACGCAGGCTCTCCTCGACCATGCGGTCGAGCTCGTCACGATCGGTAATGCCGTGGCGTTTGGGTGCAAACGTGATGTTGTCGCGAATGGACTTGCGGAAAGGATTGGGCTGTTGGAACACCATGCCAATGGAACGACGCAGCTCGTAGGTGTTTTCGGTCTTGGTGTTCACGTTGCGTCCGCGGTAGTTGATCTCGCCCTCCACGCGGCAGCCACGAATCTCGCGATTCATGAGGTTGAGGCTACGTAAGAAGGTCGACTTACCGCAGCCCGAAGGCCCGATGAGCGCCGTGATCTCGCCCTTGTGAAAGTCGAGCGACGTATCGTGCAGCGCATGGTGGTCGCCATAGTACACGTTGACGTCCTTGGTAGAGAGCACGACCTCGTCGCTCACGGCCTTGCCGCTCACGCGAACGCGCTTCTCGCTCTCCCCCACGCTCGACAGGAAGTTCTGGGTCTCGGACGATGCCGCTTCGGTTGCGGTCGTTGCTTTCATCTCGCTCATTCGGCCGTCATCTTCCTTGCCAGTTGCTTGCCCACGATACGGGCGACTACGTTAAACAGCAGCACGCAAATCATCAGCAGCGCCGCGGTGCCCCAGACGATCTGCTGGGCCTCGGGGCTGCCCTCGCCATAGATCTTGTAAATATGCACGGCGAGCGACTCGCCGGGACGGAACACGTTCCAGGCGCAGGTGGGGCTCGACAGGTTAAAGCTCAAGAAATTCAGGCGAACCGGCGAGCTCATGCCCGAGGTAAAGAGCAGCGCCGCCGCCTCGCCAAACACGCGGCCGGCCGAAAGCACGATGCCCGTCACGATGGCAGGCATGGCCTCGGGGATCAGAATGTGCAGCGTAGCCTCCCAGCGAGTGAGGCCCATGGCCAGGCACGCATCGCGCTGGGCCTGCGGCACGTCCTCGAGCGCCTGCTGGATCACGCGCACCAGGATGGGAATGTTGAACATGGTGAGCGCGACGGCGCCGGAGATAATGGAGTACTTCCAGCCCAGCTGCACCGAGAACACCAGAAAGCCGAACATGCCGACGACGATGGAGGGCAGCGAGGACAGCGTCTCGATAGCGGTGGAGGCGATGTCGCGGATGGGCCCGTCCGGCGCGTACTCAACCAGGAAGACCGCACCGCCCAGGCTGATGGGCACCGAGATGGCTAGGGTAATCAGCAGCAGATAGAACGAGTCGAACAGCTGGTAGAGCACGCCGCCCTGGGTTCCGTTGGCGCGCGACGGCTCCGTGAGAAAGCCCGGCTGGAACAGCGTCGAGATGCCCTCGAACAGGATATAGGCCACCATGGAGACGACGATGAGCATGACGATGGCGACGATCGCCGTCAACACGCCCGTGGCGAAGCGGTCCTGCTTTTGGACACGCCCGAGCCTCGCCTCGTCGATGTGGATACGCGTGCTAGCCACGAGCCTTCGCCCCCTTGCGGCCGATAAGGTGGATGATCAGGATGAAGATGAGACTCATGCCCATCAGCAGCAGGCCGAGCGCCCACAGAACATCGTCTTGGGCCGAGCCCTCGGCATAGACTGCCATGGACGTGGTGAGCGTGGTGGTGATGGTGGACGCCGGCGACAGCAGCGACGTCGGCATGGCCTCGATGCCGCCGATGACCATGCGCACGGCGAGCGTCTCGCCAAAGGCGCGGGTCATGCCCAAGATAACCGCGGTCATGAGCGACGGCATGGCGGACTTGAGCACCACGTGCCAGATGGTCTGCCAGCGGGTGTAGCCCAGCGCGAGCGAGCCCTGGCGGTAGCCGTCGGGCACGGCGCGCAGGCCATCGACCGAAAGCGTGGTCATCGTCGGCAGGATCATGACGGCCAGTACGATGGCACCGGGCAGGATACCCAAGCCCGTGCTCACGTGGAAAACGCTCTTCATAAGACCGACGACCACGTGAAAACCGATCAGGCCAAAGACGACCGAGGGGATGCCGGTCAAAAGCTCAATGAGCGGCTGAAAGATCTTAGAGCCAAACTTAGGCTGGATCTCGACCGCAAAGATGGCAGAGCCGATGGCGATGGGCAGCGCGATGAGCGTGGAGAGCACCATGACCGCAAACGAGGTGACGATCAGGGGCAGGGCGCCGGTATAGGGCAGGCCGTTTTCGGCTGTGTTGGCCAGGTCCCACTTGGTGCCGGTGAAAAACTCGACGACCGAGACGCCGTCCTTGACAAAAGCCGAGAGGCCCTTTTGGGCGACCATAAAGATGAGCGCGGCAACGACAAGCGTCACGAGCGCTACGCACGCGCCCGTGACGCCCAGGCCCACGTTCTCAAGGTCGCGCTTTGGCAGCTGTTTTGCCATTGCAAACCTTTCCGGGACGATTACTTATTTAGCAGAGACCTTGCCGCTGGCGTCCTTGACGACCTTCATGGCAGAGACGGGGATGAAGCCCTGCTCCTCGACGAGCTTGCCCTGGACGTCGTCGGAAAGCATGAACTCCAGGAAGGCCTTGGTGGCCTCGTCGGCGTCCTTGGAGCAGTACATGTGCTCGGTAGCCCAGATCTTGAAGGAGTCATCAGTGACATTCTTGCTCTTGGGCTCGACGCCCTCGACCTTGATGGCGTTGAACTTGGAGTCATCGAAGTGCGAGAAGTCGAGGTAGGAGATGGCGTTATCGGTGCTGCCCATCTGAGTCTGGACGTCGCCGGACTTGTCGAGCTCGGCGTCGCCCTTAAAGTCGACGGCCTCGTCGCCAAAGACGGCGGCCTCGAAGGTGGCGCGGGTGCCGGAGCCGGCCTTGCGGTTGAGGACGACGATGGTGGCGTCGTCGCCGCCGACCTCCTTCCAGTTGGTGATCTGGCCAGAGAAGATGTCCTTGAGCTGCTCGAGGGACAGGTCGTCGACCGTCACGTTCTTGGAGACGACGGGACCCATGCCCACGACGGCAACCTCGTGGTCGACGAGGTTCTTGACCTGGTCGGCCTCGAGCTTGGTCTCGGCGAAGACGTCGGAGTTACCGATGGTGACGGTGCCTGCGGCGACAGCGGTCAGACCCTTGCCCGAACCGTTGCCCGAGCCGGAAACGGAGACGTCCGGGTTGGCATCCATGAACTTCTCGGCAGCAGCCTCGACGAGAGCCTGGAACGAGGAGGCACCGTCGTAGGTCACCTCGCCGGAGACGGACTCGGCAGTAGCAGCGGCGCTACCCTTGTCGGCGGCGTCGGATGCGCCGGAGCCGCCGCAACCAACGAGACCGAGACCGACGATGCTGGCAAAACCACCAGCGAGGCCGAGGAACTGACGACGAGAATAAGCCTGATCGAGCATGATCTTCCTTTCGTACATGCGACTCGCGGGCACCCTGCCCGCTTTGCTGTTTGGAAAGATACGACCCCGATCGGGCGACGACCGCGTTATCTGCGGTTTCTTACGGGCTATTGATAGACCCTTACCGCAAGCGCGGCTCGGCTTTACAAACGAATAACAAACCCGCCGCCAAACATGGCCAGTCTTTTACACCAATAAAAACGAAGTTGCGGTGAAATAGTTCCTGTTTGGCCATCAAATGGCCTATTCTAGGAACTATTCCACCGCAACTTAGATTGGGAAACCGCGAAACCTTAAAGCTCTAATTCATTCAAACGGAGGATCGCAACAATGTAGATCTTGAGCGCCTGCTTGAGCTGTTCCTCGTTGGCGCACTCGTTGGGACCGTGCATCTGGCCGCCCCACTCGGGCAGCTCAAGGCCGGTCTCTTCGGGGCCAAACGAGACGGCGCGGGCAAAGTTGCGCGCGTACGTGCCGCCGCCCATGGCAAAGGGCTCAGCATGCTTGCCCGTAAACTCGTTATAGGTATCAATAAGCGCCTTCACGGCCGGATCATCGGCAGAGACCGAGAACGGCACCTTCGCGCGACCCAGCTGGCACGTCACGCCAAAACGGCCCACGAGCGGCTCGAGCTGCTCGCGGATGGTATCGGCGCTCGTGCTGTCGGGGAAGCGCACGTCGATGACCTGCTCAATATGGCCATCCGCCACGCGGATGACGCCAGCGTTGCAGGTAAGCGGGCCAAACGCCGAGCTCGTCGCATCGATACCCAGGCCGCGGCCATAGGCGTCTGCATGTACAAAGGCCAGGAACTTGACGAACTCATGCTCGGCAGGCGTCAGCAGGCGCTCGTCGCGTGCACCAAACGCGTCCTCGGCCTCGCGCAGATACGACACGATCAGGCCGACGGCATTGATCGTCCCCTCGGGCATCGAGGCGTGACCGCCAATACCGTGGGCGAAAATCTGCACATGACCATTGTCGAGAGCCGTGATCTCCAGGCGGTCAGCATTCTCGACCGGCGCCGGCAGCTCATCGGCGGCAATCGCGAGCTCGCAGATGGACTGCGACGGAATGGCATTGCTCGCCTCGGCGCCGCTCCACGACACGATGCGCCCGCCGTCGATCTTGGGACTCACGAACGTCGCCCCAAACTGGCCCTTCTCGGCATTGCAGACCGGGAACTCGGCATCGGGCGTAAACAAAAAGTCGGGGTCTGCGTGGTTCTCCAGATAATGGTGAACGTCGGACATGCCCACTTCCTCATCGCAGCCCAGCAGCGCGCGGAAGGTGTAGCGCGGAACAATGCCGTGCTTGAGCAGGTACGCGCCGGCATAAAGCGACAGCACTGCCGGGCCCTTGTCGTCGATCACGCCGCGACCGAGCAACCAGCCCTCGCGACGCTCCATCGCGAACGGATCGGTGTTCCAGCCAGGGCCGGCGGGAACCACGTCCACGTGGCAGATAGTCGCGAGCTGCTTGTCGCCGCGGCCCGGGATATCGGCGATTCCCACATAGCCCTCGTCGTCGCTCGTCTGATAGCCGAGCTTCTGCGCGATGCCGAGCGCGCAATCGAGCGCGTCACGGACCGGGCGGCCAAACGGCGCGCCGGGCTCCGCATCGGCAGAAACTGCCACGGAAGGATAACTCACCAGCTGCTCGATATCAGCGACGACATCCTCCCAGACCTCGTCGACATACTCAGCGACGCTCTGCTCCACCTGATTCATGGACGACCTCCTTACCAATGAGCGACGGGTACGCCCGCCCCTCACATTATGTCTATTAGATAGCGAAAAGTTTAGCAAGCTCGGCCACCGAGTGCACCACCGCATCGGCGCCCGCGGCCTCGTGCTCCCCCGGCGCTGCCGCGCCCGAATAGATGCCGATGCACGGCACACCCATCGCGTGTGCGCCCTCCACATCGTTAAAGCGATCGCCGATCATCACGGCATCGTCGGCCGTCGCGCCGAGCGCCGCCAGGGCATCGCGAACCGAATCGGCCTTGGTCTCGCGCCCCTGCGGCGGATTCATGCCAACCACCGCCTCAAACTGCGAAAGCCCCAGCTCGCCCACCATGTCAATGCACTTTGCCTCCATGCGTGACGTCGCCACGACCAAGCGATGCCCCTGCGCGACAAGGCCATCGAGCAGCTCGGGGATTCCATCGAACACGGGATACTCTTCCGGTCCCAGCTCATCAAAAAAGGCACGGTACTCGTCAGCCACCACAAGCGACTCCTCGCGGGAGAAGCCATAAAAGTCGTGAAAGCTCTTCCACAGGGGCGGCCCGATCATGCGGCGCAGGTCACCCATCTGCGCCTCCGAAAACCCGCGCGCGGCCAACGTCTTGCGCGTCGAGCTCATCACCGCCCGGCCCGTATCGGCCACCGTGCCGTCAAAATCGAACAGCACAACCGGCCGCCTGTATATCTCCAACGCCTCCATCGGCATTCCTCTTCCCCAGTTGATGATTTCCACACCGACACTTCAAACTGTTGACTATTCAACAATTGAACCTAGAAATGTGGAACGACTCCACTATACTTGTCGCACTTTGCTCTCAGAAGGCGGCGCGCAAGCGCCCCAATGAAAGGTGCAATTATGTCTTTTGCCATCATAACCGACTCCACGTCGGACATCTCCCCCGCCCGTGCTCAAGAGCTTGGCATTTACGTCATTCCACTGCATGTGATTATCGAGGACGAGGACCTGCTCGACCAGGTACAGATCACCGCCGAGGAGTACGTCGCCCGCATGGCCGGCTCCGAGCAGCTGCCGCACACCTCGCAGCCGAGTGCCGGCGAGTTCAAGGCACTCTTTGACCGCGTGCGTGCTGACGGCCACGACAGCGCGATCTTTATCTCGCTGTGCAGCGAATGGTCCGCCTGCTATTCCAACGCATGCCTGGTCGCCGAGACCCACGAGCTCGACGTGCGCTGCATCGATTCGCGCACCGGCTCGGGTGCCGAGGGCCTGCTGGTGGAGTACGCGCTCGCCATGCGCGAGGACGGCCGCAGCCTGGACGAGACCGAGGCACAGATCCGCGCGACCCTGCCCGACGCGCACCTGCTGCTGATTCCCCGCACGCTCGAGAACCTCGTTAAGAACGGCCGCGCGCCCAAGCTCGCCGGCCAGCTCACGCAGATGCTCAATATTCGCCTGGCCGTTTCGCCGGAGTGGCAGTCGGGCGAGATCAAGGCCATCAAGAAGGGCCGCGGCGCCAAGCGCATCGTCGCCAACACCATGGCAGACTGCCTCGCGTTTTTGGCCGAGCATCCGGGCTCCAGCGTGCGCGTGCTCACGACCGGTGCCGCCGAGGAGCAGGAGCTTGTCGACGAGGCACTCGCAGGCCAGGACTACGTAGACGCCGGCACCGGCCCCATCGGCTGCACCATCGCCACCCATGTAGGCGTCGACGCCATCGCCATCAGCTACTGCCCCCGCTACCAGTCCATCCACTAGGGGCACCTTTACCACTTGCGGTGAAATAGGGACTGTTTTTGGCTTATCAGCCGCCAATCAATCCCTATTCCACCGCAACCTAGAAGCAGTTCATTTGGGACGGGGCTAAAAAACTGGTATCAAACGTTTCAGACCAGTCTTTTTAGCCCCGTCCCATTTTGCCCACCTTACATCAGCCCGCTGAGCGCAATGTCGACGGCCTCGTTGAGGTCGTCGGTGATATGCACCAGCTCCGGATCGAGCGGGCTGATCATACCGGCATCCATCACCGGGCCGTTGAGCCAGTCGAATAGGCCCTGCCAGTACTCGGTACCCACCAGCACAAGCGGCATGCGCTTGACCTTGTGCGTCTGCACCAGCGTGAGTACCTCGAACATCTCGTCGAGCGTGCCAAAACCACCGGGAAACACGATGGTGCCCGAGCTGTATTTGACGAACATGGTCTTGCGCACAAAGAAGTAGCGGAAATCCATACCCAAGTTCACGTATTTGTTGAGCCCCTGCTCGTGCGGAAGCTCGATACCCAATCCGACCGACTTGCCGTTGGCGCTCGCCGCTCCCCTGTTGGCCGCCTCCATGATGCCAGGGCCGCCGCCGGTGATGACCGCCACGCCGCGCTGGGCGATTTTGCGGCCGACCGTGCGCGCCGCCTTGTAGAGCGGATCGGTCTTGGGCGTGCGGGCACTGCCGAAGATGGTCACTGCAGGACCAAGCTCGGCAAGCGCGCCAAAGCCATCGACGAACTCTGCCTGAATGCGCAGCACGCGCCAGGGGTCGGCGTGCAACCAGTCGGTCGAATCCTCGGGCGCCAGCAGGTTGGCGTAGGTGTTGTCCTTAGGAATCATGGGGCCGCGCATGACCACGGGGCCGCGGCGGTACGTCTCGTCGTAGGCAGGCTCGCCCTCGACATTCTCGTTCTTAATCATGGGTACTCCTATCGAAAATAGAAACGGGCGGGGTCGACGCCATGCGTCAAACACCCGCCCGAACATCAACTATTCGGTATGGTACCCACGATGCATCAAGCGCTTGCAAGGCATCGGTCAGCGGTCGCGGCTCTTAGTAGTCCACCGCCGCAGGACTGTTCATCCAGTCGCTCACAAACGCGCCGTAGCGGCCTTCAATAATGGCCTGGCGGGCACGCTGCATAAGGTTGAGCAGGTAGTAGATGTTGTGCATCGACAGCAGAATACCGCTGAGCATCTCCTTCTGCGTGACCATGTGACGGATGAGCGCGCGGCTGTAGCCGCCCGTGCACACCGGGCAGGTGCAGGTGGGGTCGATGGGGCCGTCGTCGTGCGCAAAGCGCGCATTGCGGAAGTTAAGGCGACCTTCACTGGAGAACGCCGTACCCATGCGGCCGGTGCGCGTCGGCAGCACGCAGTCGAACATGTCGATGCCCACGCCAACGCCGCGCACGAGCGTGGTAGGGTTGCCAACGCCCATGAGGTAGCGCGGCTTGTGCTTGGGCATGTATTCGGAAACCAGCGGCGCCAGCGTCTCGAACATGGTCTCGTGGTCCTCGCCCACCGAGTAGCCGCCGATGCCGTAGCCGGGGAAGTCGCCGCACTCCTCCAGGTGGCGCAGCGAGCGCAGGCGCAGGTCCAGATGCATGCCGCCCTGAACGATGCCAAAGAGCGCCTGGTCATCACGGGTGTGGGCCTTATAACAGCGCTCGGCCCACATGCTCGACAGCTCCACGGCGCGCTCGACGTAGGCGCGCGTGGCGGGATAGCCGGGGCACTGATCGAGCTGCATGCAGATGTCGGAGCCGAGCTTCATGGCAATTTCCATGTTGTCCTCGGGCGTCCAGAACACGTGGCGGCCGTCGTAATCGTTGACGATAAAGCGCACGCCCTCGTCGGTGAGCTTGACGGCGTCGTTGTGGCTGAACACCTGGAAGCCGCCCGAGTCGGTAAGAATGGGGCCGTGCCAGTTCATAAACTTGTGCAGTCCGCCCAGCTCGGCGATGGTGTCCTCGCCGGGACGCATGGACAGGTGGTAGGTGTTGGCGAGCACGATCTGCGCACCGAGCTGCTTAACGGTCTCGGTGGGGATGCCCTTGACGTTTGCCTTAGTGCCCACAGGCATAAAGATCGGTGTCTCGATGTCGCCGTGCGGGGTATGCAGCACGCCGGCGCGCGCGTGCGTCGTCGGATCCTCGGCGATTAGGTCGAATTTAAAGAGATTCTGGTCCATAAACTGGAACTCCTTGATTGCGGTTCATACGCAGACCATTATACGGGCAACCCGCAAGAAGCACCGACTCGACAGAAACTGGCGCAAAGGGGTCATAGTCATTGGGGATGTTCTTAAATGACTAGTCGTCGGGGACAGTCTTCAGCGCCATCTTGCAAAGGAGTGTCCCAATCTGCCGGCACTCAGGGACTGTCCCCAAGTGCCGGCAAGAGTGTCCCTTTCGACTAGTCATTTAAGAACGTCCCCAACGACTACTTTTCGTCAGCAACGCAAACGCCGATGCCCTGGCAACGCCAGCGAGCGGTCGCCAGGGCGAACAAATTGGCATGAAAAGAGGGCGGCATAGACCTTCTGGTCATGCCGCCCTCTTTGAATGACAAGTTGTCGCCCTGGCGACCGCGCAGCGTCGGCCCGTTACGGCGTTTGGTAAAACGCCGTAACTCTTAAGGCCGCTGGCCCATGCCGCCCTCGAGGGTGACGGTCTCGCCGTTCATATACTTAAAGTCGGGGCCGCAAAGCTGAACGACCACGCGGCCGATTTCCTTCTCGACGTCGCCGTAGTGGCCCGCCGGCGGCATGTGGACGTTGGCCTTGAACGCCTCGGGGTAAGCATCCTGGAAGTTCTCGAGCGCAGCAGTCCAGGCAAGCGGGCACACGATGTTGACGTTGATGCCGTCCTTGCCCCACTCGTTGGCGGCGACGCGGGTCAAGCCGCGGATGCCTTCCTTGGCGGCGGCGTAGCTGCACTGGCCGTAGTTGCCAAACAGGCCGGCGCCCGAAGCAAAGTTGACCACGGAGCCCTTGGTCTCCTTCAGGTGCGGATAGGCCTTCTGCATGTACAGGTAGGTGGCATACAGGCCAGAGTAAATGGCCAGGTTAAACTGGTCCATAGTGTGGTCGGCGATGGTCACGCCCGAGGCGCTGGCCTGGGCGTTGTTGACGACGGCGTCGATGCGGCCGAACTCCTCAATCGCCTTGTCGATAACGTTCTGTACGACGGCCTCGTTGTCCTGACCGGCAGAAACATCGGCCTGAACAGGCAGAACCTTGACGCCGTACTCAGCCTCGAGAGACTCCTTGGCGGCCTCGAGCTTGGCGACGTTGCGGCCGGTGATGACGAGGTTCGCGCCCTCCTTGGCAAAAGCGATATCGATGCCGTAGCCGATGGAGCCAGCAGAGCCGTCCTTAAGCGTGGCCTTGCCGCCGCCGGTGACGATCACGGTCTTACCAGTGAAAAGTCCCATACGAAGTCCTTTCAAAATCGCGACGGGCACGCCCGCCGACTGCGCGCATCCAAAATAAACGCGCCAAAAGCTGAAATGCAACTTTAGCTTCTTCAAGTGAAAAGAAAAGGCCTCGGCAGGCGAACGGCATAACGTCTTTCGGCGAAGGGATTGTCAAGTACAAACTGGATAAAGTGGCCGAGTTTTTGCTATCGACGCGAGCCATCGAACACGTTTTGAAACTTTGCTGCGGCGCGCGGGATGTCGGCGCGAGACTTTATCATAGGGTGACAAACAACGATGAGGAGCACATGCCTATGACAGACGAGCTGGACCCCCAGACTCAGCAGCATATTGATGATTCCGCAGACGTCGCCGCAGATACTGACGCTGCGACCTGCAATGATACCGACGTCGACGACGCCACTCTGGATAACGGCGCTGCGGCGGAAACCCCTGCGACCGAAAATGCCGACGAGCAAAACGGCGATTCGGCCGCTCAGGACGACGCCCCCGAAAAGGACGCCACCCCGCAACCAGCGGGCCCCATCGAGGTGTCTTCGGAAGAAGAGCTCGACGCCGTCATGGACTCCATGATGGATGCCGTCAAAGCGATGAAGGACGCTGTCGCCGATGCCGATGTCGACGCCGAGGAAGAGGAAGCCGCCGAGGCTGCCTCGACGTTTGTGCCCGGCGAGACCCCGGTTGCCGACCAGGGCAGCACCATGCCCTCGTTCCTGCAACTCGAGCACCCCACGATCGGCGCCGATGCGGTCGACCCGCATGCAGCGGGCTTTTCCGTGATTGAAGGCGGCACCGGCAATATCGCCGCGCCGCAGACTGCCGATACGAATGCCGCCGAGGCCGTACACCCGACCACCTCGCACGCCCCCGCCACGAGCCGCGACCTGGGGAGCGCCGTCTCAAATACCGCTAACGCCGTGGGCACTTTTATCGCCCAGGGCGCGTCGGCCATGCGCGAGATGAACGCCGCCAAGAAGGCACTCGCCGATGCCCGCGCCCATTTAGCCGAGCTTGAGCAGCGCATCGCCGACCAGGCAGAGGAGCTCGAGACGCGCCAGGACATCGCAGGCCGCTACGATCAGATCATCGCCGATCAACGCCAGGCGATTGCCGCGGCACAAAAGACCGCTGCGGCAGCTGAAAGTAACCGTGATGCCCATGCCGCCAAAGCGACGGAGCTCAAGGGTCAGCTCGAGCAAATGAAGGCAGAGGACGATGCGACCGAGCTCCGCCTGAAGGCTGCACTTGACGCCGTGGAAGCCCGCGAGGCGAGCTCGCGCGAGACCGGCAACCGCCTCGTTCGTCGCCTTGAGGATTCCAAGCGTATCCGCGACAAAGTGAAGGCTGAGCGCGATGCCGGTGTCGCCACCGCACGACAAACTGCCGATGCTACGCGCGCACAGCTCGAGACCTTGCGTCGCGAGTATGCCGAGCTGCAGCGCAACCCTTCGGCAAATCCCGCCAATTACACCGTACGCACCAACGAGTTGTCTATGCAAATCTCCGACGCTGCCGACGCCCTCCGCAAGGCCGAGGAAGATATTCCGCGCGTGACTGCCGATCTTGAGCATTCACTTGCCGCCGCCGAGCAGGCCGTCGAGCAGGCACAGGCCCCCATCGCCGACGCTAAACGCGCGCACCAGGCCGTAACGGCTGAGGCAGATGCCGCGCGCGACGAGCTGCAGTCCGCAAAAACTACCGCCGCGACGCGCCAGCGCGAGCTGCGCGAAAAGATCGCCACGCAGGACAAGGCACGCCGCGAGCAAGAGCAGGCCATCGCAAACGCCCGGGCAGATGCCGCGCATGCGCAGTCGATTATCGAGCAGGCGACCGAGGTGCACGACCATCCCGAGATCACCGAATCGCTCGCCGGGTCCTTGGCGCGCGACAAGGCCGAGCATACCGAGACCGAGTGCGAAGTTGCCCAACTCGAGGCCGCCGAAGACGACGTTCGCAAGCGAACCCGCGACTCACGCGTCAAATTCACCGGAGCCATCGCCTGCATCATCGCAGCAATCCTGGTGATCATCCTGATCTGGCTGTTCGCGAGCAAGTAAACCCGCTGCCAAAAACGCTCAACGCAGTTGCGGTGAGATAGTTCCTGTTGAGCCCTCAAAAAGGCCAATTCAAGAACTATCTCACCGCAACTTTTTGATTGGTGCAAGGTAGTCATTGGGGACGTTCTTAAACGACTAGTCATTCAAGAACGTCCCCAATGACTAGTTGACGACCAAAGAAATGCGGGTGTTTTGGCAACGACAGCGAGCGGGTCGCATTTGAGACAAGGTGACGTGAAACGAAAGGGCGCTGACCTTCTGGTCGCGCCCTTGAAGTTGAACGTCAGATTGTCCAAATGCGGCCCGCGCAGCGTCGGCCGGTTACGGCGTTTGGAAAACGCCGTAACCTACTGAATGAGCATTGCGTCACCAAAGCTGAAGAAGCGGTAGCGCTCCTCGATGGCGGCGGCGTAGGCATCCATGATCTGGTCGCGGGAGGCAAGCGCGCTTACGAGCATCATGAGCGTGGAGCGCGGCACGTGGAAGTTCGTGATCAGCGCGTCAACCACGTGATAGGTCGAGCCAGGCATGAGGTAGAGCTGCGTCGTCGCGTTCTCGCGCACCACGATGTCACCGCGGCCGAGCGTGTCGGCGCCGTCCTCACGGCCCTCAAAATAGCGCGCCGTCACAGCCGGATCGGACACCGGCGCGTCCGCGTCAAACGCGCTCTCGAGCGAGCGCACCGCCGTGGTACCGACGGCGATCACGCGATGCCCCTCGGCCTTAGCCTTATGCACGGCGTCGACCACCTCCTGCGATACGTGGTAGCGCTCGGTGTGCATGACGTGCTGCGTAGGGTCGTCCTCCTCCACCAGACGGAAGGTATCGATGCCGACCTCGAGCTCGACAGCGGCAAACTTCGCACCCTTGGCCTCGATAGCGGCCATGAGCTCGGGAGTAAAGTGCAGGCCCGCCGTAGGAGCGGCAGCCGAGTGCTCCTCCTTCATGGCGTAAACGGTCTGGTACTTCTCGGGGTCGCCCTCGTAATCGGTAATGTAGGGCGGCAGCGGCACGTGACCGGCGGCGTGGATGGCCTCGTCAAGCGTGCGCGGCTCGCCGGCAGCATTGCAACCGGCCGGCTCAAAGCGCACCAGACGGCCGCCACGGCTATCGGTGACAAAGTCGATGACCTCGGCCGTCAGCACCACGGGCGCGCCCTCGGGCGCATGGGCGCCACCGGCGCGATACTCAATCTGAGCACCGGGCTTCAGACGCTTGCCCGGCTTGACCAGGCACTCCCAAACGTGACCCAGCGGGTCAACATCCTCGCGGCGCTTGAGCAGCAGCGTCTCGACCACGCCGCCCGAGCCCGTCTTGCGACCGATCAGACGAGCCGGCATCACGCGCGTCTGGTTGATGACGAGTACGTCGCCTGGCTCGATATAATCGATGATGTCGCGAAAGATACGGTGCTCGACGGTACCGCCATGCTCCAGCGGCATCCCCGCCTCGGAACCCTTGCGGTCAACCACCAGCAGGCGGCAGGAGTCGCGCGGCTCGGCAGGAGCCTGGGCGATCAGTTCCTCAGGAAGGTTGTAGTCAAAATCATCGGTACGCATAGACACGTCGGATACTCCTTATATAGCTAAAGTCCGCTCTACATCCTAGCAGGCTGACGTCCCAAATGAACTACTTTTTGGCAGCCTTGCGCTCGTCGCGAATGCGGGCGCGGTCCATGGCCGCCTCGACGGCCGAGAATCGGCAGCCGCAATAATTCTGCCGATACATGCCAAGCTCGCGCGAACGGCGTGTCGCCTCGGGGTAATACGGGCGAAAATCGCGAATCACCGGAGTGAGACCGCGGGCGGCAGCCAAACGCTCCAACACATCATTGCAGGTGTCGAACAGCTGATACGGCGAGACGGCGAGCGTCGTGCCCACATATTCAAACCCGCGCTCCTGGGCCACGCGGCACGCCTCGGCCAAGCGCAAGGCATAGCACACACGACAGCGGCGGGGTCGATCGGCGCCCAACGGGGCCACACCGGCCTCCCAGCGCTCGCGGTCCTCGCCTGCTTCAATGAGCTCGATGTCGCCATCAGCACACCACCGGCGCAGCTCGTCCAAGCGGCGCTGCCATTCATCGCGCGGCTGAATATTGGGGTTGGTCCAGCAAATCGTGGGCTCAAACCCCTCCTCGCGCAGCAGGCGGACCGGCTCCAGCGAGCACGGCGCACAGCAAGCGTGCAGCAGCAACGGCTTCATCAACATCTCCTCCCCCACAATGATTTTTCTGGGACGGGGATTAAAAAATCATTGCGTACCTAATGATTTTTTAATCCC
>UQHZ01000032.1 GCA_900541055.1 uncultured Collinsella sp.
CGTAGCGGGTGGTTTAAAGCTGGCCGCTGCGCGGCCAGCAGACTAAAGTCTTGAATGCAAAAAGGGACCCGTCCATTACGGACGGATCCCTTAAAACAAGTGATCGTCAAACCGATTTACTCGGCGTCGGTCTCCTCGTCCTTCTTCTCGGAAGGAAGCGGGGTAACCTCGATCTCGACGCCCAGAGTCTCAGCAGCGGACTTCATGGACAGGGAGATACGACGACGGTCGAGGTCGATCTCCATGACCTTGACCTGAACCTTGTCGCCCACGTGGGTGACCTGAGAAGGCTGATCGACGTGCTTGTTGGCCATCTCGGAGATGTGAACCAGGCCCTCGATGCCCTCGCCCAGGTCGACGAAAGCGCCGAACGGGACAAGCTTGGTCACAGTGCCCTCGACGATAGCGCCGACGGGGTACTTCTTGACCAGTGCACGCCACGGATCCTCGGTGGTCTGCTTGAGACCCAGGGAGATGCGCTCGCGGTTGAGATCGACGTCGAGAACCTCGACCTCGACCTCCTGGCCGACCTTGACAACCTCGGAAGGATGGTTGACGTGGTTCCAGGAGAGCTCGGAGATGTGGATGAGGCCGTCGATACCGCCGAGGTCGACGAAGGCGCCGAAGTCGACGATGGAGGAAACGGTGCCCTGGAGACGCATGCCAGACTTGAGCTTGGACAGAATCTCGGAGCGCTCGGCCTTACGGGACTCCTCGAGCACGACGCGACGGGAGAGGACGACGTTGTTGCGGTTGCGGTCCATCTCGATGACGCGAGCCTCGATGCGGGTGCCCATGTAGGAGGTGAGGTCCTTGACACGACGGAGGTCGACGAGGGAAGCGGGCAGGAAGCCACGCAGGCCGATGTCGAGGATCAGGCCGCCCTTGACAACCTCGATAACCTCGCCCTCGACGTTCTCGCCGGAGTTGAACTTCTCCTCGATGCGGTTCCAAGCACGCTCGTACTCGGCACGCTTCTTGGACAGGACCAGACGACCGTCCTTGTCCTCCTTCTGGAGAACCAGAGCCTCGATGGGATCACCGAGTGCAACGATGTCTGCAGGGTTAGCGTCCTTGCGGATGGACAGCTCGCGGACCGGGATAACGCCCTCGGACTTGAATCCGATGTCAACGAGCACCTCGTCATGCTCGATCTTAACGACAGTGCCGTTAACGAGATCGCCCTCATCAAAGTCGGTAATCGTACCGTCGATGAGGTTGTTCATCTCCTCCTCATTGACATCGTCAAGAGAGAAAATGGACGAGTTCTGAATCTCACTCAAAGGTGGACCCCTTTCGAACTACGGGGCCCCGATTGCTAGGACCTACAGAAGGGTGCGACAAGCACACAACGTTTAGGAACACTCGGGAGCCGACAGATACTAATGTGACGCTTATGCAATCACGTTCGTATAGGTTACGGGGAAATGAGTTCGATTTCAAGCGTGAACTGCGATTTTTTACTCGTGTGGAGACTTTTTCGTAATCTTATGAACACACGTCTCCGCAACTTGACGATAACCAGCCAGGCATTCGGCTTTGGGGTAAAGTATCCGGAGCCAACGATTCTAGATCGATTTTTCGAGAAAGGTGCCCGCGTGCTCAAAGCAGTCGTTTTCGATATGGACGAAACGCTTCTTAGCATCAACCTCAACGCGTTCATCCTTCGCTATTTTAAGGATGTCTCTTCGATGCTCGCGGATATCGGGCGCCGCAGCCGCGGTGGCACGATGGCACGCCTGGGCACCATCCTGGTCGACCTCAACGCCAATCGCCGCAGCGGCACGGACAACCGCACCAATCTTGAGTTTTACCAAGAAGAGGTCGAGCGCCGATGCGGGATCTGCCTCTCCGATCCCCTCATCTACGAGGCGTTTACCTACTATGACCGCGAAGTTCTTCCGTACAAGAACGACGATGTCATTAACGCTCACGCCATGCCGGGCGCACACGCCGCGCTCCAGGCCGTACAGGACGCAGGGCTGCGTTGCGCGCTCTTTACCAACCCTAGCTTTCCCCAGGGGGCTATCGAGTGCCGCATGGGTTGGGGCGACCTGGCCGACGCTCCCTTTGAGCTCGTCACGCACATGGGAAACACCACCCGCTGCAAGCCCGATGCCACCTACTATCTAGAGCAGCTTCAGGTGATGGGGCTCGAGCCACACGAGGTCCTTATGGTGGGCAACGATCCCAAACGCGACTTCCCGTCCCCCGATTGCGGCATCCAAACCGCCTTTGTGGGCCAAGGCAAGCCCAGCCGAGCCACCTGGCGCGGAACCATGGAAGACTTCGCCCGCGACTTCAACGCCGTAGTAAAAGCCTTCTACGAACACCAAATAGCCGACGAACTGTCTTAACAGACCTGGGTTTTGCCGATCATGATGTTGAGGATCTCGACGTCGGTGTCCTTCATGCCTACACGGCCTACGTAGCCCATACTGGCGATTGTCTGCTCAACGGTATCTTGGATCAGGCCCTCGCCGGCGCGGAAGCCGCGGCCTTGCATGGCCATATCATGGCCCAGAATCGCCGCATCGACGGCAGCGGAAATCTTGGCGGCGCAGCTTGCCTTGGCGCCATCGCACACGATGCCGCCAACGTTGCCGAGCGTGTTCGAGACTGTCGCGCCGATCTGCTCGCGCGTGCCGCCACACAGCCAGGTAATCGCGGCGCCGGCGCCGCACGCGGCGCAAATAGCACCGCAAAACGCCGAGAGCGCACCAATATAGCTCTTGATATGCACGGCGATAAGATCGGACAGCATCACGGCGCGCACCAAGCGCTCGTGGTCGCAGCGCAGGAACTCAGCATACTCCATGACGGGCAATGCGCAGGTAATGCCCTGATTACCCGAGCCGCACACAATGGCGACCGGCAATGCGCAGCCGTTCATGCGGGCGTCGGACCCGGCGGCTGCACGGGCACGGGCACGGCAGGCGACGTCATCGGCACGAGCGCCCAGCAGCGTACGGCCCACCTCGGCACCCCAAGCGTGCGCGAGACCCTCGGCACTGATCGCGCCGTTCAGCTCAATCTGACGCTCAACGGCAGCGCGGGCGTCCTCAATGTCACCGTCCTCGATAAAGTCGATGATGGACTCAATGCTCATAGGAGTATCGGCGTTATCTGCCGCACGCTCGGCCACCACGCGCTCGGCGCAGGCGGCACACTCCCCCGCCGACTTGCCGCATACCGGAATACCGTCGAGCGTATGGCACGTGACATTGGTGTGGTGATCGGTAATCTCGACGACCGCGGTATGGCCCCCGGCCGTCGCAGTCACCTTGATGTAGAGGTTGGGCACACCCTCGACAAGCGACACATCGCAGTAGCCGGCGTCGGCGAGGAGCTCGGCCACGCGAGCACGGTCTTCATCGTCAACGCTCTCGAGCACCTCGAGCGCGCTCTTAGCGTCGCCGCCCACGGCACCCAGCACGGCTGCGGCCTCAATACCGTGCATACCGCCCGAGTTGGGCACGGTCACGCTCTTGACGTTCTTGATGATGTTGCCCGAGCAGGCAACATCCATATGATCGGGCTCGCAACCGAGCGTCTGGCTCGCCAGCGCTGCTGCATAGGCAACGGCAATAGGCTCGGTACAGCCGAGCGCGCAGACAAGCTCGCGGTTCAAAACATCGCAAAACGCGGCATCACGGATGGAATCGATAGGCATAGGTATCTCCTGCTTGCATAACGGGCTGGGCTCTCAAAATAGTTAGCTCCTTTATTTGATAACAATGCATCAAAAACCGCAACCATGGTTCCGGCGGACGGCGCTCGAGCACAAACTGGTGGCATTATTCATGAGAAGCCGATCTTGTTGCATGCTAAAGCGTTTGACCAAAAAACGCCCGAGCGTTTACGCAAGAGTCGCGCTATCATGCAGTCGAACGCGGTAAACACCTTTAGCATTTGCGCCGCACAGACCAGAGAGGAACCATCCATGAAGATCGGTATCGGTAACGACCACGCCGCCGTCGAGCTCAAGAACATCATCTCCGAGCACCTGAAGGAGCGCGGCTGCGAGGTCGTGAACTTTGGCACCGACACCTCCGAGAGCTTTGACTACCCCATCGCCGGCTACAAGGTGGGTAAGGCCGTTGCCAACGGCGACGTCGACCTGGGCATCCTGATCTGCGGCACCGGCGTCGGGATTAGCCTGGCTGCTAACAAGGTAGAGGGCGTGCGCGCCGTCGTGTGCTCCGAGCCCTTCAGCGCCAAGCTCTCCCGTATGCACAACAACACCAACGTGCTCGCCTTTGGCGCCCGCGTCGTGGGCTCCGAGCTCGCCAAGATGATTGTCGACGAGTGGCTCGACGCCGAGTTTGAGGGCGGTCGTCACGAGCGTCGCGTTAACCTCCTCAACGAGATCGACCACACGCGCGGCCTCAAGGTCGTCGACGAGGCCTAAACTACTCAGTGCCACAAGCTAACAGCAGGGGCCCGCTCGGAACTCATATCCGAGCGGGCCCCTTCATAGGTTTTGGTATAAAAGAGCGCCGCGGATGGAGTTCCGCGGCGCCCAAGCCACACGCTAACAGCTTTAAGGAGTCAAAGCTGGTTTAGCCAAAGAAGCGCTTGATCTCAATCTCGGCGTTCTCCAAGCAGTCGGAGCCGTGGATCACGTTGGCGTTGACATCGACAGCGAAATCGCCGCGAATTGTGCCGGGAGCAGCGTCAAGCGGATTAGTAGCGCCCATGAGGGTGCGCATCTTAGCAACAGCGGAGAGACCGGAAACGACCATCTTGACGACCGGACCGCTCGTCATAAAGTCACAGAGACCGCCAAAGAAGGGCTTGTCGGCCAGATGGGCGTAGTGCTCCTCGACGGTAGCGCGCTCGAGCGTGGTCATCTCCATGCGCTCGATGACAAGGCCGCTGCGCTCAATGCGAGCAACGATCTCGCCGATCTTGCGGTCGCGCACGGCGTCGGGCTTAATCATGATGAAGGTCTTCTCGATAGCCATAAAAGTAGCCTTTCAAGTAGGTTCGCGCGTGCCCAAGTCCCATTCCGGCACCCGCCTAGACTGCATCGTAACAGAGTTTTAGCTGCAGTTAAACAAAAAGCTGTTTATTGAAACGTTGCAATTTATTAAAGCGCTCCATATGTGTCACTTCTGTTTCGAAGCCCGATTAGAGTACCATCCGACCGCCCATCAACCGCATCGAGCAGAGCAGGCGGTCGGTTGCCGCCCGCGAACGTAACCCCTTCACAACCTGCCCAAAGGTCCTACAGAACTTCTCGACAAGCCCCTCCCCCATAGCAACAAAATACGGGCGCCCACATCAGCAGACGCCCGTAAAGTGAAAACGATTTATCAATAAATGGCCAAAACGGCTTCAGCCAAATCCCTACTTTACCCCGTGGCCCATCTCGACGACCTTGGTCAGCGATCCAAACACGCCCTCGTCGGCCACGAGCTGCGCCTCGGCACGCTGCAGCTGCACGGCAACGGCGGCAGGAGCGGTGCCGCCCTCGGTCGTGCGCGCGGCGACAATCGACGGGATGTCGAGCGCCCCGGTGATGTCGCGCTCAAAGAGCGGGCTTGCCTCCTGGAACACCTCAAACGGCAGGTCCTCAAGATTGCAGCCACGCTTCTCACACATCAGGACCAGATGGCCCACCACGGCATGTGCCTCGCGGAACGGCAGACCACGCTTAGCCAGGTAATCGGCAACATCGGTGGCGGCAAGGTGCCCCACGCCGCACTCGCGCGCCATGGCATCCTCGTTGACGGTCCAAGTCGAAATCATTCCGGCCATAACCGACAGGCACTGCATGAGCGTATGGGCGGTATCGAGCGCGCCCTCCTTGTCCTCCTGCAAGTCCTTGTTATATGCGAGCGGCAAGCCCTTCATGGTCACGAGCAGCTGCACCAGGTTGCCATAGACTCGGCCGCTCTTGCCGCGGATAAGCTCGGCAAAGTCGGGATTCTTCTTCTGCGGCATGATAGACGAGCCGGTGGAGTACGAGTCTGAAAGCATGATAAAGCCAAATTCGGAGCTCGACCACAGCACGATCTCCTCGGAAAGACGCGACAGGTGCATCGCCATGACGGAGCCGGCGTAATGCAGGTCGAGCAGGAAGTCGCGATCGGAAACAGCATCGAGTGAATTGGGGATCACGCCCGCAAAGCCAAGTTCGGCAGCCGTCATCTGACGATCGAGCGGATAGCTCGTACCGGCAAGCGCGGCAGCACCCAGCGGGCAGTTGTCGGCGGCATCAAAGGCGGCCTTCAGGCGTGTAAAGTCGCGCGCGAACATCCAGGAATACGCCAGCAGATGATGCGAGAGCAGCACGGGCTGAGCGTGCTGCATATGCGTGTAGCCCGGCAGAATCACCTTGTCGTACTTCTTGGCCGCATCCACCAGCACATGGCGCAGCTCAAGATTGGCCTCCATGAGCTCCTTGGCCAGCGCCTTGACGCCCAGGCGCGTATCGGTCGCCACCTGGTCGTTGCGCGAACGCCCAGTATGCAAGCGCTTGCCAGCCTCGCCGATGCGACGCGTCAGCTCGCTCTCGATGGACATATGAATGTCCTCATCGTTGATATCGAAGGTGAAGTTGCCGGCATCGATATCCTGTTCGATTCCGGTCAGGCCCTTGGCAATCGCCTGCTCGTCCTCGGCACTGATGATGCCCTGGGCGGCCAACATCTTGGCATGCGCCTTAGAGCCGGCGATATCCTGCTTATAGAGATGTTTGTCGACCGGCAGCGACGCGCCAAACTCCTGCGTGACCTCGGCCACGCCCGCCTCAAAACGACCGCCCCAAAGAGCCATGGAACCGTCTCCTTTCTCCAAATACCAAAACAAGCGTCCAAAGCAATGTGCCCTGTCGCTAAAGCGATTTATCAACCGCTAGTTTTACACACTCCCTGCCGCGCGCGGGGCCATGTGGCTAATTTGCAAAGAAGTGACGCACCATGCACTTGGCGCCCAACGTCTCCCTCCGGATGTTGCCCTGCGAACCATCGATCCAGGCCTTCAGGCTCATAGGAACGTCCTCGACCCTTACAGCATCGAACTCGGGCGCAAGGGCAAGCAAAGCATGCGCGATAGCATTGAACATAATGGATACTCCTCATATATATAGGCACAGAGCCGCCAAATTGATAGAAGGAGCCCCGCCGGACAACCCCGGCGGGGCTCGGACTCAGCCGCAGACGCGGCATCATATATGCGGGCGGAACGTAGGGGCCACCGATGTTAAGAAGTGTCAGCAAGCATAACGAAAGGTAGGGACCCCGTGCGCCCGTTATGTATCACGCGGATGGGCCGCGCGGATACCAAGGGAAGGAGGCGCTAGGCCTGGGCGGCAGCAGAGCTGGGGCCCTGGACCTTTGCCCACGTCTTGAGCGACAGCGTATCGATCTCGATAAAACCGGCGCTGGCCTTCTCGTCAAACGTGGTGTCGCGGTCGTAGGTAGCCAGACCGTAGTCGTAGAGGCTGAAGGGGCTCTTGCGGCCGACGACATGGCAGTTGCCCTTAAAGAACTTCAGACGGACAGTGCCGGTCACGAACTTTTGCGTGTCGGCCATAAAGGCATCGAGCGCGTTTTTGAGCGGGCTGTACCACTGGCCGTTGTACACGGCGGTGGCCCAATCCTGCTCGAGCTTGATCTTGGTCTTGAGCAGGTCGCCCTCGACGCAGATGTCCTCGAGCGCCTTGTGGGCGGTGATGAGCGTCAGGGCGCCGGGAACCTCGTAGCACTCGCGGCTCTTAAGGCCCACCAGGCGATCCTCGACCAGATCGAGACGGCCAAAGCCATTGTCGCCGGAGATCTTGTTGAGGGCGATGACGATCTCAGAGAGCTTCATCTTCTTGCCGTCGACGGCGACGGGCTTGCCGGCCTCAAACTCAATCTCGGTGTAGGTCGGGGTGTCCGGGGTGTCCTCGGGATTCTTGGTCATAACCCAAGCGTCGTCGAGCGGCTCATTCCAGGGATCCTCCAGGTGACCGCACTCAATGGCACGACCCCACAGGTTGTCGTCGATGGAGTAGGGGTTGTCGTTGGCACCCTCGGGAACCGGCACGTTGTGGGCGTGGGCATAGGCGACCTCGTCGGGGCGACACTTCAGGTCCCACTCGCGAACCGGGGCGATAACCTTGAGCTCGGGGTCGAGGGCCTTGACGGCGGCCTCAAAACGGACCTGGTCGTTACCCTTGCCGGTGCAGCCGTGGGCGACGTAGGTCGCGCCAAACTCGTGGGCGACCTCAACAAGCTTCTTGGCAAGCAGCGGGCGAGACAGGGCGGAGAGCAGCGGATACTTGTTCTCGTACATGGAGTTTGCTGCAATGGCTTTGGTCAGGAACTCATCGGAGAACTCGTCGCGCAGGTCGAGCACCTGGCAATCGAGAACGCCCAGGTCAAGCGCCTTCTGCTTCTTGGCATCCAGTCCGGTCTCTTCCTGGCCCACGTTGCCGCAGACACAAATGACATCGAGATTCTTCTCGTCCTGGAGCCACTTGACACATACGGATGTATCAAGACCACCGGAATATGCGAGAACGACTTTTTCCTTGCTCATGGCTGTTTCCTTTCGCCCTTGGTAGCTAGTTAGAACATCGGTCAGTTGCAAGTCACCTTGAGGTCATATACCGTGCAATATCAGGTTAAATAGCAAAAATCAGCACATACATGCCCTAGAAACATGCAGCAATGTCGTGCTAAAACCCAACGACCTCAAAATGACTCTGTTGAGGCAATTCGCCCCATGCGGACAGAGACGATTTTTATCGTCGTCGGGAAATTGCGCGCTGGCGTCGGATGGCATTGTCTGCAGTGGTGATGATCGTTACGAACTGCATCTGCCTCTCCTTTCACCTATCGCCGGGCGCAATTCTAATATCGTAAACGGTACCTTTTCCTCGGTAAGCGGTTGTTTTTCCGTCTCCGTTTTCGATGGTCGCTATATTACGCTAAAGTGCCCGCAGCACAAGCGACAAATTCAAATTTCTGAAAAGTTTTTTCATTACTTTGTGAAGCGTGGTGCAAATACGCTCCGTTCCTGCGAAAATACGCCCGACTACGAATTGATGGTTATAACGTCTGAAACAATCTCGAAACGAAAGGCTCGCTTTTATGCAAACTTACGAATCGGACGCCAATATCGGAAACATTAAGATTCTCGCCGTCGACATGGACAAGACGCTGCTGACCGACGAGCGCGTGCTGCCCCAGGGTCTTGATGAGCGCCTAGACAAGCTCGCCGACGCCGACATCGTATTCTGCCCCGCCAGCGGACGTCCCGCCCCCAAGCTCGAGGAGATGTTCGAGGGCGTCAAGAACCGCCTCGCCTTTTGTCCCGACAACGGAGCGTGCGTGATCTATCGCGGCAGCTATATCTATAAGAGCACTATCGACGTGGAGCTGTATCAGCAGGTCTTGAGCCGTGCCTCGGAGGATCCGCGCGCTGTCCCCGTCCTTTGCTGCTTCGACGAGTTCTACGTGCTTGCCCGCGACCATCAATACCACGACGAGATCAGCGTCTACTACAACACAATCAACTACGTCGACAGCTTTGATGGCATTGATTTCGAGTCCAACAAGATTTCGGTCTTCTTCCCCGGCTACGACGCCGAGCCCGCGTTTCGCGAGACCTATAGTCCCGAGTTCTCGGACAAGCTCTACGTCACCAACGCCGGGCGCGAGTGGATCGACTTTATGAACCTGGGCGTCGACAAGGGCGCCGGCGTCGCGCACCTGTGCGAGCACCTGGGCATCGATATTGCCGACGCCGCCGCCGTGGGCGATACGTACAACGACATCCCCATGCTGGAGCGCGTCGGGCACAGCTTTATCGTGGACAATGCCGAGGAGCATATGAACGCGCATGCCAAATGGCGCATTCCGAGCAACAACGACGGGGGCGTACTGACGCTCATCGACGCCATCTTGGCGGCTCGTTAACGTGGCTCGTTGGGCCTGGCCGGGCGGCACGGGTTAACTTTTCGCTCGGTCAGGTCCTGCGCAAGACGAAAGCCACATTAAGTGGCTTTCTTTGCGTGCGGAATCTACGAAAAGTTAACCCGTGCCGCCCGGCCAGGCCCTAGGTTTACTTACCTGCCGCCAAGATGGCGTCTTGAGTGTCTAGATACTTAGGCTGAATTTAATTGAACGAAGGACGCTCCTTGTTGATAAGGGGCGTCCTTCTGTTTTTGGTTACTTTGGAACTGTGGTTGCTTCCCTATTTGGCGTCGGCCCAGGTTATGCCGGTGCTGGCTTCGGCGATCAACGGTACGCGGAGGTCTACTACGTGCTCCATGACGTCGCGGACCATGGCGGTTAGGCGCTCGACTTCGTCGACGGGGCACTCAAAGTCCAGTTCGTCGTGTACCTGCAGGATCATGTGCGCGGCAAAGCCCTCTTCTTCCAGGCGGCGGCTTACGCGGGCCATGGCGATCTTGATGATGTCTGCTGCGGTGCCCTGCATGGGATGGTTCATGGCTGTGCGTTCGCCAAAGCCGCGGAGTTGCGGGTTTTTGGCCTTGAGCTCCGGAATATGACGACGGCGGCCATACATGGTCTCGGCGTAGCCCGTCTGCTTGGCGCGTGCCACCACGTTGTCGAGGAACGTGCGCACGCCCGGGTAGGCCTCGTAGTAGCGGTCGATCATGTCGCGTGCCTCGGCCATCGAGATATGCAGCGACTGCGACAGGCCGTAGGCCTGCTGACCATACACGATGCCAAAGTTCACGGCCTTGGCGCGACTGCGCAAGTCGGGCGTTACCTCGGACACCGGCACACCAAATACGCGCGCCGCCGTCTCGGCGTGGAAGTCCTCGCCCTCGTTAAAGGCGCGCACCAAGTGCTCGTCACCCGAGAGATGCGCCAGCAGACGCAGCTCGATCTGCGAGTAGTCCACCGCCAAAAAGACGCTTCCCTCGCCTGCCGAAAACGCCGTCTTGACGGTACGACCCAGCTCCGAGCGCGTCGGGATGTTCTGCAGGTTCGGGTCGCTCGAGGACAGACGCCCCGTTGCCGTGATGGTCTGGTTGTACGTGGTGTGCACGCGACCGTCACCACGGCGCAGCGGGCCCAGCGTGTCCAGATAGGTGGACTTGATCTTGGACTTCTCACGCCAGTCTAAGATCAAACGAACAATCTCGTTGTCGCGGGCAAGGTCGCTCAGCACCTTGGCGTTGGTCGAATAATAGCCGCGCTTAGTCTTCTTGAGACCCTTGGTCGGAAGCCCCATCACATCAAAGAGCACATGCGACAGCTGCATGGGACTGCCAATATTAAAGGTCTCGTCACCCGCCAGGTCACGAATGCTGCGCTCGACCTCGGCAATCTGAGTCGCCAGGCCCTCGGACAGACTATGCAGACGGTCGGGGTCTACGAGCATGCCCGCGCGCTCCATCTTGGCAAGCACCGGCACAAGCGGCATCTCGATGCCGTCGAACACGTTGGCGGCGTTCTCACGGGCCATGCGGTCGCGCAGCGGTGCGACCAGTGCCAGCGTTAAGGCCGCCGTGCGGGCGGCAGGAGCCGGAGCGTCCTCGCCGGCATCCTCTGCACCGCGCGCCGCAGGCAGCGCCATCTGCAGATACGTATCGGCCAGATATGCCTCATCGAACTCGGAGCGATCGGAATCCAGCAGATAGGCAGCGACAACGGTATCGAAGATACGCGTGGAATCGGCAGCGAGCGGATCCATGAGCTCGGGCTCAGAAGAATCGATGGGCGAAAGCTCGTGCAACAGCGCCTTCATATCCGGGCTCGCCACGCGACCCTCCATAAACAGACGCGCGAGCACGCCGGCAATAACGCCGTGGACGAAGTTGAAGCCCTCAACCTCAGCCGCCGCACAGCTGTCGCCCTCCTCGAGCGCGAACAGGCCCTTGGACGTCGCCAACCACAGCGTGCGCGTCAGTCCAAAGAGCGCGCCCTCTTCCTTGTCGTCGTCCACCACGGCGGCGACCCACTCGCCGGCATCAATCGCGCGGGAGACCTCAGCCGCAACGGCACCAAGCGCGTCGGCATCGCCGGCGGCTGCGCGAACCATCGCAGGTATCTCAAACACACTGGAGGCAGCAGCCCCGCCCTCGTCACCGATCAGCGCCAAGAAACGGTTCTGCATGGCGGTAATGCCGAGCGTACCCAGTGCCGCGGAAACCTCATCGGCAGAAAACGCCGGGAAGGACGTCGCCTCAAAATCGAGCTCGACGGGCGCATCGGTGCGAATGGTTGCGACCTTGCGGCTCAGCAGCGCATCGTCGATGTGTGCACGAAGGTTCTCGCCCATCTTGCCCTTGACCTCGTCAGCATGCGCGATGACCTCGTCCAAGCTGCCGTACTGTGCAATGAGCGCGCTCGCCTTTTTGGGGCCGATGCCCGGCACGCCGGGGATGTTATCGGACGTGTCGCCCTTCAGACCGTAAAAATCGGGCACGAGCGCCGGCGTGATGCCGTGATACAGGTCGTCTACGCTCTCGGGCGTCATAATCGCCACGTCGGACAGGCCCTTGCGGGTCGAGACCACGTTGACGTGCTCGGTCACAAGCTGATACATGTCGCGATCGCCGGTCACCAGCAGCATGTCGCAGCCGGCCTCCTCACCCAAGCGAGCCATGGTACCCAGGATATCGTCGCCTTCCCAGCCCTCGGACTGCAGAATCGGCACGTTGAGCGCACCGAGCAGCTCCTTAATCATAGGGAACTGCGCGTGCAGATCGGGGTCCATGGGCGGGCGCTGCGCCTTATACTGCGGCAGCATCTCCATGCGCACGCGCGGCTTGCCCTTGTCAAACGCCACGACCACACCGTCGGGGTTAAAGGCATCAATCATCTTGAGAAACATGTTCAGAAAGCCAAAAATCGCGTTGGTGGGGCGACCGTCCGGCGCGTTCATGGTCGGCGGCACGGCGTGGAAGGCGCGGTGCATGAGCGAGTTGCCGTCGATAACGGCAAAGGTGCGGCGCTTGTCAGACATATTGAATACCTCGCTTTGGGCTGGGCACGGTTTGCTCACACCAGTTTACACGCTCCCCGCCCCGCGGCCACCTCACATCAAGCTCCCCTGCCACCGTGAGCCCGCGCGTGATACGATGGCTCACGGTACATCAACCAGCACGATCGATCCGAAAGGAGCCTGCGTCATGGAGCGTCCCTGCGCATGGAAAAAGTACACGCCACAGCAAGTCGAGGAGCTCGAGGAGCTTTGCCGCGGCTATAAGCAGTTTTTGAGCGAAAACAAGACCGAGCGCCTGTGCGTCAAGACCGGTATCAAGATGGCCGAGGAGGCGGGCTACGTCAATCTGGAGACCGTGATCGCCGAGGGCCGCGCGCTCAAGGCCGGCGACAAGGTGTACGCCGCCAACCACGGCAAGGACCTTATGCTCGTCAACCTGGGCACCACCCCGCTCGAGCAGGGCTTTAACATCCTGGGCGCCCACGTGGACTCGCCGCGCCTGGACCTTAAGCAGAATCCCGCCTTCGAGGCCGGCGACATGGCCTACCTCGACACGCACTACTACGGCGGCGTCAAGAGCTACCACTGGGTGGCCTCCCCGCTTGCACTCGTGGGCGTCATCTGCAAAAAGGACGGCACCACCGTCGACATCAACATCGGTGACAAGGCCGACGATCCGGTCTTTACCATCTCCGACCTGCTGATCCACCTCTCGAGCGAGCAGATGGCCAAGCCCGCCAAGGACGCCGTCGACGCCGAGATCCTCGACGTGATCGTGGGCGGCCGCCCCGTCAAGTTTGACGAGAACGACAAGGACGCCCCCAAGGAGCCCGTCAAGCAGATGTTCCTGGACATCCTCAAGGAGCAGTACGACGTCGAGGAGGAGGACTTCCTCTCCGCCGAGATCGAGGTCGTGCCCGCCGGTCCCGCCCGCGACATGGGCCTCGACCGCTCCATGATTCTGGGCTATGGCCATGACGACCGCGTCTGTGCCTACCCGTCCATGCTCGCCCAGATTAATGTGGCCAATGTCGAGCGCACGAGCATCACGCTCATCGTCGACAAGGAGGAAATCGGCTCCGTGGGTGCCACCGGTATGACGAGCCGCTTCTTCGAGAACACCGTCGCCGAGATCATGACGCTCGCCGGCGAGGATAGCCCGCTGGCCCTGCGCCGCGCGCTCGCCCGCAGCCGTATGCTCTCCTCTGACGTGTCCGCCGGCTTCGACCCGGGCTATGCCGGCAAGTTCGAGACCAAGAACGCGGCCTTTATGGGTCGCGGCCTGTGCTTTAACAAGTACACGGGCAGCCGCGGCAAGGGCGGTTCCAACGACGCCGACGCCGAGTATGTGGCCCTCGTCCGCGACATCATGGACGAGGCCGGCGTGGACTTCCAGACCTGTGAGCTCGGCCGCGTCAACGCGGGCGGCGGCGGCACCATCGCCTACATCATGGCCAAGTACGGCATGAACGTCATCGATTCCGGTGTTGCCGTCCTGTCCATGCACGCCCTGTGGGAGGTCGCCAACAAGGCCGACATCTACGAGGCCTACCGCGGCTACAAAGCCTTCCTCGAGCGAGCCTAACCAACCCTTCATCAGTTGCGGTGAAATACGGACTAAACTGGCCCATAAACGGCCAAAACAGACCGTATTCCACCGCAACTTCCTTTTTGGCAGAGGAGAGTCCATGCTGCAGGTCATCATTTCGCCCGCCAAGCAGATGCGCGCGGCCCAAGATGCTTTTGAAGTCCTGGGCATCCCACCCTTTGTGCGCGAGACGGCTCGCCTCCACCGCGCACTGCTAGATATCGAGCGGAATGAAGGCAGCGGCGGCCTGCAGGCGCTGTGGAACGTGAGTGACAAACTGCTGGGGCCTTGCCTCAACACCCTGCATGAGTTCGGGCCCATCCTGAAAAGCGGCGATCTCGACAATCCCGCACTCGCCCGTCACCTCTCCCCTGCCGTCATGTCCTATCACGGCATTCAATACCAGAGCATGGCACCCGAGGTGATGGATTCCGCGCAGCTCGCATGGCTGCAAGACCATCTGTGGATCCTCTCCGGCCTCTACGGGTGCGTTCGTCCCTTTCATGCCGTCGAACCGTATCGGCTGGAGATGGGCGCGAAGCTCGCCGTTGACGATGCCCGAGACCTCTACGCGTTTTGGAGCGACAAGCTCGCGCGGGCTATCGCCCCGGCAGGCTCAAACACCACGATCGTCAACCTCGCCAGCGTAGAGTATGCCAAAGCCGTTCTGCCCCACCTCGCGGGCGACGCCACGGCCGTCACATGCCTCTTTGGCGAGTGTATCCGCAACGGGAAGCCCATCCAACGGTCGACCGCCAGCAAAAAGGCGCGCGGCTCCATGGCGCGGTGGATGGCAGAAAACAAGCTCGAGGATGCAAGCGAACTTACCGCATTCAACATCGGCTATCGGCACATCCCCGAGCTTTCAGACAAAAACACCCTGGTTTTCATGAACGCGCAGGCACAATAGACCCGCCGTTTCCAAACACCTCGTTACTCCGCCAAGCCATCGGCCTTTGCAATCTCGCTCGTCGAGCCATCTTGGTAGGTAATCTTAACGTGCTCCACCTCGGATACCGCAGCGCCCGCCGGGGGCTCCAAGCGCCATTCCGCCAGCGCAATGTCCATGGTCGTGGGCACGTCCCCTTGATCTTTGAGCTTCACCGTCAGCGTTTTGAGCGTCGCATCAAACGTCACGCGTTCGATTTCTTCGCCCGGAATAGACCCGCCGCTCAGCTGCAGCTGCACAAACTCGTCGCGCGGATACCAATAGTCGCCCGGTGCGGCAACCGTGTTGCCACCAGAAACTTTCATGGTCATAATCGGCAGGCCCTCGTCGGCTTCAAACCCCCAGGTGGCGCCGCCAGGACCGCCGAACGTCCAGATACAAAAGGCAATCACCAGCACGGCAAGCACCGCAAAACCAATCGCGACCAACCCATGGTGCGCACGGCTTTCCTCGGCCGATACATCCCATTGCGTCTCTCGATATAGATGCTTGTCTTCCATATACGCCTCCCCACAGGCACGCTTGTTAGGCCAATCGTACCCATTCGAGCTATACTTGAGCCCATTACATAAACGGGGAGCTTGCAGGACAAGACGGCAGGCTGAGACTGGGCGCGCCCGCCCTGACCCGCAAACCTGATATGGGTAATGCCAACGAAGGGAGCCGTGCCAATGAGCACACAGACCGAGCCCAAGCTCGTCACGCAAATCGACTTCGCCCGTGCCGGGCAGATCACGCCGCAGATGAAGGAAGTCGCCGAGCGCGAGCATCGCGACCCCGAGTACATCCGCGAGCGCGTGGCCGACGGCCGCATCGCCATTCCCGCCAACATCGTGCATATCAAAAAGGGCATGCGCGCCTTTGGCGTCGGTGAGGGCCTGTCCACCAAGGTCAACGTCAACCTGGGCATCTCGGGCGACAAGGCCGATGCCGCCGAGGAATGGAAGAAGGTCAAGATCGCTGAGGACTTTGGCGCCGACGCCATCATGGACCTCTCCAACTCGGGCAAGACGCGTCAGTTCCGCCAGCAGCTCATCGACGAGACCCCGCTCATGGTGGGCACCGTCCCCATGTACGACGCCATCGGCTACATGGAAAAGCCGCTGGTCAAGCTTACCAAGGACGACCTGTTCGAGGTCGTGCGCGCGCACGCCGAGGACGGCGTGGACTTTATGACCATCCACTGCGGCATCAACAAGTCGGTCACCAAGACCTTTAAGGAGACCGGCCGCCTCATGAACATCGTGAGCCGCGGCGGCTCGCTGCTGTTTGGCTGGATGGAGGTCACCGGCAACGAGAACCCCTTCTATGAGTTCTACGATGAGTTGCTCGAGATTTGCCACGAGTACGACGTGACGATTTCGCTCGGCGACTCCTGCCGCCCGGGCTGCCTCTACGACTCCAACGACGCCACCGAGACCGCCGAGATGATCGAGCTGGGCAAGCTATGCAAGCGTGCTTGGGCCGCCGGCGTACAGGTCATGGTCGAGGGCCCGGGTCACATGGCGCTCGACGAGATCGCCGCCAACATGAAACTGCAGAAGCGCCTGTGCCACAACGCCCCGTTCTATGTGCTCGGGCCGCTGGTGACCGATATCGGCGTGGGCTACGACCACATCACCGCTGCCATCGGCGGCGCTATCTCCGCCAGTTCCGGCGCCGACTTCCTGTGCTACGTGACACCGGCCGAGCACCTATGCCTGCCTAACGCTCAGGATGTGCTCGACGGCCTCATGGCCACCAAGATCGCCGCACACGCCGCCGACATCGCCAAAAAGGTGCCCCACGCCCGCGACATGGACGACAAGATGGGCCAGGCACGCCGCAAGCTCGACTGGGACGCCATGTGGAAGTGCGCACTCGACCCGGTTACGGGCAAGAAGCGCTACGAGGAGTCCCCCGCCGCCACCGAGGGCACTTGCACCATGTGTGGCAAGATGTGCGCCGTCCGCACCGTCAACAAGATCTTCGAGGGCACCACGATCGACCTCGGCATGGAGGACTAGCCCTGTCGCTGCGGCCGCTTCTGGCGACGAGCTGGCGCCTGTCAATTGTTGACGTGTGAACATTTGCTTACATTTGCGTAAAGATTGCATCGCCCGCCCGGGTTCGGCATAAAGTCGGCCCGGGCATCTTTATAATGCTGGCTTAAAGACGGCTCTTCGGGGGTTTGTGTGGGTTAGCCGCCCGGTAAAAGTGCCCGCCTAGCG
>UQHZ01000033.1 GCA_900541055.1 uncultured Collinsella sp.
CATGACCAGAAGGTCTATGCCTTGCCTTTTTCATGCCAACTTGTTCGCTCTGGACATCGCTCGCTGACGTTTGCCCAACCTGCGGGGTCTTAACAATTCTGTCCAGCTGTTGGCATTGCGGCATTTGCCCAAATAAAACCTGCCAAAGTAAACCTGTCCCTTTTTGGCAGATTTTAGAGTTCCACGCTTTCGGCTCCGTTGATGGTTAGGTTGCGCTCGTAGAAGGCGGTGAGGGCGCGGATGGCGTACATCACGTCACGCACGCCGCCGGTCTCGTAGCTCGAGTGCATGGCAAGCTGCGGCAGGCCCACGTCTACGGCATGCATGCTCACCTGCATATTGGACAGATTGCCCAGGGTGGAGCCGCCCGCCATATCGCTCTTGTTGGCGAAGGCCTGCGTGGGTACGTCGGCGTCATCGCAAATAGCCTGGAACACCGCGCGGCTAAAGGCGTCGGTGCAGTAGTGCTGGTTGGCGGCTTCCTTGATGACGATGCCGCCGTTGAGCACTACCTGGTTGCGGGCGTCGCACTTCTCGGCGTGGTTGGGGTGCACGGCATGCGCGTTGTCGCAGCTCACGAGCATCGATGCGGCAAGGGCGCGATGATACGACTCGTCGTCAAAGCCCAGCGATCCGTTGATGCGGCGCAGCGCATCGGCCAAGAAGGTCGACATAGCGCCCTGCTTGGTCTCGGAGCCAACCTCCTCGTTATCAAAGCAGCAGAAGACCGAAACGTCGTGCGCGTTCTCGGCACCCAAAAATGCCTGCAGCGAGGTATAGGCGCAGGCCAGGTCGTCGAGCTTGGGCGTCGAGATAAACTCGTCGGCCCAGCCCCAAATGCGCGCATCCTGACGATTGACCAGGAACAGATCGCGACCCAGAATCTGCTCGGGCTCAACGTCCAACTCGTCGGCGATCAGAGCATCAAAGTCGCCCTGCTTAAGCTCGCCGGCGCTGATGAGCGGGCACAGGTCGACGGCTCGGTTGGGAGCAAAGCTCTCGTTAACGCCACGGTTCATGTGGATGGCAAGGCTCGGGATGATGGCGACTTCGCGCTCGGTAGCGAGCAAACGACTCTCGATACGGTCGCCCTCGCGTACCAGCACGCGGCCCGCGAGTGCCAGCGGACGGTCGAACCAGGTGTAGTCGATCATGCCGCCGTAGGCCTCGGTGTTCAGGCGCAGCGTCTCGCCCGCGCCGTCGAGCTCGGGCACGGCCTTAACCTTAAACGTCGGCGAGTCGCTGTGCGACGCCGTCAGCTGAAAATGGTAGTCGCCGGCAACGCCGTCCTCGCCCCACGTCGCGGCCAGGTCCTCGCCCACCTTAAAGGCAACAACGCTCGAGGTGTTGCGCTGCGTGTAATAACGCCCGCCCGGCTCGATGTCCCACGCCGCATTCTCGGGCAGGTAGGTAAAGCCCGCCTCGTCGAGCTCGGCCATAATGGTCGCCGCCGTATGAAACATGCTGGGGCATGCCTCGATAAAGTCGATAAGGTCGTTGGCGGCCTCGATATCGTCGGCCGTCACGTGCGCGCGCTCGGGCGTTTCCTGATCCGTCATGCTCTCCCCTTTCGCTGGGTTGATGGTCCCCTCCAGCATACCCCGCCACGCCAGCGCCGCACTCTTCATTCCGTGCTTAATTCCGCACCGCTCACCAAGTTGAGCCATCATGCCCGCGCCCCTTTTGCGACAATTACGCTAACAGGACGAGAGGAGCCGTCATGAAGCCACGTAACATTGCCATCGCCTGCGGTGTCGCGGGAGTCGCCGTCGGCCTTGCCGCTGCCACCGGTATCGTTTATCACAAGCAAATCAAGTCCGCCGCGTCGCTCAAACGCTTGACCGGCTACGCGGATAGCTATGACCTGTACGCAATCGACATCGCCTACGACTACGATCTTGATCGCATCATCGCCGCTGGCGTGCGCGACGACCAGGCCTACATCGATGCCGTGGTGGCGCAGGTGCTGCCCGGTGTGCCGGTACATGTCCAGGCGCCCCAGTTTGCCTGCAGCGCTTTTGTCGCCGTAGATGCCGAAGGCCGCGTGCGCACCGGTCGCAATTACGACTTTAAAGACGACACCTCGGCGCTGCTGGTGCGCAATCACCCACGCGGCGGCTATGCCTCCATCGGCTTTGCCGCCCTCAATAACCTGGGCGATAACACTCCGCTTGACTCCGTCACCGGACGCGCCGCGGCGTTGATGGGCCCGTTTGCCCAGCTCGACGGTGTTAACGAATGCGGCGTGTCCATTGCCGTACTCACCCTGGATTCCAAGCCCTGTGACCAGGACACGCAACGCCCCGTCATCAACACTTCGCTCGCCATCCGTCTGGTGCTCGACCGCGCGGCTACCACGCAAGAGGCCGTCGACCTGCTTTCCGCCTACGACATGCACGCCATGGCAGGACGCGATTACCACTTCTTTATCAACGACGCCGCCGGTGACGCGCGCGTAGTAGAGTGGGACCCGCGCGATCCGGACCGCGCTTTCAAAGCGACCCCTGTTCGCCAGGTCACGAACTTCTACGCCTGCTATGGCGACGAAGTGCTGCCCAACCAAAAGAATGGCGAGCTGGGCCATGGTAAAGAGCGCGCCGTCGCAATCGCCGATGTCCTCGACGCCCATGCCGGCGCCCAGGACGAAACGATTGCCTGGGAAGCCCTGCGTGCCGCAGCGCAAGAGCCCAATCCGGAAGATATCACCAGCAACACGCAATGGTCGGTCGTCTTTGACAATACCGAGCCCGCTGCCGCCATCACGCTGCGCCGCCACTGGGGCGACGTCGACGCCTTCGCACTGTAAGGAGCCAGGCCCGTCGACCTTACGTTCCCTGACGTTGCTTACATTTCCATACGCTTGAGCTAACACGTTTTACCCCCGTATCAACAGTGTGCGGGGGTAAACTTATGCGCATGTTATAACTTGCCCGGAAGGATTCATCATGCTCAGGATCGGTCTTCTTACCAGTGGCGGCGACTGCCAGGCGCTCAACGCCACCATGCGCGGCATCGTCAAAACGCTTATGACCAATAGCGAAGAACCTATCGAGATCTATGGTTTTGAGGACGGCTACCAGGGCCTTATCTACAGCAGATTCCGTGTCATGACGCCCGCCGATTTTAGCGGCATCCTCACCCGCGGCGGCACCATCCTGGGCACGAGCCGCACACCGTTCAAGCGTCTGGACATTCCCGAGGCTGACGGCGTCGAGAAGGTGCCGGCGATGGTCCACACCTATCATAAGCTGCAGCTCGACTGCCTGTTTATGCTGGGCGGTAACGGCTCCACCAAGACCGCCAACCGCCTGCGCGAAGAGGGCCTAAACGTTATCGCCCTGCCCAAGACCATCGATAACGACACATGGGGCACCGAGCTGACGTTTGGCTTTACGAGCGCCATCGACGTCGCCACCAAGTGCATCGACGACATCCACACCACCGCTTCGAGCCACGGCCGCGTGTTCGTTATCGAGATCATGGGCCACAAGGTTGGCTGGATCCCGCTGTATGCCGGCGTCGCGGGCGGCGCGGATGTCATCTTGATTCCCGAGATTCCCTACGACATGGATAACGTCATCAAGACCATCGAGCATCGCATGGAGACCGGCAGCCGCTTTACCATCGTGGCCGTCGCCGAGGGTGCTATCTCCAAGGAGGACGCGGCGCTGTCCAAGAAGGAGTACAAGAAGAAGCTCGCCGAGCGTACGAGTCCGTCGATCGTCTACGACATCGCCAAGGAGATCGAGGCCAAGACCGGTCGCGAGACCCGCGTCGCCATCCCCGGCCACACGCAGCGCGGCGGTCAG
Organism: uncultured Collinsella sp.; assembly: GCA_900541055.1. Lineage (GTDB taxonomy): Bacteria > Actinomycetota > Coriobacteriia > Coriobacteriales > Coriobacteriaceae > Collinsella. The sequence continues at coordinate 3,810 of UQHZ01000033.1, forward strand.
CCCGACGCCCAGGACCGCATCTTTGCGACCCAGTGCGGCGTCGAGGCAGCGCTCGGCTGTCTGCGCGGCGAGTTTGGCTACATGATTGCCCTGCGCGACGGCAAGATGTGCCACATGCCGCTCGAGGAGGTCGCCGGCAAGCTCAAGTATGTCGACCCCCAGAGCGATCTGGTACGCGAAGCCAAGGCGTTGGGCATCAGCTTCGGCGACGAATAGCCTCGGCCGAAACTGCTCTCATCGGAGGCCCCAGGGCTTACCTCCCAAATCGTCCTCGGACATGTCAGGACCCCGCCGTGCGCTTCGCGCGGCGGGGTCCTTCCGTCCTGCGGAAAGATTTGGGAGGTAAGCCCTGGGGCCTCCTGCGGTAACTAGGGAGGCCGAGGCTATTTGTCTTCTTGCTGCGGGTGCCTGGTCTGAAATTAAGTTGCGGTGAAATAGTTCCTGCTTAGCCCGCAAATGGCTGAATCTAAGAACTATTCCACCGCAACTTACGAATGATCGGAGCGGCTACAGCACAAGCGTCGGCGTTCGTTTGATGGTCCGCCACGAAAAGGAGCCATCTACTACGTTTAACTCGATGGGGCCAACCATGACCGCCTTTTTCGAAAATCGACAGGCCTTCTACCTTCGGTTTTATTTTTCGTTTTCCCGGTATGGTTGAGGGTATCCAATTAAACGTAGTAGATAGGCCCGTTTTGTGGCATACAACCCATTCAAGCCCAATCTCGAAGGCTAAAGAGCGCCTCTCATCCACGCCTGAGAGCGAAAAGCAAATAGAATAAAAGGCAAATGAAAAGCCCGTTTGACGAGCGGAGGACATATGCGCGACGTAGCCGAAAGCGACTGGAAACTGTTTAAGAAAACGCTTCCTCAATGGCAAGAACGTTATATGGAAAAGCTCATCGGCCAGTACGTTGAGATACTGAATGGCGACAGCGAAGCGTCCAGTAGATTTTGGGCACTAGAAGAGAGCCTCAATAGAGACAAGCTGTCCTCAGGCGTAATTGCAAACGACATTCGCCGCAGCACAATGCACCGCGAGATAGCCAATTTGCTTATCGACAGTGTGATCACCCTTGACGACCTTGACGGTTTTACCGAGGACATTAAGAGCTATGCGCAACACTGGATTGGCCAGTAAGAGCACCGAACGACAAACATCCCCAGCAAAACGGGGCAAACGCCGGGCCACCTATAGGCTGCCCGGCGTTTGCCCAGATAAAACCTGTCAAAATAAACCTGTCCCTTTTTGGCAGGTTACTCGGCGCTTTTGAGGGCGCCGACCATGTCGATCTTGTTGAGGGTACGATTGGTGGCGAGGTTGACGATAAACGTAAAGCCAAAGGAAAGCACCACGGCGAGCACGTAGCTTAGCGGCTCGACCTCGACGTCAAAGTACAGCGACGGCATCTGCAAAATGTAGGTAAAGCTCTTGGCCAGCAAGCCACCTAGCGGCACGCCCAGCGCAGCGCCGATTGCCGTGAGGATCAACGTCTCCTTGTTGACGTAGTGGTGTACCTCGCCACGGCGGAAGCCCAGCACCTTGATGGTCGCCAGCTCGCGCTCGCGCTCCGAAATGTTGGTGTTGGACAGCGTAAACACCACCACAAACGACAGGCACGCCGCCATAAAGGTCACGAGCACCACGACGGAATTGATGATAGTGAAGTTCGCCTCAAAGTTCTCCCAATGCTCGGCCGTGCTCGAAATCGAAAGCCAGCCGTCACTCTTAAGCTTCTTGCTAAGCGCAATCTGGTCGGCCGACGAGCCCTTAAGCAGCACAAAGATGCCGTTGAGGCGTGCGCTTCGACCGAACGCGCGCTCATAGGTGCTCTGCGTCATGTAAAGCGTGTTGCCCAGATAGTTAAGCGAAATGTCGCTGACTTTGACCTTGGCGACGTTGAGCGACGAATCTTGGACCTGCGCCGTGTCGCCCGGCTGAATCCCGAGAACCAGCTGTGAACTCTTGCTCAGATACACGTCTCCGTCACGCAAAGACAGCGGCTCTTTGGACTCATCCTCGAGACGCACGTAGTCGTCCAGGTCGTTCGTGCGGTCATCGGGCACCACGATCAGCTGCACGGTCTCGCTCTTTCCGCCAAATGTAAAGGTGACGTTGTCGGTCATGATTGGCAGCGTCGAAGACACCGTCACGTTAGAATCCTTGGCCGCGCTGCGCTCATCCAATGCCGCGCACGTCTGCGAAAAATCGTCGGGATTGGCAACCGCCAGCAAGTCATAGCGCGTGATATGCCCATACTGCTTGGGCGAAAGCGCGACCGACGTGTCGCGAATACCCATACCGCAGATCACAAGCGCGGTGCAACCCGCGATACCGAAGATGGTCATAAAGGCGCGCTTTTTGTAGCGGAACAGATTACGCGCTGCCACCTTGTTCAAAAAGCCCATGCGGTGCCAGATAAAGCCGATGCGCTCGAGCAAGATACGCGAGCCGGCGCGCGGAGCCTTGGGGCGCATGAGCGAGGCTGGGGTCTCGGCCATCTCGTGGCGGCAGGCGATAATCGTGGCGCCCACCACGCCCACGGCAAACAGCGCCACCGAGACGATTGAGGACACGATGTCGTACGAAAGCAGCATCTGGGGCAGTGAGTACATGTCGTCGAACACCGTAAACAGGAACAGCGGCAGCCCCACAAAGCCGATGATGTTGCCAAGCACGCCGCCGATCAGACAAGCCCACAGCGCATAGTCCACGTATTTGGACAGGATGCGCCCGCGCGAATAACCGAGCGCCTTATACAGGCCGATGAGCGTACGCTCCTCCTCAACCATACGCGTGGCGGTGGTGAGGCTGATGAGCACGGCGACGATAAAGAAGATAAACGGGAACACCGTGGCGATGGCCTCGATTGAGGAACTATCGCTCTCGACGCTCGAGTAGCTTGCGATGTTACCGCGGTCCTGGATGTACCAAGTGCATTCGCCCAGGTCAGAGAGCTCGGCGCGGGCATCGGCAAACTGCTGGTCGGCGACGGCACGGCGCTGGTCCAGGTCGGCTTGCGCCTGTGCACGCTCGTCGCTGCCCTCGGCCATGCGGTTGATGTTGTCCTGCTCGATTCCAAAGAGCATGGCGGCCTGGCGCTCGGCCGCATCCAAGCTTGCCGGCGTGTCGACCGTCAGCTCCTGAGCGCGCGCCTTCTCACGTTCCTCGCGGATCTTCTCGATATTGCCCTTGACCTCATTGATCTTTGCCGTGTAGGCATCCGAATAGGAGTTGAGGCTCTTGGCTCCCTCGACGATCACGTGGACTGCGGAATAGGAAGAAGATGTCGCGGCATCCTCGCTCACATAGAACTTATAGTCCGCAGCCGAAGCAGCGCGAAAGGCGTTGACTGTCGAGTCGGAGCTCACGTCGGTGGGATCGAGAACCTCGGCCGTGATGGTGTAATCGCCCGCGGCAAACTGGTCCTTGGCGCTTTGGTTCGACGAGCTCGCGTCATTGGCGGCAAAACTCACGGTATCGCCGAGCCTTTTGCCCGAAGCCTTCAGGAACTTCGAAGTCACCGCGACCTCATCGGCGCTCTCGGGCAAATCGCCGTTCACCAGCACCGGCTGATCGATGTTCTCCTTGGAAAGGCTCTGCACGACCACGCGCTCGCGCGCTGTACCCACGGCGGTGTAGGCGGTCTCGGTGTAGATGCCCTCGGCCGTCTCGACGCCGTCGACCTCTTGGATAACCGCAAGATCGTCGCGCGTAAGGCCATAGGTCGACTGCACGTTAATGTCATAGACATTCTGCTGGTCAAAGTAGGCATCGACCGAATCGCGCAGATCCTCACAACCCGCCTTGAGGCCGCACATCACGCTCACGCCGAGCGCGGTGATCACGACGATAGACAAGAAGCGTTTGAGGCTGCCGCGGATTGTGCGATAGATGCCACGGCGAAACACCGTCGGCACCATATCGTTTGAGCTTTGGGCAGTGCGGTAGGTCGTAAAATCCTGCTCGCGCTCCGCGTTCTGCGCGTCGCGGCGCTGGCTGTTTTGGCGATCTTGGTCCATGGGCGCTACCACTCGATCGTCTCGATAGGCACGGGATTTTGCTGGACCGTCTCGCTCTCCACGCGACCACTCTTAAAGCGGATCAGGCGATCGGCCATGGGCGCGAGCGCGGAGTTGTGCGTGATGATGATGACCGTAATGCCCTGCTTGCGGCAGGTATCCTGCAGCAGCTGCAAGATCTGCTTGCCGGTTTTATAGTCGAGCGCGCCCGTGGGCTCGTCGCATAAAAGAAGCTTGGGGTTCTTGGCCAGTGCGCGGGCAATGGACACGCGCTGCTGCTCGCCGCCCGAAAGCTGCGCGGGGAAGTTGGCGAGGCGCTCGCCCAGGCCAACCTGGCGAAGCGTCTGTTCGGCATCGAGCGAATCGGGGCAGATCTGAGCTGCAAGCTCAACGTTTTCGAGCGCCGTCAGGTTGGGAACCAGATTGTAGAACTGAAAGACAAAGCCGACGTCGGCGCGGCGGTACTCCACAAGCTGCGCCTCGTTGGCAGAGCTCACGTCGCGCCCGTCCACTGTCACGGAGCCGGAGGTTACCGTATCCATGCCGCCTAGGATGTTGAGCGCCGTAGTCTTGCCGGCGCCCGAAGCGCCCAGGATAATGGCGAGCTCACCGCGCTCAACGGTAAAGCTCGCGCCGTCGAGCGCATGGATGCGGGCATCGCCCTCGCCGTATGCTTTGATGACGTCTTTGAATTCGATATAGGCCATCGATCGGTTCCCATCTGGTCGGATAACTCTTTAGTATTACCCATTTCACGCCGACCAAAAAGGGACAGGTTCATTTTGGCAGGTTTTATATGGGGAAACGGGGAGCGCAGACAAGCGCCGGGCAGGCAGAGAAATCATCGACGGGGTCAGGCCGACCGCCAAACACAACGCACGCATCTCTATCTGTCAGCAAAATCATTCGAACAGCTGTTCGTTTCTATGATATGATTCCGCTATCTAAGCAGGCCAATACGCAGAAAGGCGACCAACATGGCGTTCGACTTTAAGAAGGTATGCAAGGAGCTCTACAAACCTGCAAGCAAGCCGAGTATCGTAACTGTCCCGCCTATGAGCTACGTTGCCGTTCGCGGAAAGGGCGACCCAAATACCGAAGGTGGCGAGTATCAAAACGCCCTGCCGCTGCTTTACGACATCGCCTATACCGTCAAGATGTCGAAGAAAGGCTCAAGGAGTATCGAGGGCTATTTCGACTTTGTGGTACCGCCGCTCGAGGGTTTCTGGTGGCAAGACTCCCCGAGCGGCGACATCGATTATGTACGCAAGGACGATTTCAACTTTATCTCGTGCATTCGCCTGCCCGATTTCGTCACCCGAGATGACTTTGACTGGGCAGTCGCGGAAGCCATGACCAAAAAGAAACTGGACTTTTCTGCCGTCGAGCTGCTTAAAGTTGACGAGGGTCTCTGCGTTCAATGCATGCACACCGGGCCCTACGACAACGAACCGGCGACCGTAGACGCTATGCATGAATACACGACCGAGCAGGGCTATGTCCCCGACTTCTCAGACACCCGTTTCCATCACGAAATCTATCTCTCCGATCCACGCAAATGTGCACCGGAGAAACTTAAGACTGTGGTTCGTCATCCTATCAAGCGCGCTGAATAACGTGGAGCGTCATTTCACGCGCTAGGTTTTAAGCCAGCCAACCAGCCGCCTCCTAGGCCGTCCGGTAATTATCTTGACGCGGCCCGTCGCATCTTATAAGTTTGTTTTGCTAAAGCTGGAAAGCCTCTCAACGATGCGCAACTCCAGCTCTTTTTCTATCAAGAGGCTTAAATGAAATACCGGAAGTCGCGGATATCCATCAACGAACAAATAGCACTATTGACAGAAAACAAGGGTCTTAAGTGCTCTGATCAAAGCGAACTCGAGCGAGCTTTGGTCGAAGTCGACCACTACAGACTGTCGGCCTACTGGTTTCCCTACAAAACCAAATGCAAGTCCGGGATTACCATCTTTCGCGAAGGCACAGCATTCGAAACCATCATCTACACGTATGAATTTGACCGAGCCCTCCGGCAGTTAATGTTTGATGCGGTCGGCAGAATTGAGATCTAGCTCAGAAGCAGAATTGCCTATCTTGCCTCTGAGGAACGCGGGCCTTTCTGTTACCCAGATGTCGCCATAACGAGGCTCAAAAGAGAATTCTCTGCTGCAAAGCAAAACGAACAGTACATTAAACACTTTGCGGCCAAATACGGTGACGAGCAGGAGCTGCCGCCCTATTGGGTGATGGTGGAATGCGTCACCATGGGCACGATTGAGCTGCTTTATTCTGAAATGTCACCACAAACGAAAGCAACAATTGCAAACGAGTTTGGCGTGAAAGTTCCCATCCTCAAGAATTGGATTTCTGTACTCCGCGTCTCCAGAAATGCTTGCTGTCATCACTCTAGAGTTTGGAACAGAACATGGGGCGTAAAGCCCATGATTCCCAAAGCGTGGAAAGGATTTCAAGGCTCTAATGCCAAAACCTTTGCCGTCTTATCCGTTCTCTACTACATGTTAGAGAGCATTGGCGAATCGGCACAATGGCGGCACAACCTTGAAGAGTTAATCACGAAGTTCAGCGACATTCCGCTAGAAAAAGTCGGCTTTTACAAAAACTGGCGCGAAACGGTTCCATGGGCGTAGCTTATTGGGTGATTTTAACTTGGCGGCGCGTCCGGAGAGTTCGTCCCGCCATTCAATCTCAGGGCAGGATTCAGTCGGGATTCAATTTCAGCAAACGGCATCATCCGGAAACCGATATGTAAGGCTGCATAAATCGTTTCCGTGTGCCTAACAAAATGACCGCCCGGCTAACAAGTTCGGCCCATGTCCTCACGCGATGGTACTGTTCTCTAGAGTTCTTATTAGAGAGGGGTGCTCCATGGAGATCACCATCAATCGCGAAATTGGGAAGCTCGGACTTCCCAGGCATCTTGTGCTTGGCATGGATCCAGGTATTGCAAGCTGCGGATTCGCACTTATCGACACAGCTAATCATGAAATCCTGGATTTGGGCGTCAGATTATTTGACTCTCCAACTCATCCTAAAACGGGCCAAAGTCTTGCGGTTATTCGCAGGAGCTTCCGCTCTACCCGTCGAAACATTGACCGTACCCAGGCGCGCTTGAAGCACTGTCTCCAAGTCTTCAAGGCTTATGGCCTCATCCCCCAAGACGCCACCAAAGAGTACTTCCACACCACAAAAGGCGACAGACAGCCGCTCAAGCTTCGTGTTGATGGTCTTGACCGCCCGCTCAGCGCTCGCGAGTGGGCGCTAGTCCTTTACTCCCTCTGCAAGCGCCGTGGATACATCCCCCACGGAGAAGGCAATCAGGATAAATCAAGCGAAGGCCGCAAGGTTCTATCCGCCCTTGCGGCCAACAAGGAAGCAATTGCGGAGACCTCGTGCCGCACCGTTGGCGAATGGCTCGCTCAGCAGCCTCAAAGTCGCAATCGTGGCGGCAATTACGACAAGTGCGTAACGCACGCCCAGCTTATCGAAGAAACTCATATCCTATTTGATGCTCAACGCTCCTTTGGCTCCAAATACGCTTCGCCGGAATTTGAGGCCGCATATATCGAGGTTTGCGATTGGGAGCGTTCGCGCAAAGACTTCGACCGCCGCACGTACGACCTCGTTGGCCACTGCCCATACTTCCCAACAGAAAAACGAGCCGCACGCTGCACGCTTACGAGCGAACTCGTTTCAGCCTATGGCGCACTCGGCAACATCACCATCATCCACGAAAACGGGACCTCTCGCGCCTTGAACGCAACGGAGCGCGATGAGTGCATTGCAATCCTGTTCTCGTGCGAGCCAATTCGAGGCAACAAAGATTGCGCCGTTAAATTCGGCGCCCTCAGAAAAGCACTCGACCTTAGTTCCGGCGATTACTTCAAAGGAGTTCCAGCTGCCGACGAAAAAACGCGCGAGGTGTACAAGCCCAAGGGATGGCGCGTGCTCCGCAATACCCTCAATGCAGCCAACCCCATTCTCCTGCAGCGTTTGCGCGATGACCGTGATCTCGCCGATGCCGTTATGGAGGCGGTGGCATACTCTTCAGCTCTCCCCGTACTTCAGGAGCGGCTTCAGGGGTTGCCGCTTTCGGAAGCGGAAATCGAGGCACTTTGCAGGCTTCCCTATTCATCCAAAGCCCTTAACGGCTATGGCAACCGTTCCAAAAAAGCACTCGACATGCTGCTCGATTGCCTCGAGGAGCCCGAGGTCCTCAACCTTACACAAGCTGAAAACGACTGCGGCCTGCTTGGGCTCCGTATCGCTGGTGCCCAACTTGAGCGCTCTGACCGTCTGATGCCCTATGAGACTTGGGTCGAACTTACCGGTCGAACCAATAACAACCCGGTCGTCATTCGCTCCATGTCGCAGATGCGAAAAGTGGTCAACGCCATCTGCCGCAAGTGGGGCGTGCCAAACGAAATCCACGTTGAGCTTGATCGAGAGCTTAGGTTGCCTCAGCGCGCAAAAGACGAGATCGCCAAGGCCAATAAGAAGAATGAGAAAAATCGTGAGCGCATTGCCAGGCAAATCGCTGAACTGCGTGGCTGCACGGCAGATGAGGTCACGGGCAAACAGATAGAGAAGTACCGCCTGTGGGAGGAGCAAGAATGCTTCGATCTTTACACGGGCGCTAAAATCGAAGTCGATCGCCTAATTAGCGATGACACCTACACGCAGATCGACCACATCCTGCCGTTCTCTCGCACGGGAGAAAACTCTCGCAGCAACAAAGTCCTAGTCCTCGCCAAAAGCAATCAGGACAAACGCGAACAGACGCCTTACGAATGGATGTCCCACGACGGCGCGCCTTCATGGGATGCTTTTGAGCGTCGCGTTCAGGAAAACCAGAAACTCAGCCGTCGCAAAAAGAACTTCCTGCTGGAAAAAGACCTTGATACCAAGGAAGGCGAATTCTTAGCACGCAGCTTCACCGACACCGCCTATATGTCGCGAGAAGTATGCGCTTACCTCGCCGACTGCCTGCTGTTCCCCGATGATGGCGCAAAGGCACACGTTGTTCCTACCACTGGCAGAGCGACCGCATGGCTGCGTCGCAGGTGGGGGCTTAACTTTGGTTCGAACGGCGAAAAAGACCGCTCGGACGATCGTCACCATGCCACCGATGCTTGTGTGATTGCAGCATGTAGTCGACGCCTCGTGATTAAAACCGCTCGAATCAACCAAGAGATGCATTGGAGCATGACCAAGGGCATGAGCAAAGCCCAGCGACAGGATGCCATTATGAAGGCCCTCGAAAACGTTATGCCATGGGAAACCTTTGCGAACGAAGTACGCGTGGCGCACGATTTCGTCGTACCCACCCGCTTTGTTCCGCGTAAGGGAAAGGGCGAGTTGTTCGAGCAGACGGTCTATCGCTATGCCGGCGTTAATGCACAGGGTAAAGACATCGCTCGCAAGGCGAGCTCCGATAAGGACATCGTCATGGGCAACGCCGTTGTGTCGGCAGACGAGAAGTCGGTCATCAAGGTGAGCGAGATGTTGTGCCTGAGGCTCTGGCATGACCCGAAGGCCAAGAAGGGGCAGGGCGCTTGGTACGCAGACCCCGTCTACAAGGCAGATATTCCTGCACTTAAAGATGGAACGTATGTTCCCAGGATTGCTAAGGCGCATACTGGCCGAAAAGCTTGGAAACCCGTGCCCGAAAGTGCCATGAAGAAACCACCGCTGGAGATATATCTGGGCGATCTGGTGCAAATCGGTGATTTTGTTGGTCGGTTTAGTGGCTACAACATCGATAACGCCAACTGGTCCTTTGTAGACAGGCTTACTCGAATTAAAACAAGTTGTCCTACCGTTGGAAAACTAAGCAACGACATGTCACCCTTTGTTGTTCGAGAATCACCCATCAAGTAAAGCAGCTGCTTGCCCCGCACATTTCTTGCTTAATCGTGTGGGGCTTTTGCTTATTCCTTGTTGCCCTTTATACCGCATAGACCCATAAATGCAATCGGTTGAGAACCTTCGCCTCTATGCCATATACGCTCCCCATGGCGATACGTTAACGGGCATAATTGCAAGCTGCATCGCGCAGTCTTGAGCACGCGCCCTTCCCCAAGGTGATACGCTCTTTGAGCGCCAAAACTCATAGTTATCGGCGTCTTGAGCACGCGCCCTTCCCCAAGGTGATACGCTCGCAGCCGACGGCGAGCCGATCGCGCTCAAGTCTTGAGCACGCGCCCTTCCCCAAGGTGATACGCTCTCACGCTAAGGTGCAAGAGCTGCCACAAGGTCTTGAGCACGCGCCCTTCCCCAAGGTGATACGCTCGACTACGCGAGCACCGGCAACGACCGAGAGTCTTGAGCACGCGCCCTTCCCCAAGGTGATACGCTGGCTAAGCCCGTCAAGGTGCGGCGCTAAGGGTCTTGAGCACGCGCCCTTCCCCAAGGTGATACGCTGACAGCTTGACCGAGCAGGACGAGGACGAGGTCTTGAGCACGCGCCCTTCCCCAAGGTGATACGCTGGGCGTCACCTACCCCACCTATCAGCGGTAGTCTTGAGCACGCGCCCTTCCCCAAGGTGATACGCTGTGTGCGCACAGAAAAGCCCCTTTAACAGGGGCTTTTCTGTTTCAAGCCTCAAAAAAGAAGACTGATTCGACCTCAGATCTACATCTGCGATTCATTTTTTCGAGACAAAAAGCGTCAGCACGTCGCGCTTCACGCAAGAAAAGAGCCGTATTCGACACAGCAATTTATGTACTTTTCTTCACAATTGAATCAAATCCTTAGGCGGAGAATCGCTCAAAAGGACCGATCTGAACACCATCCATTGCTACCGTTTACGGAATACTGGCTAACACTCGCCCAAAAAAGTTCGCCCCGCCCAATCCGAAGATTGAACGGGGGTAACTTTACGGGTAAGCCACTTAAGTGGCTCCCCTTGTCTGGAGCCGCGCCCTTCCCCAAGGTGAGCTGCTTTCGACGTAGCTGTATTGTAGCGCTAATGCGGGGAAGGTCGTCAACAAAATGGCTCAACGGACAATACTTATCCAGAGCAAGGCCCATCTCTGTATCAAAAACGGCCTATTGATGATTAACGTGGACGATCGAAGCTCCACCATTCCCCTCGAAGACATTTGGGTCGTCATCGTCGAATCCCATCAAACAACAATGACAGTTGCCTGTATGTCACAACTCAACGACGCGGGAATAGGCGTTATGATTTGCGGACGTGACCACATGCCTAACGGTCTCATGCTCCCCATGGGAGCCCATTCGCGCCATGCACGCATCGTCGAGGACCAGCTTGCAATGAGTCTTCCGTTTAAAAAGCAGCTTTGGAAACGAATCGTTCAGGCAAAGATACTCAACCAAGCGGCGGTTCTCACAGAAATGGGGCTGCCTACAGACCCTCTCCCCTCATATGCCAAAACCGTTCTTTCGGGCGACACGGACAATCGAGAAGGCGCAGCTGCCTCCGCGTACTTTAAAGCCCTCATTACCGAAGGAACAAGACGTAACAGCATGCAAAGCTCCGCTCTCGACTACGGGTACAGCGTCTTGCGTGCAGGCATCGGAAGAGCAGCCGTTGGCGGTGGATGGCTCGTATCCCAGGGGCTTCACCATCACAGCGTTTACAACGCGTTTAATCTTGTCGACGATCTTATTGAACCGTTCCGCCCCCTCGTCGACTTAATTGTCATGAGCTACAGCGTTGCAGAGCCTTTAGGACAGCGCGACAAAGCATTGTTGGCTCGCGTGTTTGAACACGTTATGACCATCGATGGGAAACGTTGCGGCTGCCAACAGTGCATAGAGACAACACTCTCTTCACTCAGAACAGCCGTTCTCGAAAAGGATCCCAAGAGGCTGCTATTGCCCGAGCTAAAAGGGCTCGAGATGATAACTGTTGAATAGGGAGGAGCCATGAGGGTTATGAGGTTATTGGTTCTATTCGATCTTCCAACGGGAAGTAAAGCCGAACGTCGGCAGTATAGCGACTTTCGAAAGTTTCTGATTAACGACGGATACCATATGGAGCAGTTTTCGGTGTATTCGCGCCTGTTGGTAACTCGCGAATCCGCAGCGGCGCATATCGCTCGCCTTAAGCTGAATCTTCCAAGCGCTGGAGAGGTCACCGTTATCGAAATGACCGAAAAGCAATACGAAGACCGAATGGTCCTTCTGAGCGAGCACAAGGAGCAGCCCGTTGAGCAGGGCGCGCAGTTGACGCTTGTGTTTTGACGTTGCCGCCTCATGCGCGCTTGGCCTCCCCGGTGTTGGGCAGCGCGTTTGGCATGGTAGGCGGCGCCTTTGCCTGGTGCCTTGCCCACGCCAAGACCCTTGCGGCGCGGCTGCTCCCCAACCCCTATGTGCACATCGCCGTTATGGGGCTTATGCTGTCAGCGATTCTGCTCGCACCCATCCTTATTGGCTGCGAGGTCTTCGGTTTCGGTAATCTGCCGTCGTTCTTCATCGTCTGCGTTGTGGCTTATCTGTTCAACATGGACAGATCGATCTACGTCCTGCAGCAACGGGCGTAGAAAGATGTCCAAGCAGGTGGTCTCAACCGGAAACGGCGTCCCGCTCTGAGGCTGTATTCCGGGACACGGTTTCCGCTTGGGACGCCATTCGAAAAGCGCACCCCGCTTTAAAACGGAATTCCGGGACGTGGTTTCCGTCTGAGCCTCCATTCGGAAAGCGCGTCCCGTTCTTTCACGGCGTCTTGGCTATGCAAAGTGCTCGAACGTTATTCCTCGTACGCGCCCTCAAGCCGAAGCAGCCACTCCTTGCGGTCGAGGCCGCCGGCATATCCGTTGAGCGAACCATCGGCGGCAACTACGCGATGGCACGGCACAATAATCGAAATGGGATTACGCGCGACCGCAGCCCCCACAGCACGGGGAGACACAACGGGTGCCTCATTTCCCGGCACACGATGTCGAGCCGCAACACGCTGGGCGATCTCGCCATACGTAGCGACCTCGCCACGCGGAATAGAAAGCAGTTCGTACCAGACTTCACGCTGAAACGCCGTGCCAATCATATGCAACGGAGGCGTAAACCGAGGTTCCTGCCCTGCAAAATAAGCATTCAGCCAAGCCCAGGAACGCTCAAGCACCGAAGAAGCCGCACCATGGGCCGGATTCGCCGAAGACATGCCACCAATACCGGAAACCGCATCGGTACCTTCAACATGCTCTGCATCTTCTTTGAGAAGCGTAGAGCCAAAGTGCTCCTGTCCCTCAAACCAAAGCCCTGTCAAACCGCGGCCATCAGCGGCAAGCAAAATCTCGCCCAAAGGCGAAGCAAACGTCGTCGTGACCACCAGCGGCTCCTTTCAAAACTCCGCACCATAATACCGCGAATTGTGCAGACAACCCCAATCGACCCCAAAGTCACCCAAGGCAGCAGGCACGAAGTGCCGAGGCCGCCGCCGGGACCAGAGCCCGCAACAGCCGCGCGCTCCCACATCAGCCCAGCGGCCTCAACCAACAACGGCCCCATCGCAGGCCGCCTGCAGCAGCGTCATCGCAGGCGGGGGCCGGGCTTAGTTTTCAGAACACTCCGCAGACCAGCGTGGCGCCTTGTCCGCGACTCCGAAGGAGCAGGACAAGACCTGTCTCTTATACACATCTGACGCTGCCGACGAACTCTAGGGTGTAG
>UQHZ01000034.1 GCA_900541055.1 uncultured Collinsella sp.
ACGCCCACCAAATGTTCGCAGCTCAGAGGCTATGTCCTCTGGGCTGTTTTGTTTTATGTCGCCAAATCCGCCGGCAGTTCCAACCGCCCAACTAGCCAAAAGCCGACCATCTACTTGCCGATATATCCATCGGCATAACCAATCAGTCCGCACCGCAACTTCTCAGCAAAACGCCGCGATGTCTGCGCCCTGCGGTATCCTTGAGCCACTTGCACCTGCAGCACCAAGGAGCCGCCATGCGCACCGAGCTCGATGTCCCCTTTTCGCACAAAGAAGAAGCCAAGGCGCTGGGCGCCAAATGGGACCGGACCAAGAAGATCTGGTATGTACCCAGCGGCGTCAACCCCGAGCCCTTTGCCGAATGGCTGCCCGGTGTTGACCGATCCGACCCCTCAGCGCCGTATATATATCTAGTACTGGGCAAGCGCGAATGCTGGAAGTGTCACAAAGAGACCTCGGTCGCGGCCTTCGGCATTCCCTATCGAACCGATAACGACGAGAGCATCGCCATCGCGCACGCACCCAACGAAGCCGGGCACATTGCCATCGACACGGCCAACGCCAACGCGCTCGCCATCGTGCCCGCTCTTGGCTGTGTGCCGGGCGAGATCCGCGACTACCTTCATAAGCGCTGCGGCTACAAGCCCGTAGGCGCGCGAACCTCCAAAGCCCCGTCGCTCGGCAACACGTGCACCAGTTGCGACGCGCTGCAAGGCAGCCGCTATCTGTTCGAGGAGCCCTCGTCCCCGTTTGCCCTCACTGCCATCAACAAGCTGCCGGCACTGGACTTTGTGCGCGTCGAAGTTGCCGGCGTCTTTGGCGTCCCGGCCACGCGCACCGACTATGACCAGGCGCTCTTTACCTGGGCACGCGACCATCACGCCGAGTTCCACAAGCAGCTCGGTGAGGGGATTTATTTGTAGAGACGGAGAAGCCTTCACAGCCAGCTCCTCCGCATCACCTATCCCTCGTCGCCGGCGTCATACACGATATCGAGGCCACAAACAGGGCATTTCTCCGGATACACCGGCATATGAACGCCTGTCTGTTTTCTCACTTCGTCGCTGAGTCTGTCGCGCGCATCGATGAACCGAATATCGAGACACGGTATTTGCGAGCCGCAGCAAGGGCAGGTGACGACAAACGACCCGCAATCAACCTCTACGCTCGGAAACATATTGTTGTCTATAAGGGCACACGGCAGTTTTCCGTACTTCCCCATCGCAATATCGCCTCGCCAGCTCATACACGCTCCCCTCTCGCTATACAAAACAGGAAGAGCATGCACCGGCGGGCGTGCGCGAGATTGTATCGCCACGCGATCCGATCAAACAACACGATCGTCAAAGAATACCAAAGCCAAATACGCTAATACGGCAGAAGCCCCGCCTTTTCACGCTTCTTTTCCGAGCGATCGAACTCAATGCGATGGGCCTCAAGAAACACCGTATTGGGTCGCCACTGACGCTCATTCGGCTGCCTTAGCGTCGCACCCGCAAAGGAAGCGTAGTCGGTCTTATCCAGCAGGTACGATCCGCACAGCCGATATTCGCCGCAAACAGGCTCAAACGAAATCAGGTGAGCATCAAATAGGGAATGAAGATCGCGCCGAAGCAGAATGCCATTGCTGGCAACCTGCGATTTGGGTCCCGAGTAATTCTCGATATGTGCAGCCTCCAGAGCTTCGCTGACGCCGCAGTCCGACACCGCGCAACGGCCGTCATAGGCGGCAACGAGCTGCTTGCGGAACCATTGCTGCCCCAATCGCTCGCGCCTTAACGCATAGCGGACCTTTTCGTCGTCGGTCGCACCCTGTCCGGCAAACTCAATATCGACGGGCATGTGCTTCAGATAACTCATGTCGGGTGCAAAACGAGGGTCCGGTCCGCCTTTATGAACAGGACCGTGCAGAACAAACCATCCGTTTTCGGGCTCGAACCGCTCAACAAACGCAAGGCCGAGCACCTTGTAGCCCACCTCGGTTGCAAATATGACTCCGACCGGAACGCCACATTCCATGCAGTTGAGCATTTTACGGTTATAGTCTTGGTCTCGAGAACCAACGGCGCCTGGCGCTTGAACCGAATACTTAATGACCCACGTGCCATCGTCCAAATAGAGCGGAGGCACATCGGTGTAGAAGCTCTTTTTAGAGTTATGGACCGAAAGCGCAAAGATC
Source organism: uncultured Collinsella sp. (assembly GCA_900541055.1). Classification (GTDB taxonomy): domain Bacteria; phylum Actinomycetota; class Coriobacteriia; order Coriobacteriales; family Coriobacteriaceae; genus Collinsella. The sequence goes on from UQHZ01000034.1 coordinate 2,180, forward strand.
TTATTGGGATCTTGCTTCACCCGATCCTGGCCCGGCCAGAAGATCCCTGAATCCCGCGTTACGGGAAAGAAGTCCGAGCCAATTCTCAAACGGTACTGATACTGAGGACTATCTTCCTTGGTGTGGTGCGGAAGGCTGGTCCAAACGCCGCCGCGCTGTTCCTCACCCAGAAACCACTCCCATGCCTCAACGTATTCGGAAGGCACGAGACTGCAGGCGCGGTCATAGCTTGGTCCATCCATCAACGGAACAGCAAGGTCAATGTCGTTCATCGCCAGCACCTACAACCATACGAACGCGAGTCATGCCCCTCAATAATATGGCCGAGAGTCAATTATTACGAGATCTCATTCCGCGATCGGCACATCGTTGATGCTCTCGGTTTGCCGCTGGCGCGCTTGTACCCCGCTACCCCACTTCCCTGTATACTGATGTAGCACGTGTTTCATCCGGGCTTGTTGGGCCGGGTCGTTCATGGGAGGTTCTTGTGGCTGTTTCGAATCCGCCTAAGGGAAGCGTTTCTTCTTCGTCCATCAAGCCGGTTACGCGCAAGGCCGTGCGTTGCCAGCGCGAGGTCGCTTGGCTTGTCACGCAGGCGGCGGGCAGGCTTGTGGCGACCACTCAGGACGTCAATGCGCCTACGCCGAGCTTTGTGTTAGCGGCGGCGCTGGATTTTGTGCGCCAATTGGAGGTTGCCGCGCAGGATGCCAACGGCCACCTCGACTACCAGAACGTTATGGCGCCCGACCTGCAAACGTTCTGCCACATGGCCAAGTTGCCTGCCGCGCCCAATGCGCTTTCGGACGCAGGCTACATGTTTACGCTCTCGGGCGCGGACCTTATCCGCGACATCTATGCATACTGCAGCGAGCTCGCCGAGCGCCACGTCTTTGACGCGGCAGAAGTCAAACCGGGAAATGTCATCAAGCTGGTTCTTAGGCTGTTCCTGATAGACGGGTTCGGGGCCATGCCGGCGTAAGCCGAGTCTTTAGCATCACCGTCGACTGGGCAACAACCGCTTTACCTTAATGGACGCCAATCGAGGGTCGATTATTGGGTCGCCTCGTCCACTAACGCATCTATCCCACGCGCTCCGACAGTCGATACTTGCGGTTGCGGCTCGTCGCCGGCGCCGTGGGCTCAAGCTCGCCTTGAGCAATGAGCGCGTTGACGCGCGACCTAACCTGGGAAATTGTGAGCCCTGTGTGCTCTGCCAGCTCGCGCGTCCCCAGCTCGCCGTAGTGTTTGAGTGCCGTCACAATTAAGCCCCCGCCATGATCGACCGGCTCGATCTTTGAACGGTAAAGTACGACCTTGAACCGATCGAATCCCGGGCAGAACAGGGGCCCGGCCAGACCATGCGCGCGCATGGCATCGATCATCATCGGGATGCCCGAGCCATTGCCCTCAGCCGGCGAACCTGCGCCATCCGGCAGCGGGACAATCGACATGAGCTTCACAAGCGTCGCGTTACGGCATCGGGAGCTGCCGTCAAACAAGTTCTCGCGAGTCTTTCCCCCGTAAAGGCCGCCAGGATTTGTCACCTCGACACGATCATCAAAGACGTCGACGGCAATCGATTGTCCACAGAACCGATCCCCGTATTCTCGATGGATTACGGCGTTGGCGATTGCCTCGCGCAGAACCTCCTCGGGAATCTCAAGCGAGTCGACACGCGAGACGCCTTGGACGGTCGAGGTTCGCCGCAAATTCTTGGCGACGGCTGCGACGGCATCCGAGATCATCTCGCCCAACGTTCCCTCACAGATTGTGCGGTCCATGAACCTCAGCGACCCCGCCATGCCCTTCTGAGTTCCCGCATGGACAGCCACGTCAATGAAGAGCTTGGGATAGAACTGCTGAGGGTAGGTGCCCACAACTAGGAGTCCAGCCTTGGTGACATTGCCCTGGGAATCAAGGATATTTAGGCGCTCCAGCTTCGTTTGTTTGTCCGGCGCGCCGCGCATTGCCCGGGGCGTCAACGAGAAAGCCCGATCTATCGTACGGTCGACCAGCGTCTCGTCGAGATTGTCCGCGCCCGCACCCGCCACCGCGTCCCGATCGCTCGGAGTCGCTCGACCGTATGACGCCAATGCGAGCACCTCGGTCGATGAAAGCGGCACATCTTTGTCATCGATGCGCTTGTAGCTGCCGCCCTGGGCGCCCCGCTCTATGACATAGCAGGGCTTGCTCGACGGATCGAGCTCCTCAATCGTAATGACGAGAACGATGACGTCCTGAAGCTCCACTCGCTCGATCGTGTATTTAGGCGGATTGGCCAGCTTTCCTCGACCGCCCGCATCACCCATGCCTGACACAAATTGGTTGAGCACTTTCTCGGTCTCGAAGTTCTCAACCGGGACAAAACCTGCGCGCTCACTCACTCCGAGCACGATGATTCCGCCGGCAGTGTTCGCGAATGCGCTCACCGTTTCCCACACATCGCGGGAAAGCGTCGTGGCGCTCTCCTTCACTTCGACGTTAAGATCATCCGAGCCCATACGCCTTAAAGACTCAAGCAGACCGGTCAGCTCGTTTTCGTTCATCTGCACGTCCTTTCGCTCGGTCCTGCGGAGAATGCCGCGGATAGATTTCCCTCGTCTCTCAGTTATCTCTCGAAATTATCTCTCATCTATCTCTCTATCTCTCGGCTTAGAGATAGAGAGATAGATGAGAGATGGAATGTCTACCATTTGCTTCATTTATACATATTTTTGCTGGTAGAACAATTGGTATTGAGACAATACCATGATTGCCTGTCTCTTTGCTGCTCAGTTATCTCTCATATTTTTCTCTCATCTTCCTGTCATCTCTCATATTAGAGACGAATGAGGGACGAGAGATACGCGAGTGATGGACGAGCGAGGATTTTCGGACGGTCGGATATCGAGAGTGGATATTTGGACGGTTTTTGGGGCTTTTGCGGCAAATTCCGTCCAAATATCCACTCTCGTTCGATAGGTATCCGGAAATCCTCGCTCGTCCGTCCGAATATCCACTCTCGTTTGGCGAGTGTCCAATTTTCCACGCTCGTGCGGCGGGCACGCGAGCCCTTCGCCCAATCCGCTGGCATCGTCTCCAGTTCGCCGCAGGGTCGCGGCCCCATATGGGTATACTCTCGAGGATTCGACTCGATTCGCCCCCGCTGGGGCGTCAAAGGAGACTGCATATGCCCACCACCTCAACCGACCCGCGCGCCGCAGCCGCTGCACTGCTGGTGCCCGGCACTACCTACCACGGCTTTGCCGTCGAGCGCCGCGAGACCGTGCCCGAGCTCGACTCGGACGCTTACGTGCTGCGACACACTGCCTCGGGCGCTCGTCTGCTGTACCTGGCGTGCGACGACGAAAACAAGGCCTTTGCCATTGGCTTTAAGACGCCGCCGGCCGATTCCACCGGCGTGTTCCATATTCTTGAGCACTCGGTGCTGTGCGGATCGGCCAAGTTTCCCGTCAAGGAGCCGTTTGTCGACCTGATCAAGAGCTCCATGCAGACGTTCCTCAACGCCATGACCTACCCCGACAAGACCATCTACCCCGTTGCCACCACCAACGAGCAGGATCTGTACAACCTGATGGACGTGTACCTGGACGCGGTGTTCAACCCGGCCATCTATACCAAGCCCACCATTTTTGAGCAGGAGGGCTGGCACTACGAACTGGACCTGCCGGAGGGCGACGGCGACAGCAGCGCCGCGAGCCTGCACGAGGGCACGCTGCGTTATAACGGCGTGGTGTTCAACGAGATGAAGGGCGCGCTGTCCGATCCCATGAGCGTGCTGGACGATGCCGTCAACGCCGCGCTCTATCCCGACACCGCCTATGCGCACGAGAGCGGCGGCGACCCGCGCGCGATTCCCGCGCTCACCTACGAGCAGTTCCTGGACACGCACGCGCGACACTACAATCCCTCCAACTCCTACATCACGCTCTACGGCGACCTGGACGTGGACCGCGCACTGGCCTTTTTGGACGAGCGCTATCTGTCGCAGCCGAGTGCCGCGAGCCGCCGCATGGACGCTGCCGTTGCCGCCGGCGAGGACCCGTCCACGCTGGCGCCCAATCCGTTGGACGCGCAGGCGCCCGTGACCTGCGAGTACAAGCGCATCGAGATGGCCACCACACCCGAGAACGCCCTGGTGGGCCTGGGCCTTGTGCTGGGCAGCGCGCTCGACCGCAAGCGCACGATCGCGGCGGATATCCTGTTCGAGGCGCTGCTGGGCTCCAACGAAGCGCCGGTTAAGAAGGCCATTCTGGCCGCCGGCCTGGGCGGCAACGTGGTGAGCTACACCGCGGCCGAGAGCCTGCAGCCCTACGAGCTCATCATGCTGCAAAACGCACAGCCCGGTGTGGCGCGCGAGCTGCGTCGCGTGTTCCAGGACGCCTGCCGCGACCTGTGCGAGCACGGAGTTCCGCGCGAGCGTCTGGAAGCCATCATCAGCAGCAACGAGTACGACCTGCGCCAGCGTGACTATGGCATCGCCGACGGCGTGGCCATTGCGTGCGACGCGCTGAGCACCTGGCTCTACGATGACGACGCCGCGACGCTGGCGCTCAAGTACGGCCCGGTGTACGAGGAGCTGCGTAGCGAGCTGGACGGCAGCTATTTTGAGGACCTGCTGCGCGAGCTGGTGCTGGAAAACGACCACATGGCACTGGTCGAGCTGGTGCCGGTGGACGCCGCCGAGGGTTCGGAGGGTGCCGAGGCCGCCGAGCTGGCAGCCAAGCGCGATGCCATGACCGATGCCGAGCTGACCGACGTGGTCGAGCGCACGGCCGCGCTGCGTGCCGCGCAGGAGGCGGAAGACACACCCGAGGCCAAGGCCACGCTGCCGCGCCTGCGCGTGTCCGACATTGGCGAGGCGCGCCCCGAGCCGCCACTGATCGTGGACACGACCGTGCCCATCCCCTGCCTGCGCCACGGCATCCCCACCAACCGTCTGGCCTACGCCATGCAGTATTTCGACCTGAACTGCGTCGCGTTTGAGGACCTGCCCTATGTGACACTGCTCTGCCGCCTGCTTAAGCAGCTGCCCACGCGCGAGCACTCGGCCGAGGAACTCGACAACTTGCTCGCTGGCAAGCTCGGCTTTTTGAGCTTTACGACCGAGGTCATGACGCAGCCCGAAGTGGACGGCGTGCGCCCCTACCTGCTGGTGAGCGCCGGCGCCCTGTCCGAGAAAATCGATGCGCTGGCGAGTCTGCCGCGCGAGGTATGGTCGAGCACGCTTTTGGCAGATGCCGACGCCGACCGCGTGCGCGACGTGCTCACACAGATTCGCATTGGGCTTGAGCAGGGCTTTATCAACAACGGCCACTCGGCGGCGCTCGGTCGCGCGATGAGCTACAGCTCGCCTTCGGCCGTGGTGCGCGAGCAGCTTTCGGGCGTGGACTTCTATCTGTTCCTGCGCGACCTGCTCGACCACTTTGACGAGCGCGTGAACGGGTTGCGTACCAAGCTTGCCGAGCTGGCAGGCCGCATCTTTGTGGCCGATGGCTGCCTGGCGAGCTTTACCGGCAGCGACGAGGACTTTAACGCATACTGGGCCGCCGCGGGCGACCTGGAGCTGGGCGCTGGCGACGGCGCCGATGCCGGCCGCAACGCGCTCGTGGTGCCGACGCCGTGCGACCGCCACGAGGCCTTTGTCATCCCCAGCGACATCTGTTTTGCGGCAAGCGCGTGCGACCCGCGTCGCTTGGGCATCGACGTGACGGGCGCCTGGGCGGTTGCCGCCAACGCGCTCTCCTACGACTATCTGTGGAACGAGATCCGCGTTAAGGGCGGCGCGTACGGCTGCGGATTCCGCGCGGCCGGCGAGCGTCAGGCGGCGTTCTACACCTACCGCGACCCGGCAATCGACCCCTCGATTGAGCGCGTGGCGCGCGCGGGCGAATGGCTCGGCAGCTTTGATCCCGACGAGGCCGCCTTTGAGGGCTTTATCGTGAGCTGCGTGAGCGGCATGGACGCGCCGGTGAAGCCGTACGCGCTCACCAAGCGCCGCAACACGACCTACCTGGCCGGGCTCGATCCGCATGCGCGCGAGGAGCGCCGCGCCCAGATGCTCGCCGCCACGCCCGGTGAGCTTCGCTCGCTCGGCGCCGACGTAACGCGCATCGCAGCCGAGTCACCCACCTGCGTCTTTGGCGGCCGCGACGTCATCGCCAAGAGCAACGCCGGCTTCAACGTCATCGACCTGCTGGGCTAAGGCACGGCAAGCAAAACTACCACGAAGGGCGCAGTTCACAGGCGCCCTTCGTGGTAGTTCGAACACTTGTTCTATACGCACACATGTTCTATAGTAGAGGTGCTTGCATCGAACTGAAATTGCAACTAGAATATAGTTGCAGAATGTGAGGCGGGATGACTCGATCCGATAAACTCATCGCCCAGCTGCTTAGCTGTCCTTCAACGTATAGATTTGCTGACTTTCTTAAAGTTATGGCTTCATATGGCTTTGAAATGGACAGCAAAGGCAAGACGTCCGGATCGCGCGTTCGCTTCTACAGGCCATCAGATGGCAGGATGTTCGTAATGCACGCGCCTCATCCATCTGACGAATTGACAGCGGGGACCATTCGAAACATCGTTCGCTTTCTGCAAGATGTCGGAGGTAGTCATGAGTAACGTTTTGGCATACAAGGGTTATTTCGCCCCGGTCGAGTTCGATGCCGAACAGCATGTGCTAACAGGTATGGTCGCCGGCATTAGGGACGCAATCGTATTTGAAGGCTCCACGGCTGAAGAAGTGGAGCAATGCTTCCACGACGCCGTCGACGATTACCTTGAGTTTTGCGCCGAGAAGGGCAAGGAACCCGAGCGGGCTTTTAAGGGCTCGTTCAACGTAAGAACGGGCTCTGAGCTCCACAAGCAAGCAGCGCTGGCAGCGGCAAAGAAGGGTGAGTCACTCAATAAGTTTGTGACTGAAGCGATCGCTGCGGCGCTGTGAAGCCAACGTCGAGTCGAAGCCGCCACACAGGGCGCCTTTGTGGCGGCTTCGACGTTTGCCCAGATAAAACCAGCCAAAATAAGCCTGTCACTTTTTGGCAGGTTTGCTAGAGGAGGTTGGGATGGACAAGGCTGAGTTGCGGCGGGCGGTGATTGCCCAGCGCGATGCTCTTGATTTGGACTTGCGGGCGGCGAAGTCTGCTGATATCTGTGCGCGGCTGGTTGAGCTGCTGGGCCGCTTAGATGCCGCGGCGCCGCGCATCGTTGCCGTCTATGCCGCGATGGGTTCCGAGGCAGACCCTGCCGCGTTTGCCGCTGCGGCCGCCGCGCGCGGCTGGCGCGTGGCCTATCCGTGCATGCTCTCGGCAACAGACACCGTGGCTTGTGGCCAGCGCATGTGTATGCGGGCAGTTGCCGCCGACGATGCGTCCGCGGCTCCGTTTATCGCCCACCCTACGCGGGCCTTTGCGGCCACGGACATCGACAGCAACCACTTCCCTATCGTGCCTGCCGAAGCTCTCGACATGATCGTCGTGCCGCTCGTGGCCTTCGACCAAACCGGCGCGCGCCTGGGCTACGGCGGCGGTTGCTACGACCGCTACCTGCCCATGCTCTCGCCCGCATGCCAAATCATCGGCATCGCCTTTGACGAGCAGCGTGTCGACCGCGTTCCCACCGACGCTCACGACCTGCCGCTACCCCACATCATCAGCGCCTAATCGCCGCCATATCAGCCACGGCTACAGCAGTACCATCGCAGCCTAGTGCTCCTCGCCGGCGCGGGCCAGGTCGTAGGGCGTGGTCTGGTAGACGTAGTAGTTGAGCCAGTTGGTGTAGAACAGCTGAGCTTGGCTGCGCCAGACGTTGCGCGGCTCGGCGGAGGGGTCGTCGCCCGGGAAGTAATGCGCCGGCACCTCCGGGTTGAGCCCGCGCTTCACATCGCGCTCGTACTCCAGGCGCAGCGTATCGGTGTCGTACTCGGGATGGCCAAAGACAAAGAAGCGACGGCTGTCGGTCGACTTGACGATGTACAGGCCCACCTCGTCGGACACGGCCACGACCTCAAGCTGCGGCTCGGCCTCCACGTCCTCGCGGCGCACATCGGTGTTGCGCGAATGCACGGCATAGAAACGGTCGTCGAAGCCGCGGACCAGCGGGCTTTGCGGCTTCACCAGATAATGCTCGAACACGCCGCTCGCCTTTGCCGGCAGGTCATACTTCTGGATACCGTAATGATGGTACAGACCGGCCTGTGCGCCCCAACAAATGTGCAGCGTAGAGTGTACGTGCGTGGTAGACCAGTCCATGATCTGGCAGAGCTCGGGCCAGTAGTCGACCTCTTCGAACGGCATCTGTTCCACCGGGGCGCCCGTGATAATCAGGCCGTCGTAGTGGATGTCGCGGATGTCGTCGAACGTGCGGTAGAACGTCTCCAGGTGGCCGGCGCTCACGTGCGTGGCCTCGTGTGTTTTGGTGCGCAGCAGGTCCACCTCCACCTGCAGCGGCGTGTTGGAGAGCTTGCGCATGATCTGCGTCTCGGTAGCGATTTTGGTGGGCATGAGGTTGAGGATGAGCACGCGCAGCGGACGGATGTCCTGGTGCAGCGCCCGGTACTCGGTCATGACAAAGATGTTCTCGCTCTCGAGCTGCGCGGCGGCAGGGAGGGCGTCGGGGATGCGAATGGGCATGGATGCTCCTTACGAGTCAGTTGCAGCTATGGTACAACGACCAGCGCCATCCGCGCGAGCACATCGCCCAGCGATACCGTCAGCGGCCCAAATCGCTCCAAAAGTAGAGATTAAGGCATGCCCAAAAATCTATAGCGCTTTAGCCTAGCAAAGTGGCAACAGGACGCTACAATGGTTCGACGCGAAAAACTCGGCCGAAAGGATACATATATGTACCAGACGCGTAAGATCGGTGTGGTCGGCCAGGGCCACGTAGGAGCACATGTCGCCAACAGCCTGCTCATGCAGGGCATTGCCGATGAGCTGTACCTGTGCGATATCAACGAGGCCAAGGTGACGTCCGAGGTCCAGGACCTGCGCGACTCCCTTTCGTTTGTCCCGTACAACACCAAGATCGTCAACTGCTACGATCACTACGAGGAGCTTGCCTGCTGCGATGTCATCGTCAACGCCGCCGGCAAGGTCGCACTGGCCGCCGGCAACCGCGACGGCGAGCTGTTCTTTACCACCGACGCCGCCCGCACCTTTGCCAAGCGCATCGTCGACGCCGGCTTCGACGGCATCTTTGTGAGCATCTCCAACCCCTGCGACGTCGTGTGCACCGAGTTGCGGCATCTGACCGGCTACGATCCCAAGAAGATCATCGGCTCGGGTTGCGGCCTGGACTCCGCCCGCCTGCGCACCGAGATCTCCAAGAAGGTCGGCGTGAGCCCCAAGTCCATCGACGCCTACATGATCGGCGAGCACGGCTTTAGCCAGCTGGCCGCCTTTAAGGCCGCAACCATCGCCGGCAAGAGCCTTAACGAGCTTCAAGCCGAGAACCCCGACAAGTACGCCTTCGACCACATGGAGGTCGAGGAGCTTGCACGCAAGGGCGGCTATGTGACCTACCAGGGCAAGCAGTGCACCGAGTACGCCGTCGCCAACTCCGCCGCGCGCGTCTGCGCTGCCGTGCTGCACAACGAGCACGCCGTGCTTTCCGCCTCCACGCTCATGACCGGCCAGTATGGCGAGGAGGGCATCTTCACCTCCCTGCCGTGCGTGATCGGCGCCGAGGGCGTCGAGGAGGTCTACACGCTCGACCTTTCCGAGTATGAGCTCGAGGGCTTCCACAAGAGCTGCCAGCACATCCGCGACAACATCGCCCAGCTCGACTGGTGGGAAGCCGAGGCATACGACGCCAAGTAAGCGTCGGTTGCCGCGACACCTCGTGAATCTAAGCGCAATACCAAGCGGGCTGCGTCGGAAATCCCCGGCGCGGCCCGCTTTTTGACTCAAACGACACGCTTGCGAATCGAAGGTGAATGTTTTTTCGACAGATGGAACAGGGCGCTTTAATCCTCAAACCACGCGATTGCGCGAATGGGCGAGCCGTCGCAATCCTCAATTTTGAGCGGTGCGCAGCTAAACCAGAACAGATCGTCGCCGCAACAGTCCAAGTCCTTAAGATTCTCGATGTTAACGATATCGCATGCGCGGAACAACTTCTTGTGGCGCGTCAGGTTTTCGTCCGCGATGGGGTCGAGTCCAATTACATCAAAGCCGACGCCCTTGTAGCCGCCGTCGATGATCAGGTCCAACACCTCGTCGTCCACGCAAGGATAGTCGCCAAAGTACGCCTCGGTTCCCCAGCGCTTATCCCAACCCAAGTTGAACAGCAAAAACTCGGCTTGGGTCACCTTATCGCCATAGGGATGGAGCTGCTCCACAGTAATGGCCTCACCCTCGGCGAGCATGCGGCAATCGACAACCAATGCCCTGCCTATAAACTGGCTTGCCGGAAACGCATCGAGTGTCGTGCGGTCGGCAAACAGATGCGCCGGTGAATCCATATGCGTCCCCGTATGGGCGTACATCTGCATGAGCGTCTCTTTAAATCCGTCGTGCTCGTAGGTGCTCGACGGCAGCAGCTTGGGTGTATCGGCTCCGGGAAATACCGGCATGTCTTCCCTAATAGTGTGAGTCAAATCAAGCACGCGCATGTTCAATCCCCATTTCTTTCTTGGCAAAGCAAAACGGGGCCCGCACTTGGCGGAAGCCCCGTCGTGAGAGGTTATTCCCGGTACCTAGTACTGCTCGATGCCCATGTAGCGACGAATCTCGGGGCTGTGGTCGAACACCTTGCCGCGGGCGGCACGCAGCTCGCAGCTCATCGCGTAGAAGAAGATCGGCTCCAGGTACGAACGCACGCTGGCAGGCACTTCACCCACGCCGTACTCGAGCGCATCGAGCACCATGACGGTATCGGTGTGCGTGTTGAGGAACGCAAGAGCGCGCTCCTCCATGGGGCGGCACTCGCCCGATCCGAGCTGCACAAAGTAGAACACGCCGGGCTCGGTGGCTTCGAACGGGCCATGGAAGTACTCGCCGGAGTGGATGTAGCAGCAGTGCTGCCACTGCATCTCCATGAGCGAGCAAATCGCCATGGCATAGGTCTGGCTAAAGTTGGGACCGGAGCCCAGGATATAGAAAAACTTGTGCTGCTGGCAGAGCTCGGCAAAGCGGGCGCCCAGCTCGGCGTTGACCTTCTCACGGGCGGCGGGCAGCAGCGCATCCATCTGCTTGAGGCCCTCATACATGTCGGCGAGTGACTCGTAGCCTTCCTGCTGGTCGAGCAACTCGGCGGCGATCAGAGCGCCAATGCCCTGCGGCACCTCAGCCTGCGACACGCCCTCACCCCACGGATAGACCCAGGTAGTCCACTTGCCGTTGTCGATCTTTGAGCCCTCGCAGTCGGTAAGGGCAATGACCTCGGCACCGGCGGCCAGCGCCATCTCGCAGCCGTCGACGACCTCCTGCGTGTTGCCGCTGTGGCTGCAGGCGATGACGAGCGACTTCTCGCCAAGACTCTTGGGAGCCATCAGGCAAAACTCGCGCGCCGTGTAGACCGTCGAGGTAAACGTGGTGGCCTCACGCTTGAGCAGCTCGTTGGCCGGCATGAGATCGATCATCGAACCGCCGCAAGCGATCCAAAAGACGTTCTCGATCTTGCCCTTGCGCTCGATGATTTCCTGAACCAGATCATGTGCGTTCATGCTGATGCTCCTCCTTGTGGGGCGGCTTTGAACGACGACAGCTCGTACCTGCTGTCGTTCTATGTTGTCCTATTTATAGCACGTGTAACAACGCCCGTGAAGTCATCTCAGCAAATTTGTTCTATGTTGTTCTATCTGTGGACGTTAGATGTCGAAGACGTAGCGCGAGCCCACGATCTTTTGGCGGCCGAGCAGTAGAGGGCGCCCGCCGGCGTCGGTAAAGTAGGCCTCCATATAGAAGAGAGGCTCGCCGACCGGCACCTCCAGCAGCGGGGCCGTCTGAGTATCGGCAAGCGCAATCTCCACGGTGCAGGGGTCGGACTTGAGCGGCGCGCGACCCGAATGCTCGGCAACGAGCGCAAAGATTGAGTTATCGGTGAGGTCCTCGTCGGCCAGCGTCTGCAGGTAGGGATGGTCGGCGAGCACAAAGGCGTTGTTCTCGAGCATGACGGGGATGCCGTCGGCCGTGCGCACGCGCTCGACCACGATAAGCTCGCAGCCGGGCTCCACGCCAAAGAACGCCGCATCCTCGTGCGTCGCCGCGACCACCGTGCGCGACACCAGACGCGCACCCGGCACCATGTCGTTGGCAGCACAACCCTCAGTAAAGCTCTGGACGTCACCCTTCTGGCGAATCTTGCGCTTGAGCTTGGGAGCGCACACAAACGTGCCCCTCCCCTGCTGGCGGTTGAGATACCCCGCGCGCGACAGCTCCTCGATGGCACGGCGCACGGTGATGCGCCCCACGCCGTAGGACTTCGCGAGCTCCATCTCGGCAGGGATGCGCGAGCCGGCGGGGTACACACCGCGCGCGATCTCGCCCTTTAGGTCATCCATGACCTGTTGGTACAGCGGCACGGCGGGCACGTCAGTGCGGTCGGTTTTATCGTCGAATGCCATCGTTACGCTCCATCCCGCGCATGCTCGGACTCAAATTCTTCAATCGCCGCCATAAACTGCTCGCCAAAGGCGTCGGCTTTTTTCTCGCCAATGCCGTTGACCTGGATCAGCTCCTCGCGCGTCTGCGGACGCAGGCGGCACAGGCCGCGCAGGGCCTTGTCGGAAAAGACCATATACGGCGCCATCTCCAGCTCGGTCGAGATCTCCTTGCGGAGGGCACGCAGGCGCTCGAACAGCTCGGCATCGTCGCCAACGCGCGGGCGCTGATCCAGCTCGGCCTCCTCGCGCAGCAGATCGACGGCGCGGCGGGCGCGGGCCGAGGCCTTGCGCTTGGACGCGCGACGCTTAACGGTAAAGGCGAACGCCTCGTCCTCGACCTCGCCGGCACGCGGACCCAGTCCCACGACTGGGTACTGCCCCTGCGAGGTGGCCAGATAACCGCGGCCGCACAGCTGGCCGATGATATCCTTGATGCGCCCGACCGATTCGCTCGACAGCTCACCGTAGCCGCAGTCCTCGTCCAAATGCATCTGGCGAATGCGCTCGGTGTTGCCGCCGTGAAGCACATCGGCGATGAGCGACTTGCCAAAGCGCATGGGACGCGTGGCCACATAACGCACAGCGGCGCGGGCCATATCGGTGACGTCCTCGACCTCGAACTGCGTGAGACAGTTGCTGCAGTTGCCGCAGCCCTCGGCGTCGTCTGCCGTGCCGCCCGCGGCGGCTGCCGCATGCTCGGCCGCGGCCTCGTCGCCAAAGTAGCGCAGCATGTATTCGCGCAGGCAGCCGGTGGTATTGCAGTAGCCCTCCATCTGGCTGAGCAGACGATAACGGTTCTGGAGCGCCCACGCGCGCTGCTCGTCGTCGAGCGCCTCGTCGGCCGCATCGCCGCGGTCGATCAAAAAGCGGCGCATGCGAAAATCGTTACCGTTCCACAGCAAGTGACAGCTGGCCGGATCGCCATCGCGGCCAGCGCGGCCCGCCTCTTGGTAGTATGCCTCGATGCTCTCGGGCACGTTGTTGTGGATCACGTAGCGCACGTTGGGCTTGTCGATGCCCATGCCAAAGGCGTTGGTGGCAACCATCACCTGAATGTCGTCGTCGATAAAGGCACGCTGGCTCTGGCGGCGGGCGTCGTTGCCCATGCCGGCATGGTAACGGCCCACGCGAATGCCACTGGGTCCCAGCGCCTCGGCAAGCTCGCCCGCCAGCGCATCGACCGTCTTGCGAGTCGAGCAATACACGATGCCGCTCTCGCTCGAATGCGCAATCACGTAGTCGCGCACCCAGGCAGTCTTGGCCTTGTCGCCCATCTCCTCGCAACCAAAGTAGAGGCTCTTGCGATCGAAGCCCGTCACCACCGTCGCGGGGTTTTGCAGGCCGAGCATCTGCTGAATGTCCGCACGCACGCGCTCGGTCGCCGTAGCGGTAAAGGCCGCAACGATGGGGCGCTGCGGCAGGGAATCGATGAACTCACGAATCTGCAGATAGGCGGGACGGAAATCCTGGCCCCATTGGCTCACGCAGTGGGCCTCGTCAATGGCCACGAGCGGCACGCCAATGCCGCCGTCCGCCGCAGCCTCCTGCGCAAAGGCTAAAAAGCGCGGCTCGAGCAGACGCTCGGGCGCCACGTACATAAGCTGGTAGCGGCCCTCGCGCGCCCGTTTGAGCACGGTATTTTGCTGGGCCGGAGTAAGGCTGGAGTTGAGATAGCTGGGTCGCGCACCCGCCGCGAGCAACGCACGGGTCTGGTCCTCCATAAGCGACAGCAGCGGACTCACCACAAAGGTGATGCCGGGCAGTATGAGCGCGGGCACCTGGTAGCAAATGGACTTGCCCTGTCTCTTATACACATCTCCGAGCCCACGAGACTAGGCATG
>UQHZ01000035.1 GCA_900541055.1 uncultured Collinsella sp.
CACCCTAGAGTTCGTCGGCAGCGTCAGATGTGTATAAGAGACAGGAATCCTATACGCCGCACCAATTGAACTTGAAGCCTCCGGCAACGGGGGCTTTTCTTTTATGCCGTCACCGCATGGATTCGAACCTCGGTCGAGGCGCGGGCGTGAAGCGGACGATTTCTTATCGACTCGTGTAAGATTCCGAGTAGGTATCGCGGCCTATCCGCGACCGCTCCTTCTCTAGACGACCGATCAGGGTGATACTTCGTGGCAGAGCGTCCGACATACAAGCTCAGGTTTCTCGATCCCAAAAAGCGCTTTCCGGCGATGCCCGAGCAGCCTGCGGGGCGCTCATATGGCGTGGTCTGGAAACTCTTTGGCGAGGATCAGCATGAATCTTGTTATGTCGTCGAATTCGTTGGCAAAAGTCATGTGTCGCTTTTGGGCTACGTAAGCGTTTCGGGTGAGGTGTACAAGGTGGACCGCCCCGTCAGCGAGGCTCCGCTGCCCAACGATCCCGACATGGAACTGGTCCTTGACGAGTCGGATTCCAGTATTGGTGAGATTATGGTAAGGAAAGCCAACGGTGCAATGCGCGCGTGTGCGCAAACTGCCGGCTCTCCCGAAGGCCCCATGCGCGAGCAGTCCGACCACGAGACATGGAATTCGATCCGCGCCCTGCCTTACGGTGAGTTCATGGCCTCGATGTTCTTGCGCTACGTGATATTTGCCAACTCCGAAAGCGCTATTGTGAACACGGCGGACGCCGGCGGACTCGACGAGGGTATGCAAAACGTTGTCGACAAGATCAAGCTCGTAAAGTTGCCCGAGCCGGTCGAGGTGTTTTTGGGCTTTAACACGGCACCGCTCCCCGATGCTATCGAGACGCTGCTTTACCGCGTTGACCATGCCGAGAATCCGAGCGGTATCGAGCGCTATGCCGCCGCCCTTATGAGCGAAATTGACTTGCCCCGCCTGCGCACCATCGCTGCCAAGTCCGAGATGAGCCTGGCTCGCATTGATCGCTCAAAGATTTTCTATCTCAATTTTGATCGTAGCCTGTTGGACCAGGACGAGATTGACATGCTGCTTGCCATCGAGTGCCGTCTCAACCGCCTCTCCGGCATCCTTGAGCGCATTGGGGCCGGATTGGCCCCCGCGGCCTCGTCGCCGAGCCTTGAGGGCTGTGCACTCTTTGATTCGTGGCATATCGCTAAGACGACCAACGATGTTCCCCGACTGCTCGATACGGCCTCGAGCGATAACCCGTGGGCAAAGCCGGGAACGGTTTCGTGCCAGCCGGGCGGCGAGTGGGACGTGCGCACCCGTTTTGCGCGAATCGTTGAGGCGCTTAACGTGGTCACGCGGCTCGACTATACCTATCGAGTAAACGTTGCCGAGGGGATTATGCTCGTTCGGTTTGGGCAGTCTGTCGTTGATGCCATGCCGCAACGTGAATACGGCGCTCAAGATGACGCTTGGCGCGAGCTGGACGAGGACACGCGCGCGATCTGGGGCGCGGAGCACGATGCACGTGTGGCGCTCACGCTTGCGGCAGCGTGTTTTGCCGCGGGCACCTGCATCACGCGCTGCTATGTGCAGATTGCTGCTCCCGACAGTGAGCAGGGCGAGCGCGTTGTCGCAACATATTTCTTTGGGCGCGCGGCCTATCTGGCCGATTGCGTGCCTGTCGCCAAGGATCTTGAGAGCATGGACATGGACGATATGCCGTGCAAGCGTGTGCTTGAGGCGTATGAGTCAACCGCTCCGGAGACGATTGAGCCTGCGGAGGTTCATGCTCGTCCGCGTGATGACCATCGCACACTGCCGCCGGCGCTGCGCGATCTGCTGCTCGCCGATAAGGCTGACGAGTTGGAGGTCATGGAAGAGGACGATGACCCATACGTGGCCCGTGTTGTTGAATTGCGCGAGCAGGCAAAAGTCGACCGTACAGGTGCTTTTGAAGGCTTTTCCCGTCTTGTCGAGGAGTTGGAGGCTAAGTGCGCCGTCGCCGAGCTTTTGGCGACAGGTCCGGTTCAAACGCAGTTTTGCGATAACCAGCTGGTGCGCATGGTGCTACCGGTGTTGGAAGAAGACCGCTCTGTGCGAATCCTTCGTGCGCCCGATGCGCTGTACTTTGCCCAGCACGAGATCTGCAGCTTTTACGCCGAACAAGAGGACTTTGAGCGTGCGCTGCCCGAGGTGCGCCGTCTCTACGACTTGGCGCGCTCGTCCATGCAGTCTCACTTTGCCCTGATTAACGTGTTAGCACGCCTGGAGCGTTATGACGAGATTATCGAGGTGGCGCGCCACGGCCTACGTATTGCCAGCGATCGTTCTGCAATCGGCTACCTGTTCTATCGCTTGGCGTTTGCCTATTGGAATTGCGATCAGCTCGACCTGGCGCTGGCTTGTTACCGTCTCGTGCCGCGCGGCGAGGAATCGGGCAGCAGCGCGCTGGAAGAAATGCAGGGCCTTATGAACGAGATGGGCGTCAGCGAGCTTCCGGCGTTCGAGGAAGCGGTCGAGACTATCCGCAAGGCTGGACTTGAGTTGCCGCCAGTGTCCGCCGTGACGAATCAGCTTGCAGATGCCGCTGTTCAACTGGTCGACAACGGCTTCTTTTTCCTGGCACGCGGTTGCATCTTCCAAATGTGGCGCACCATGGGCAACGACGAGCTCGGCTCCCTCAACCGCTCGCTGGGGTAGGGGCGGTATAGAGGGGCCGCACCGCGCTATTTGTATCGGCGCGGGCGGGAGGACCCGACAGAATCGGTAAGGCATAAAGCCGCCGAGCCTGCTAAAACTGTTAAACTCTGCTAAAGTTGCTAAACTTTGTTAAAGTTGTTAAAACTGGCAGAGGAGGTCGAATGTCAAAAGCTATTAATCCCTTTAAGCCAACAGCGGGCATGAATCCACCTGAGCTTATCGGACGCGACGCTGTTTTGGATGACTTTGCCGAGGCTCTTGAGAATGGCCCTGGTGCCCCCGATCGACTCATGCGCATCTCGGGTGTCCGAGGCACGGGTAAAACGGTGCTCCTCAACGCATTGGGCGATCTTGCGCGAAAAAAAGGATTCGAGGTTGTCGACGTCGCCTCAAATGCCGGTTTTTGCGACAGAATTCTCGAGGCTCTGCAGCGAAATGTTCGTCTTGCATCAATGTCGATTTCCCCATCGATTTTAGGAGTCAGCCTTGGCTCCGTGGAGCTGTCGAAGTCAGCCTCTCATCTGGGCGAGGCGATGTACGATGCCGCGAAGCGAGGTGGTTTGCTCATCACGCTCGATGAGATTCAGGACGCCTCAACTGAGGAAATGCGCGAGCTGGGTAATGAAATGCAGCTCTTGATTCGCCAAGGGGCGAATGTCGCCTTTGCATTCGCTGGTTTGCCAACCTCGGTGGATGGCGTGGTGGTGGATGATACGTTGACGTTCCTTCAGAGGGCGAAGCATATCGAACTCACGCGGCTTTCAGATTTTGAAGTCGGCGGATCGTTTGAGGATACGATGAGGCGTGCGGGCAAGGAACTTGACGAAGGCGTTGCTGAGCTTTTAACAAAAGCTTCGGCAGGCTATCCCTTTATGGTCCAGCTGGTCGGATATTACGCTTGGCAGGTTGCTGCGCGCAGTGGGGCGGAGAGCGTGAGCGAAGAGGCGGCTCGTAAGGGTATCCAGGCGGCTCTTGATAGCTTTAATGCTATGGTGATTGCCCCAGCGCTGCGCAGGGTGTCGGAACGGCAGTTTCAGTATCTCGCGGCGATGGCTCAATGCGAGGGCGTCGATATCGCCAACGGCGATATCGCCAAGAAGATGGGTTTGTCGGCGAACAAAGTTGGGTCATATCGCAAGCGTCTGATCGATGCGGGGTTGATTGAGCCCGCGGGCTATGGCTGTGTTTCGTTTGCAATTCCGTACATGCGCGATTATCTGTTGGAGACCGTTCGAGAGGACTAATAAAGAATGGGCTGTCCGCGCTGTCGCTGGGGCCGTCCTTGTATCTTTGTCTCAATCTGTAACATCTGGAGGGGATTACGGCCTGCAGATGTTACAGGTTGAGATGATTGACTGAGACGTTTACTGGTAAAAGAGAGGTAAAAGAGGAAACGCCTCAAAATTCCCCTTGCCCAACTTCGGCTGTTTGGTTACTATAGAACGGCTGTTACGGAGAGCTGACCGAGAGGCCGAAGGTGCTCGCCTGCTAAGCGAGTATGCCCCAAAAGGGCATCTGGGGTTCGAATCCCCAGCTCTCCGCCAGTATGAATTTGAAGAAGGGTCCCATTTGGGGTCCTTTTTTATTATCAAGAATGGTGGCTGGGGATTCGAACCCTCAAAAAAAGGAGGCATCCTTTCGGACACCTCCTTTCAGCGAGTGTATTGTTCTTCGATCTTACATCTCGGGCGCCTTGGCTACGGTCTCGCTTTCTGCCGTGAGTGGGCGGTTGTCGATGCGGCGGCCCAGGCGGTCGAGCTTCACAAGGAGCCACTCAATGGGATTCGGCCCTGCCCCTTCCTCGTCGGCAACCAGGTCCATGACGGCAATCTTGGTGCCGTCCTGCTTGAGCGTAACGCTGCCCACCTTGTCGCCCACATGCACCGTGCCCGAAAGATCGTCGTAGCTAACCTTTTCGGTCACCTCGCCGGCAAGGGAAAACACGGTCGCTTGCGCCGTGGGGTCGGCGAGCGTGGCGTCGATCGTCTTGTCCGTCCAGTCGGTTTGGCCAACGCGCGCCATAAGCGGGTTGCCGTTGGCGGTCTTTTCCTGCGTGTTGGCGATTGCGACCGTCACCTTGTGGCCGTAGTACCAGTTGGCAAGGGTGGCGGTATCGGTAAAGCGCTGATCGGTGGTGGTGGAGTTCAAAATAACGGTGTAGATCTCGTCGCCGTCGCGGTTGTAGGCGCTCGTAAAGCAATAGCCCGCGTCGTCGGTGGTGCCGGTCTTGCCGCCGATGTTGCCATCTTGGCCCAGCAAATAGTTATGCGTGTCCATGGAATGCGAATGGTCGGTGCCGTCGGCGCCCGTGACCTCGATCCAGGAATCCTCGCTCGCTACGACCTCGCGGATCGTGTCGTTTTTCATGGCCTCCTGCATCATCAGCGCCACGTCATGTGCGGTTGAGTGCATATCGCCAGCCCACTCATCAAAGTCCAGACCATGCGGGTTTTCAAAAAGCGTACCGGTACAGCCGAGCTTCTTAGCGCGCTCGTTCATGGCCTTCACAAAGGTGGCCTCGGCGTCTTTGGTCTTAGGGTCGATCTTCTTGCCCACATATTCGGCGAGCACGATGGCGGCGTCGTTGCCCGAGGGAATCATCAGGCCGCGCAGCGCCTGCTCCACGGTAAGCTTGTCGCCTTCGAGCAAGCCGGCGGTCGAATTGCCCACGGTGGCTGCGGCGTTGCTCACCGTGACCTTCTCGTCCATCTTGCAATTCTCGACGGTTAGGATTGCGGTCATGACCTTGGTGATCGAGGCAATTTTGACCTGCTCATCGGCGCCGCGGGCATAGTAGACGGTGCCGTCTTTGCCCATGACGAGGGCATTGGTCGCATCGATATCGGGCAGGTTTTCGGCCGTGATGCCGCGCGCATCGGCGGTTTTGCCGCAAACATTGTCGGTCGTGAGCACTTGGGCGCCGGCGACGGTGGGCACGCCAGCGGCAAGGGCGATAGCGCAGACAAAGCCGGCGGCAAGCTGGGCTGAGCGCTTTGCAAAAGAGGTGAGGGACTTCACGGATTTCGCTTTCGACGGGATGGTCTCTTCTGGAACTAGAGTATATCGTTTGCCGGCGTCGGCGATCATCGCGTGCGTGCGTGGTCCACATCCGCGCCCGAACGGGCACAAGGGTGCTTAAGGCCGACTTAATCACCCACGCTTGTTGTGTGTGGCGTGCGTCGCCTCAGGCATAATGGAGCGCGAGAGGAGCACGCATGAACGAGCGCATTTTGGTAGTTGATGACGAGAAGGCCATCGCCGACTTGGTTGGTATCTACCTTACAAAAGAGGGCTTTGATGTCCAGATTGCCTATAGCGGGGCCGATGCTGCCAAGGCAATCTTGGAGCAGGAGTTCGATTTGGCGCTGCTGGATGTCATGCTGCCCGATATCGATGGCTTTGAGCTGCTGCGTACGATCCGTTCCAGCCATACCTATCCTGTGATCATGCTGACGGCGCGCGATGCCCAGCAAGACAAGATCGAGGGCCTTTCGCTTGGCGCGGACGATTACGTGGTTAAGCCGTTCCGTCCGCTGGAGCTCATCGCGCGCGTGCACGCTCAGCTTCGCCGCTACACCAGCTACGGTAGCCGCTCGCAGGTGGCCGAGTCGCCGACCATCCAGCTCGACGGACTGGAGATCAACCGCGATGCTCGTTCCGTAACGGTGGACGGTGCACCGGTACGCCTCACACCCACCGAGTATTCAATCTTGCTGTATCTGGTCGAGCATCGCGGCGGCGTGGTGGCCGTGGAGGACCTGTTCCGCGCGGTATGGAACGAGGACTTTATGCCCGGCTCCAACAATACGGTGATGGTGCACATTCGCCACTTGCGCGAAAAGATTGGCGACGACGCACAAAAGCCGCGCTTTATCAAAAACGTCTGGGGCGTCGGCTACATCATCGAATAACGCTTTTCGCTTGTGAGGATCTTGATATGACAAAAGACGATAGGCAGGCATTCGAGGTACCCGATCGGCTCTTTGATTACGTGAGGTCGGTCGTCGACAACCGTGCGCTTGCAACGGTGCTGCTCTTTTTGCTGAGCCTGCTGCTGATTGGCATCGACAACATCGTCGGAATCTTGGCGGTGCTGCTTGTTGGCTTTTTGCTGATCGATCGATTTGAGATCGTGCGCCGCTGCGTGGTGATTGGCGGCGCCGCGTGGGCCATGACGTTGGCGATTGGCGCCATGGCGCTCGGCGGCATTGAAGGGCCGGTGCTGTTCGATGCCGGCTTTGTATTCAACATGCTTGGCTTTGTGCTGGCGCTTGCCGCGTGCGTGCTGTTCTTGTGCGGCCGTGCCCTGTACTACCAGGGCTACGAACAGGGCGAGCAGCATGCCGATTGTGTGCTGGCCGCTCGTATTCAAGATCGCCTGATCGATCACCCCGACACCTGGGACAACATCGACGGCGACTTCTTGGAGGTCGAGGGCGCCCTTAACCGCGTGCGTGACCGTGATCGCAAGGTGCAGCAAGCTCTGCGTGACGAGTCGCATCGCAAGGACGATCTGGTTACGTACTTGGCACATGACCTACGCACCCCGCTTGCGAGCGTAGTGGGCTATCTTTCGCTGCTGCAAGAGGCTCCTGAGCTGCCGGTTGAGCAACGTGCGTACTTTACGGGCGTGGCGCTCGACAAGGCGCACCGGCTCGATGCGCTCATCGAAGAGTTCTTCGATATCACGCGCTTTGACTTCCACGATATCGTGCTCACGCGCGGCTATGTTGATCTGGGGTTGCTGCTGGCTCAGGTGGCTGACGAGTTCTATCCCATCCTCAACGAGCAGCATAAGGAAGCCCAAGTTGATATTCGCGAGGACCTGACGGTGCTCGTGGATGGCGACAAGATGGCTCGCGTGTTCAACAACATCATGAAAAACGCCATCGCCTATAGCTACGAAGGATCGACCATCACGATTGAGGCTGGGCGTCAAGATGACGGTGGCGTGCGAATTCGCTTTATCAATCAGGGTGATCCGATTCCGGCGGCTAAGCTCAAGGTGATCTTTGAGAAGTTCTATCGCCTGGACGCGGCACGTGCGACCAATCGCGGTGGCGCCGGCCTGGGCCTTGCCATCGCCAAGGAGATCATCGCGGCACACGGCGGTGCCGTTGCATGTGAATCGACGCCCGAACACACGATATTCACCATCGAGCTGCCCGCCGCATAGCCAGCGTGCCCTTACAAACACTTGACAATGCGCTCACGTACATATGAGCCGCGATTTCTACTATCGATACTGCTGAATTGATATCGATGTGGAGGTATGCGGTATGACGGCTGCTGCGGCTGTGGAGCCCACGGAGCTTGAAGAACTCATGAAAGCGCAGGTCGAGGCCGCGCGCGAGCGCGAGGTTGGGGATGCGACTCGCCCCACGGCAGAGGATCTTGCCGCCTCGCCGACGCGCATCGACGTCGAGGGCCTCGACCTGTTCTATGGCGACCATCATGCGCTCAATGACGTGAATATCAAGATTCGCGACAAGCAGATCACCTCGTTCATCGGGCCTTCGGGCTGCGGAAAGTCCACGTTGCTGCGCTGCTTTAACCGCATGAACGACGGCATCAAGGATTGCCGCATCGAGGGCAAGATTGCGCTCGATGGTCAAGATATCCTGGGCGACTACGACATCTGCCGCCTTCGCCAGCGCGTGGGCATGGTGTTCCAGCGCCCCAACCCGTTTCCCATGAGCATCTACGACAACGTCGCGTATGGTCCGCGCGGTATGGGTGTGCGCGATCGCGCTGCGCTGGATGAGCTGGTCGAGGACTCCCTTCGTCGCGCTGCGCTATGGGATGAGGTCAAGGACAAGCTCAAAGAGTCGGGTCTGGGTCTTTCGGGTGGACAGCAGCAGCGTCTGTGCATCGCCCGCGCACTTGCCGTGCAGCCCGACATTCTGCTGATGGACGAGCCGACCTCGGCACTCGACCCTGTGTCGACGCTGGTGGTGGAGCAGCTGGCCTGCGAGCTCAAAGAGACCTGCACGCTCGTGGTCGTTACGCACAATATGCAGCAGGCGGCGCGTATCTCCGATTCGGTCGCATTCTTTTTGCTGGGTGAGCTGGTGGAGCACGCGCCCACCGCGCAACTCTTCAAGAATCCGACCGATCCGCGCACGGCGGATTATTTGACGGGACGTTTTGGCTGATACCATCTAGTACAGGCACCTTTAGGGTTAAGATGCGGTCATGCCGGCCGCAAAGGGGTTCAACATGATCTATTACGTCGAGGACGATGACAACATCAGGGATTTGACGGTCTATGCACTGCGCAAGCAGGGGATTGAGGCCGAAGGCTTTTCGTGCGACGGTGAGTTTAAGGCTGCCGTGGCGCGACGGGCACCCGATGCCGTCCTGCTCGACATCATGCTGCCCGATACCGATGGCTTGGCGATTATGCGTCGACTGCGTGCCGATCGCCTGACGGCGACGGTGCCCATCATGATGCTTACCGCCAAGGATACCGAGCTCGACAAGGTGATGGCGCTCGATGGCGGTGCCGACGATTACCTGACTAAGCCGTTTTCGCTCATGGAGCTTGCGAGCCGCTGCCGCGCACTGCTGCGTCGCGGCGGCATGGTCAAGCAGGCGAGCGATGTGCTCAGCGTGGGCGACATCGTGCTCTCGCCCAGCCATCGCGAGGTGACCGTTGCCGGCGAGCCGCTTAAGCTCACCCTGCGCGAGTTCGACCTGCTCGAGTACCTCATGCGCAAGCCCGGCGTGGTTTTTACCCGCGAGTCGTTGCTGCAGAGCGTGTGGGGCTGGGACTTCGACGGCGGTTCGCGCACCGTTGACGTGCACGTGCAGACGCTTCGCCAAAAACTGGGCGAGCATGCCAGCGCCATCGAAACCGTGCGCGGCGTGGGCTACCGCTTGGCCGAGCCTTCTGCCGGTGATGGTGCCGAAGGTGACGACACCGCGGCCACCGCATCGGAGGAGTAACCCGTGGTCTTCGCCCCCCAGGGAAAACATACGCTGTCGCACCGCGTTTTTGTGACGATCTTTGTCTGCGCCATGGCGGTTATCGTGGCGTTTACGGTGCTGGGTGCGTTCTTTGTGCAAAACACCTTGGCGGATGCCACGAGTACCAATCTGGCGCAGGAAACCGAGCTCATTGCTGCCGCTCTCGACGAACAGCAGGAGCCCATCCCGTTCTTGCGTAGCCTTGATCGCGAGGACTTGCGCATCACGCTGATTAACAAGGATGGATCGGTTGCCTACGACAACGAGGCGTCGCCTTCCGCACTGCCCAACCATGGCGATCGCCCCGAGGTCATCGAGGCCTTTGAGAGTGGTTTGGGTTCCGCGGAGCGCGCAAGCTCTACGCTCGACGAGATTATGCTATATCGCGCCGTCGCCCTTGATAACGGCCAGGTTGTCCGCTTGGCGCAGGCCCAGCCTGGTGTTACGGCGATTTTGCTGTCGATGGTGGCGCCGATGCTGCTTATCGCAGCAGCGGGTGCGGTACTCTCGTTTTTTATGGCGCGCCGCGAGTCCCGTGCCATCATCGCGCCGTTGCAAGAGGTGGATTTGGACCACCCACGCCGTAGCTATGAGCACGCCTATGCCGAGATGGTCCCCATGCTTGAGCGTATCGAGTCGCAGCGCCAGGAACTCAAGCGCCAAATGGCGGTGCTAGCGGACAACGACCGTATGCGCCGCGAGTTCACGGCGAATATCACCCATGAGCTCAAGACGCCGCTTACGGCGATTTCGGGCTATGCCGAGCTCATCGCAAACGGCATGGTCGAGGGCGAGGGCGACCTGCGCAACTTTGGCGGTCGCATCTATCGTGAGGCGGGCCGCTTGGCAGCGCTTGTCAACGATATCCTTACGCTGTCTAACTTGGACGAGGCCGAGCGTGCAACTGAGGGCGAGGCGGTGCCCATTGGTTCCACGGAGCCTATTGAGCTCTCGCGTGCCATCTACGCGGTTGAGCAGCGTCTTGAACAGGTCGCCCGTCAGGCGAATGTGACGATAAGTCATGAGACCAAGCCTGTGGTCATCGAAGGCGTGTCGCGCTTGATTGACGAGCTCATCTATAATCTGGCGAGCAACGCCATCCGCTACAATCGACCCGGCGGTGCGGTTACGCTGCAGTGCGGCACCAACGACGAAGGCCATCCGTTCCTTGCGGTCGCCGACACGGGAATCGGTATCGCGCCTGAAGAACAGGGCAAGGTATTTGAGCGGTTCTATCGCGTGGACAAGAGTAGGTCCAAGGCGCGCGGCGGAACCGGTCTGGGGCTTGCAATTGTCAAGCATGCGGCCCTGTATCATCACGCCACGCTCGATCTGTCGAGTGAGTTGGGCGTGGGAACCACCATTACGGTGACGTTTCCCATACGGCAGGACGAGCCATTCGCATAGCGATACAACATAGATATTGATGCAGACGCCGCATTTGACTTTCGGGTGCGGCGTTGTTGTGCAATTTTACGATTGCTTCCGACATTTTTACAGGAGAGCCTGTTTCTTATGTATAGAGTTTGGTCTCGGTAAAAAGATGCGATAACATACGGACAGTTTTGTCAATCCGAACTGGGGAAATGAAAGGCAAGCTGCATGACCCTTCTCGAACTGTTCCAGCTGCTGAAGAAGCACCTTCAGCTGGTCATCACCCTTCCGGTGGTCTGCGCGATCGCCATGGGCATCGTGTCCTTCGTTGCGATGGACAACACCTATACCGCGACGACGAGCATGTACATTCTCGCCAAGACCGACGATAGCGGTCAGATGAGCTACAACGATCTCTCGGCGAGTCAGATGCTTTCCAACGATATCGCCACGCTGCTGGATAGCGATAGCGTTAAGAGCGGCGCAGCCAATGAACTGGGCCTCACTGATCTGGATGACTACAAGGTGTCTGTTTCCTCCGAGACCACCACGCGTGTCATTACGCTTTCGGTTACCGGCACCGATGCCAAGGAGACGGCTAAGGTCGCAAAGGCCATGGCCAGCTCGGTGAGTACGGTCGCTCAGAACGTCGGCGCTGCCCAGAGCATCAACGTTATCGACGAGGCTAAGACCCCCGAAGCCCCCAGCGGCCCCAAGCGCACGCTGTATATTGCCGTCGCGTTCCTCGCCGGTATCTTTATCGCAGTCGCCTATGTCGTTTTGGCAGACATGCTCAATACCCGCATCCGCGGTGCCGAAGAGGCAGAAGAGCTCCTGGGCATTCCCGTTGTTGGCCGAATTCCGGCTATGAAAGGTGGTAAATAGGCATGGCTAAGGCAAAGAACACCGACAAGCTCGTTGTACAGAATGCCGCCAAGACCCTTCTGGCCAACATCCGCTTTGCGAGCGTGGACGACCCCATCCGCACCATCACCGTTACCTCCTCGATTCCCAACGAGGGCAAGTCTACGGTTTCCATTAACCTTGCTCAGGCAATCGCCACGAGCGGCAAGTCCGTGCTTCTGGTCGAGGCCGATATGCGCCGCAGGTCCCTTTCCGATATGCTCGGCGTTCGTTCGCGCGGCGGACTCTATGCGGTCCTTTCCGAGCAGATCTCCATTGACCAGGCAATTGTCGAGACGGGTCAGAAGAACTTCTACTTCCTCGATGCCGAGCCGCATATTCCCAATCCTGCCGACATCATCGTCTCTCACCGCTTTGCCAAGCTGGTAAAGGCGCTGTCCGCCAAGTTCCAGTACGTCATCTTTGATGCTCCCCCGGTCGGCACCTTCATCGATGCTGCCGAGATTGCCAGCCTGACCGACGGCACGCTGTTCGTGGTGCGTGAGGATTTCACCAAGCGCGAGGAGGCGCTCAACGCCATCGGTCAGCTTAAAAAGTCCGAGAAGGTCAAGCTCATCGGTACCGTTATGAACTACTGCGAGACCGAGACCAGCGAGTACTACTACTCCTACTACACCAAGGACGGTAAGAAGGTGAAGAAGGGCTCCGACGATCAGGGGACTTCCAAAAAGGGCATCTTCACCAACCGAGCAAACGTTTAGTTGATTAAGGCTGACCTATGCGTGACATTCATTGCCATATCTTGCCGGGTGTAGACGACGGCGCCGCCGATCTCGATGAGAGCTTGGCGATGCTCGAGGCTGCCAAGCGGGCCGGTGTAACCAGAATCGTTTGCACTCCTCACTGCCGTGATCCCTATTTTGATTACGACAAGATGTGGGATGCCTTTGAGCTGCTGCGTGATAACGCTGACGGTTTTCCGCTCCAGATGGGCTTCGAGGTCAACCATCGAAAGCTCGTTGAGCTTGGTATCGATGCCGCGGAGCACTTGCATTTCGATGGAACCAACGAGTTTCTGCTCGAGCTTTCGACGCATGCCGATGCGTATGCGTTTAGAGAGTACGAGAACACGATTTACGATTTGCAGTGCCGTGGCTACCAGGTGATCATCGCTCATCCTGAGCGCTATCGTGCGGTTCAAAAGGATGTAAGCGTGGCGGAGCGCCTGGTCGATATGGGCTGCAAGCTGCAGGCTTCGGCGGACTTTATTGCCGGCGGTCGCTTTGGTCGCGAAAAAAAGCCGGCACAGCGCCTGTTCGATCAGAACCTGTACAGCTTCATCGCGAGCGATGCCCATAACGTGGGTCATTACGACTGCCTGGCGAAGGCTCGCGCGAAGTTTAGCGTGCGCGGAGCTCATTTTCGCTAATATCTGTCCCTAACGTTCGCATTGAATGAAAGGGCAGCCATGGATATCCAACTTAAGACGGGATGCTTTGATGACGCGGCGTTGGTGCGCCGCGTCGTTTTTATGGACGAGCAGGGCTACGAGAATGAGTTCGACGCTATCGACGAGGATCCGAACTGCATTCATGTGACGCTCTATGTAGACGACGAGCTTGCCGGTTGCTCGCGCGTGTTTCCCGAAGAGCTTGAGCGCGTGGCTGACGCAGAGGCCCCGGTGTTGCCGGCATGCGACATGGACGAAGACGTTGCGGCGGGGGAGACCTACATTATGGGGCGCGTTGCCGTGCTGCCGGCTATGCGTCGTCGCGGACTGGCGAGTGCGATCGTCGAGACCAGTGCTTCGTGTGCGCGTGATGCCGGCGCCAAGCTTATTAAGCTGCATGCGCAGGAATACGTGCTGCCGCTCTATGTAAAGGCGGGCTACACGCAAATTGCCCCGGTAGACTACGAAGACGAGGGCCAGCCCCATGTCTGGATGGCCAAGCGCGTAGATGGTAGATAGGGACGTTCCTTTTTTGCCGGCAGTTTGGGACACTCCTTGGCAATTGACGCATTGGAGCGCTCGGACATACAGTTTTTCGATTCCGTATGTATATATGCGCGTTAATGGGTTATAAAATCTAAGTGTGAACATAGCAGGTCTGCGATGCGGCTCGGGCGACCGGGCCGTTTTTGCGGACAGGGATAGCGCGAAAGGACTGCACATGCGTCAATTTAAGACCGAGAGCAAAAAACTGCTCGACCTCATGATCAACTCCATCTACACCAATAAGGAAATCTTCCTGCGCGAGCTTATCTCTAACGCGAGCGACGCCGTCGACAAGCTCAACTTTAAGAGCCTGCAGGACCCGAGCGTCAAGATCGACCAGGGCGACCTGGCCATTCGCGTCTCCTTTGATAAAGACGCCCGCACCATTACCATCTCGGATAACGGCATTGGCATGACCGCCGAGGAGCTGGAGCGCAATCTGGGCACCATCGCCCATTCCGGCTCCGAGGAGTTTAAGACCGAGAACGCCGAGCAGCAGGGCTCCGATGTCGACATCATCGGTCAGTTTGGCGTGGGCTTCTACTCGGCTTTTATGGTCGCCAGCCATGTGAAGGTCGTCAGCCGCGCCTACGGCGAGGATGTCGCCCATGTGTGGGAATCCGACGGTCTTGAGGGCTACACCATCGAGGACGGCGAGCGCGCCGAGCACGGTACCGATGTCATCCTGACGCTGCGCGAGAACGAGAAGCTCGATGCCGATGGCGAGGCCGAGACCTACGATCGCTTCCTGACCGAGTGGGGCCTCAAGAGCCTGATTCAGCAGTACAGCAACTATGTGCGCTACCCGATTCAGATGATGGTGTCCAAGAGCCGCCAGAAACCCAAGCCCGAGGACGCCGGCGACGATTACAAGCCCGAGTACGAGGACTACCAGGAGCTCGAGACCGTCAATTCCATGACACCGATCTGGAAGAAGCGCAGCTCCGATGTCGAGCAGAAGGACTACGACGAGTTCTACAAGTCCACGTTCCACGACTTTGACGATCCTGCGCGCACCATCAGCTTCCATGCCGAGGGCACGCTCGAGTATGACGCCCTGCTGTTTGTGCCGGGACGCGCGCCGTTCGATCTGTACAGCAAGGACTACGAGAAGGGCCTGGCGCTCTACAGCTCCAACGTCCTGATCATGGAGAAGTGCGACGACCTGCTGCCCGACTACTACAACTTTGTCCGCGGCGTCGTGGATTCCGCCGACGTGTCGCTCAACATCTCGCGCGAGACGCTTCAGCAGAACCGTCAGCTCAAGGCCATCGCCAAGCGCGTGGAGAAGAAGATTACCGCCGATCTTGAGGATATGCGTGACAACGACCGCGAGGCCTACGAGAAGTTCTTTGAGAACTTTGGCCGCGGCCTTAAGTACGGCATCTACTCGAGCTATGGCATGAAGGCCGATGAGCTCGCCGACCTGTTGCTGTTCTGGTCTGCCAAGGAACAGAAGATGATTACCCTGGCCGAGTATGCCAAGGGCATGCCCGAGGATCAGAAGGCCATCTACTACGCCGCCGGCGATTCGCGCGAGCGCTTGGCCAAGATGCCCGTGGTAAAGGGCGTGCTCGACCGCGGCTATGACGTGCTGCTGCTGACGCAGGATGTGGATGAGTTCACGTTCCAAGCTATGCGTGAGTACGTTGCCGCCGATATGCCCAAGATCTACGAGGACGACGCAGCTCGCGAGGCTGCCGAAAAGGCCGTGGCCGACGGTGCCGAGCCCGAGGTCGAGGATCGTCATCTGGAGCTCAAGAACGTCGCGACCGGTGATCTTGACCTGGCGACCGAGGACGAGAAGAAGGAGGCCGAGGACGCCACCAAGGAAAACGAGGACCTCTTTAGCGCTATGAAGGAGGCGCTCGGCGACAAGGTCGAGAAGGTCGCCGTCTCTGCGCGCCTGACCGATGCCCCCGCTTGCATCACCACCGAGGGCCCGCTTTCGCTCGAGATGGAGAAGGTGCTCCAGAAGGGTCCCGAGGGCGCGCCCGACGGTATGCCCAAGAGCCAGCGCGTGCTCGAGCTCAACGCCAAGCACCCGGTCTTCGACAAGCTTGTCGCTGCCCAGAAGGCAGGCGACGCCGACAAGATCAAGCAGTACTCCGGCTTGCTCTACGATCAGGCCCTGCTGGTCGAGGGCATCCTCCCCGAGGACCCCGTGGCCTTCGCGGCGGCTGTTTGCAACTTGATGTAGTTAGGTAGTTACGCGGTTCTACGAACCGCGTAACGGCTCGACGCTGCAAACGCCCCTAAGCGGCAATCTGACGTTCAATCGTCGGTCGCGTA
>UQHZ01000036.1 GCA_900541055.1 uncultured Collinsella sp.
CCCTAGAGTTCGTCGGCAGCGTCAGATGTGTATAAGAGACAGAACAGTCCCTATTTCACCGCAACTGCGTTAGGGATTTTTCTACAGGGGGAGGGTAGTCAAAAAAGCCCCGTCCCAAATCGACTGTCCAGGGAGTCGCATTCGAGCTTGGTTGTCCTCTCAGCCACTTGGCATCCTTCGAGCAGTAATAGTGAAAAAACTTGCTTAAGTGTTAATCAAGTTAGACATAATCTTGCTCTCTAATTAATCAAGAATCGCTATAATTTTGATTAGCTAGAGAGCAAGATTGGAGAATCATGGCATTCAACGACTTGATCGCCCAGAAAATAAAGGACTTTGAACAGCAGGGGGTTCCGCAGGTCTTTGAGCGAGACCTTGATCTAGGAAACCCACAGGAGCCAAAGCGCGACAACATCGTAAATGTGATTGTGGGGGCCCGCCGTTGTGGAAAGACGTATCGCCTGTATCAGGAGATGCGGCGGCTTCAGAGCCGGGGCGTCGAGCTTGACCGGGTGCTTTACTTCAATTTTGAGGATGAGCGCTTGCGCCCGTATGAGCCATCGCTGCTGGCGGACGTGCTCGACACGTTCTATGCGCTGTATCCTGTTGCTCGAACCGAGGGCGCTTACATTTTCTTTGACGAGATCCAGGAAATTCCCGAATGGGGTGCGTTTCTGCGGCGTGTAGTCGATACGGAGAAAGCGACCGTCTATGTGACGGGGTCTTCTTCCAAGATGCTGTCCTCAGAACTTAAGAGCGAGTTTAGGGGTCGTTCTCTTGTGCGAGAGCTTTTTCCGTTGAGTTTTTCGGAATACGTTCGATATAAGACGGGGAGCGTTTTCGAGCCAGATGCGACTTTTTCCCCGAGCGATGCAGCGCTGCTTCGACATCATCTGATCGGGTATCTTGAACAAGGGGGATTCATCGCGACACTTGAGCAGACGCCTGCAGACGCGATTCAGCTGCTACAGGAATATGCTTCGCGAACGGTCGCCATGGACGTCGTTGAACGTTACGACGTCAAGAACCCTCGCCTGGCATCGCTGTTCTTGACGCGGTGTATGGCATCTTCGGGACGAGAGTTGTCAGTGAACAAAGTGTACAACGAGTTCAAGAGCAGACAGATACCCGTCAGTCGTAATTCGCTCAGCGATTTACTTGAGTATTATGAGGACGCCTACCTGCTGTTCTCCGTGCCGGAGTTCACGCGTTCACTGGCAAATAACATGCGGTCTGCGTCTAAGGTCTACGCTGTCGATCCTGCGATGTTTGGAGCATTCTCTCCCGCATCGGCATTGGATCAGGGTCAGAGGCTCGAGACCGCAGTGTTCAACGCGCTAAGAAGAAGGACTCCCGCGGTGAGGACCGGCTCGGTCTGCCGCCTGCTGATCAAAGAGAAGAGCAAAAGCCATGAGGTGGACTTTGTGGCTGGGGACGCGCTTCTCATGCGGGCTTATAGCCTGATTCAGGTGAGTGCGGATATGGCAAGTGAGAAAACGCGCGAGCGCGAAATTGCCGCGCTTGATGCCTCGATGGCCCAGTTCGATCTTGGCGAGTCGGCAATCGTTACCATGGATGAACAGATCGATATTCCATGCGAGCACGGTGTGGTCCACGTTATGCCCGCATGGAAGTGGCTCCTTGCCTAATCATCTATGGACCTGTGGGGTCAGGACCTCCTGGCTCCTTCATCACGGTTGGGGAGCACCTTGCTGCGCCAGGCTAGTCCTGGGCTTTGATGCTCGGCAGGAGAATCTGGGCGAGGTAGTCGGTCTCGAGTTTGGTCGCGGCGTCGGCCTTGCCGTCTTTACCGACCAGGTCGTTTTTGATCTGGCTGTATGTGTAGCGGTTGCCGGTCGTGAGCTCGACAAGCTCAATGGCCGTGTCCATGGGGTAGGTCGACACGGGGTTCTGCGTGCGCCCGTTGATGGTTTGCGGAATCACGTACGGATAAACAGGGCCGCTGGCGTAGACGGTGTAGCCGTTGCCTAGGCTGACCGTGCCCAAAACCGTATCGCCGTCATCGGGCGTAAAGGTCTCGCCATCGCGCACGGCGACGAGCGTCACGAGCGGCGTATTGGCGTCATCGCCCAGATAGATGCACAGCGTGCTGCCGTTTTGCCAGGTAGCAACCTTACCGTACCACTCGACGGGGATATCGAGTTGATACAGATCCGTCGCCTTATGCCGAGCATCGGCATCGCGGGCGGACTGTGCCTCGCTTGCGCTTACGGCGTTGGCGGCGGCATCGCGGCGCGTAATTGCCGCCTGCTGGAGTATCTTTGCCGCGGCGGCAGAGCTCGCGCCGCCTTCCTCGGCATACTTGGCGGCGGCATCGATCTGGTCGTCAGTCACCGTGTCGGCCGAAGGCACCTTGAGCTTAAAGGTGGCCTGGGCACTCAAATCCTGCCCATCGCTCTTGATGGTGACCTGCGCCTTGGTGGTCGGGACGGTGTAGATGGTGCCGTCGGCCGCGATGGGGGAGGCGGCGATGGAGAACGTGTAATCGCCAGGCAGCAGCTTAATGCCACGGCCGTGCTCGTCAACATAGAGCGTCTCGCTCACAGAAGAGCCGTCGGAATCCTGCCCGCTCACCTGCACGGGAATCTTGGAGCCAGTTGAGCAGTCGAGCCCCGCGGCGTGCATGCCGATTCGCACCGACATCATCGTGTGCGCATTGGCGGCGGCAACGGTGGCCTGCTCTTGTCGGTATCCATTCCAAGCGGCATAGCCTGCGCCACCGGCGACAAGCGCGATGGCTACGACGCCGGCAACCATCAGATTGCGGCGCTTGGGCGACATCTTGCGATGGCGAACCTCGGCCTCGCGTGCCGAGGGAACGGACGGCAGGGGAATATCGCCCATGGCGATGGTCTCGTCCACGGCAGGCGCGGAACCCAGGCCGGGGAGCTCGCGGGTGAGCGAGTCGTCGGCAGGCAAGCTGCCAAGCAGGACGGTCTCTTCTCCCGAGCCGGATTCCGGCTGGTCGTCGCCCTTGCTATCGTCCTCTTCGGCTTCGGCTTCGGCTTCGGCTTCGTCAGGAGCGTCTTTGGCGTCGCCGTCTTCGTCCTCGGTGCCTTCGTGCGCCTCGTCCTGTGTGTCGACGGCCGAATCGCTAAACGAGAGCTCGTCAAGTGAAATCCGGTCTAGGCTCTCCAGGGCCTCGGCGCACGCTTCTGCATCTTGGGCCGCATCCTCTTGGCCCATCGTCTCATCTTTCATATATCCCCCAAGCTCAACATCGGGACAACACTGTACCCAAAAACGGGACCCCATAGAGCCGCCGCATGATTTGAAATCCGATTTTATATATGCGCATGTTTTTGAATAGATGATTAGAGACGCAATGACAAAAGCCCCCGGAAAGCGAGTGAAACGCTTTCCGGGGGCTCTGCAAGACACTGGATTGAAAATCTGGCAGGCGGGCCTATGCCCAAGTGCCAACAGCGACCAGCGCGTTACTCGGCGTGAGCGTAATCCACCTTGGCGCGGCGAGCGGTGGCCTTCTCCCAATCGCTGGTGCCCTCAAAGACATCCTGCTTGTAGGGATTGCGACCGAGCTTCTTGGCGCGGTAGGCGATGTAGATGATCGCGGCGACGTTGGCGATCAGCGCGGCAATCGAGACCGCGGTGGCGGCGCCGGGGTCGAGCGTGGAGTGGGTCACAAAGATGGACTCCTCCTGGAAGTACGGGAACACCTGGGCAAACATGCACCAAATAGCAAGCGTAAAGGCGCGGTTCTGAATCCAGCCGCCCTTGTTCCAGATAAAGGCGGCGACGGTGGGCGCCAGCAGCAGCGCAAAGCCGCAGAACCAGGAGTGGGTGGGCAGGCAGTTGTAGGTGTAGCAGAAGTTCCAGATATCGTAAGCGATGATGTAGACCCAAGTCATGTCGGGCCACAACATGTCGGTCTGATCCTCGGAGGCGTAGACGCTCCACCAGCCGGTCATGCAGAAGATGTTGATGAGACCGGCGATGCCGTTGAACACGTTGTTCCAGCCGGCAAGCTGCGTGGCACCCTCGGAGGTGACCCAGGTGGACTGGCCCAGGACAAAGAAGTGATAGGCGCTCTCGAAGTCGGACACGACGGCGATCATGATGTTGATGGCGACGATCACAAACGGCCATGCACGGAACCAATGTGCCTTGCCGATCTTGCCCCACTGGTACTTAATGGCAATGAAGCCCCAGCAACCGGCCAGCGCCGCGTATACCTTGGCGTAGTGGAACCAGCTGTTCTGGTACACATGGGTGGGGTTGGTGAGCGCCCACTCGGCACCCTGCGAAACGCCCACGGCGATGGCGACGCAGTAGATGGTCATGGCCAGCGGAGCCACGCCAAAGATGATTGCCGCGCCCAGCTTGGTGCGGCGGCCGACCTCGTTGAGCACGATGAGGCCAATAAAGACCATGGCCCAGCCGGCCCAGTGGATAAGGGTATCGCTACCCCAAACATCGAACAGCATGCTGCTCTCCTTTCACACGCCCGCGGCCCCTCTTCTGATCGCGGGCAGTTTGGCCAAATGTCGTCAGTTCTGGGGCTTGCGCTCCGGATACTTGGCGGTATAGCCCTCGATGTGGAGCGTCGAGGCGATAATCTCCTTGACCGTCTCGTCGGGCACATCGGGGTGCGTGCGGATATACATCAACAGTCCCATGATGAGGGTGTAGAACGTCTCGTAGACATGGTCGATGCGTAGCTCATGATGGGTGACAAAATCCACCACGGTGGTGTCGCAGATATACTGCGCCACGCGCTGGACCACGTTGTGCAAAAAGCCGCCGTAGAGCGCGCCGCTGCTCGAGGTGAGCGTGCTTGGCAGCTCGTGGCCGCTCACGACCAGGTGCTTAAAGAGCGGGGCGACGGTGTCGAGTGCGCCTTCGATGTCGCCAACCGTGCGGCTGGCGTTCCACTGCTCGAGCTCGGCGATAAAACCGTCGATCGCCTCGTCCATGACGGCGGTGACGGCGGCGTCCATGTCGGCGAAGTAGTGGTAGAACAGCGAGCGCGTGCAGCCGGCTCGCTTGGTCACGGCCGAGACGGATAGATGGGACACGCCCAGCTCGGAGCTTACGGTGCGCACGGCATCGAGGATCTCGCGACGGCGTTCGTCGCCCGTTAGGCGCTTTGTCGCGCTATCGGATACGGGGACGGCATCGACCACAGAGGTATCTGCTGTGTTGTTGCCCATTTTTTGCCGCCTTTCATCCTCTTTTGCCTGACCGTTCGCCTAACAGTCTTGAATATTGTTGACGGTTCGTCAATACTGTTTTTGACACAATGTCAACAATAACGGGTGAACGGCGCGGGGGCATGTCGAGCCCGTAAAAAGAGGGACGCTGCGTGCCTGCCAGGCTGCGGCAAGAGAAGGGACGACTATGATTCTCAACGGACCGGGGATTAGCTACACCGAGCCCGATATCGGCGCGGAGTTCGTGCCGCCGCTGCCGGAGCATCCGCGCGAGGCCATTGTCAGACTGTGCGAGCATTGCACCAACCGACTGCTGCATCGCGGCGAGCTGCTGGGCTACGAGTACTGGTCGTTTGCCGAGGCCGCGACCGACGAGCAGGCCGAGGTACTCTGCAAGATGAAGATGCGCCGTCCCTATACGCTGCCCGAGATGGTCAAGCTCACCGGCATGCCCGAGGCCCAGATCGAAAAAATGCTCGACGATATGAGCTACACGGGCCTGCTCGAGTACAACTGGGAAAACCCCGAGCGCGCCAAGCAATGGGTGCTGCCCATGCTGGTGCCGGGTTCCGCCGAGTTCCTCAACATGCGCGTGAGCCAGCTCGAGGAGCATCCGGTCTATGCCAAGTTCTTTGAGCAGGCATCCAAGGGGCCGCTGTCCAAGGCCACGCCGATGGTGCCGCCCGGAGGTGCCGGCATCGGCATGCATGTCATTCCGGTCGAGAAGGCCATCGATGCCGCGAGCACCTCGGTGCCTATTGAGCATATCGAGCATTGGCTCGACAAATACGATGGCAAATATGCCGCTAGCACCTGCAGCTGCCGCGCGAGCCGTCGCGTGATGGGAGAGGGCTGCGCCGACGACCCGGCCGATTGGTGCATCGCCGTGGGCGATATGGCCGACTACGTGGTCGAGACCGACCGCGGCCACTATGTGACGCGCGAGGAGGTTTACGACATTTTGCGCCAGGCCGAGGACAACGGCTTTGTGCACCAGATCACCAATATCGACGGCGAGAACAAGATCTTCGCCATCTGCAACTGCAACGTCAACGTGTGCTACGCCCTGCGCACCTCGCAGCTGTTCAACACGCCCAATCTTTCGCGCTCGGCCTATGTCGCCAAGGTCGAGAAGGACAAGTGTGTGGCCTGCGGTCGCTGCGTTGAGGTGTGCCCGGCCGGCGCCGCCAAGCTCGGCCAGAAGCTCTGCAGCAAAAAGGCCGGCGGACAGGTGCCCGAGTATCCGCGCCAGGAGCTGCCCGATGCCACCAAGTGGGACCACACCAAGTGGTCGCCCAACTACCGCAACGATAACCGTATCGAGACGCACGAGTCCGGCACCGCGCCCTGCAAGACGGCCTGCCCCGCGCACGTTGCCGTTCAGGGCTATTTGAAGCTCGCGGCGCAGGGTCGCTATGACGAGGCGCTGGCGCTCATCAAGCGAGAGAACCCGCTGCCTGCTATCTGCGGGCGTGTGTGCAATCGCCGCTGCGAGGATGCCTGCACCCGTGGTCGCGTGGATGCCGCCGTGGCTATCGACGAGGTCAAGAAGTTCATCGCCCAGCGCGATCTGGATGCCGCGACCCGCTATGTCCCGCCCGTGGTGACGCCGACGCGCGCTGGCGGCTTCGATCAGAAGATCGCCATTATCGGTGCCGGCCCGGCCGGTCTGTCCTGCGCCTTCTATCTGGCCGAGAAGGGCTACAAGCCCGTCGTATTCGAGAAGAACGAGCGCCCGGGCGGCATGCTCACCTATGGCATTCCCAGCTTTAAGCTGGAGAAGGACGTTATCGAGGCCGAGGTCGAGATCATTCGCCTGATGGGCGCCGAGTTCCGCTATGGCGTTGAGGTCGGTCGCGATGTGACGCTCGACGAGCTGCGCGAGCAGGGCTTTAAGGCCTTTTATGTTGCCATTGGCTGCCAGGGCGGCCGCCTTGCCGGTATTCCGGGCGAGGATGCCGAGGACGTGACCGTAGCCGTCGACTTTTTGCGCGAGGTCAACAGTGGCAAGATCGACGCGCTGCCCGGCCGCACCATCGTGGTGGGCGGCGGCAACGTGGCTATCGACGTCGCGCGCAACGCCTGCCGTCTGGGTTCCGAGCACGTTGAGATGTTCTGCTTGGAGAGCGAGGCCCAGATGCCCGCCAGCGAGGAGGAGCGTCGCGAGGCCGTTGAGGACGGCGCCCACATCAGCTGCGGCTGGGGTCCCAAGGAGGTTCACCTGGACGAGGCCGGTCGTGTGCGCGGTATCACCTTCAAGCGCTGCACGCGTGTCTTTGACGACGAGGACCGGTTTGCGCCCGAATACGACGAGAACGATCTGCGCCGTGTCGATGCCGACCGTGTCGTCATGTCAATCGGCCAGTCCATTGTGTGGGGCGATCTGCTGGCTGGCTCCAAGGTGGAGCTCGGCCGCGGCCAGGGTGCTCTTGCCGATCCCCAGACCTATCAGACTGCCGAGCCCGACATCTTTGTGGGCGGCGACGTCTATACCGGTCCGAGCTTTGCCATCGACGCCATCGCCGCCGGTCACGAGGCCGCTGTGTCCATCCATCGCTTTGTGCAGCCGGGCTCCACGCTCACCATCGGCCGCAATCAGCGTCGCTACACCGCGCTCGACCGCGACGATGTCGTGATCGAGAGCTACGACAACGCGAGCCGCGAGGTGGCGCATGTCGACCGCGAGCGCGAGAAGGCTGCGCCGTTTAGCGAGTACGTCGAGACCTTTACCGAGGAGCAGGTGCGCACCGAGACCGCCCGCTGCTTGGGCTGCGGTGCCTCGATTGTCGACCCCAACAAGTGCATCGGCTGCGGTCTGTGCACCACCAAGTGCGCGTTCGATGCCATCCACCTGGATCGAGATCGCCCCGAGTGCTCCACGATGGTCAAATACGAGCAAAAGCTCCCCAGCCTGGGCAAGTACGCGCTCAAGCGCGCCATCAAGATTAAGTTCGGTCGCAAGTAAGTAGTCATAACGGGAACGGCGGAGGAAAAAGTGCACGAGCTCGGAATCGTTTACCACATCATTCGCGATGTCGAGAACGTGGCGCGCGCCAATGGCGTGAGTCGCGTTTCGAGCGTCACGCTGCTGCTGGGCGAGGTCTCGGGCGTCGTTCCCGACTTGCTGCTCGACGCTTGGCGCTGGGCGGCAGATAAAAAGCCTATCACGCTGGGCGCGGAGCTTATTGTGGAGCCCGTCGAGGCCGTGACGCATTGCGCGGCATGCGGTCGCGACTACGCGACGGTCGAGCACGGCAAGACCTGCCCCCATTGCGGTAGCGGCGAGACATACCTGCTGCAGGGTCAGGGGGTCATGATTAAGCAGATCGAGACCCCCGACGAGGACCCGGCAGGCGCTGTCCCCGATGACCCCTCCGACGCCCCCGATGCCGTCGACGCCGCCAACCCCCTCCACATCGTCTAGTCCTTAGTCGTTGGGGATGTTCTTGCATGACTTGTCAAACAAGAACGTCCCCAACGACTACTTGAGCTAGAACATAAATCACGAAAATAGTCAAGCCATGTCTGTTTAAACAAAACAGCAGTAGTACAAGTACATTCGCGCTTGCCTAAAATCGATATTAATGAACAGTCTGCTTGTATCTGTAAAATGCGTGGCTTGATGAGCGACGCCTTGGCGGGTAATGAGTCGAAAAGCAGCAACGTAACCAACTTGTAACAAACTTAGACGTTTAAACAAATAATCCAACCTTTTGCGGATTTAGCTATAATTCCACAAACCAAACAGGTATACTCCTTTCATGTCGTGTAGGAATTACGTAGACAAAAAGGAAGTTATGTGATGGTAAGTATTGTTCTTGCTAGCCACGGGGACTTGGCAGCTGGAATCAAGCAGACGGGCTCGATGGTCTTTGGCGATCAGCCGTCTGTGGCCGTGGTCTCGCTCGAGCCGAGCATGGGCCCCGACGACTTCCGTGCTAAGGTCGAGGAAGCAATCGCTTCCTTCGAGGACCAGGAGCAGGTGCTCTTCCTCGTTGATCTGTGGGGCGGCACGCCGTTCAACCAGATTAGCGGGCTCATCGAGGGCCATGATTCCTGGGCTATCGTCACCGGTGTCAACCTGCCTATGCTCATCGAGGCATATTCGCAGCGCTTTGATGCAAAGAACACTGCACATGCGATCGCAAAACATCTCGTGACTGAGGCTAAGGCTGGCGTGCGCGTCAAGCCCGAGTCTCTGGAGCCCGAGGAGAAGAAGCCGGCTGCGGCCGCCGCTGCTCCTGCAGGCGCCATCCCTCCGGGAACGGTCATCGGCGACGGGCACATCAAGATTGCCCACGTCCGTATCGACACCCGTCTGCTGCATGGTCAGGTGGCCACCACGTGGACCAAGCAGATCAACCCCAACCGCATCATCGTGGTTTCCGACGGCGTTGCTCACGACGAGCTCCGCAAGACCATGATCGAGCAGGCTGCCCCTCCGGGAGTCCATGCCAACGTCGTGCCTATCAAGAAGATGGCCGAGGTCGTCAAGGACACGCGTTTTGGTGACACCAAGGCCATGCTGCTCTTCGAGAACCCGCAGGATCTGCTCAAGGCCATCGAGGCC
This sequence comes from uncultured Collinsella sp., assembly GCA_900541055.1. Classification (GTDB taxonomy): domain Bacteria; phylum Actinomycetota; class Coriobacteriia; order Coriobacteriales; family Coriobacteriaceae; genus Collinsella. The sequence goes on from UQHZ01000036.1 coordinate 9,763, forward strand.
GGCGTCGACATCAAGGAAGTCAACATCGGTTCCATGGCTCACTCCAAGGGCAAGGTCGTCGTCACCAACGCCGTCGCTATGGGCGATGACGACGTTAAGACCCTCGAGGCCCTCAAGGCCAAGGGCGTCAAGTTCGAGGTCCGCAAGGTTCCTTCGGATGCCTCCGAGGATCTCGATGCCATGTTGAAGAAAGCTAAGGCCGAACTGGCCGCTCAAGCATAGTAAAGGAGGGTCCGATACATGTCTGCAATCACTATTCTGCTTGTTGCGATTGTCGCGTTGCTTGCCGGTATGGAAGGCATTCTGGATGAGTTCCAGTTCCATCAGCCGCTCGTGGCATGCACGCTTATCGGTCTCGTAACCGGTCACCTTCAGGAGGGCATCCTCCTGGGCGGTTCGCTCCAGATGATGGCCCTTGGCTGGGCTAACGTCGGCGCCGCCGTCGCGCCTGACGCCGCTCTGGCCTCGGTCGCTTCTTCGATCATCATGGTGCTCGCCCTCAACGGCGGCGCCACTGATTCGGCCAAGGCCGTTACCGCGGCCATCGCCGTCGCCGTCCCGCTGTCGGTCGCTGGTCTGTTCCTGACCATGATCTGCCGTACCATTGCTACCGCTATCGCTCACGCCATGGACGGTTGCGCCGAGAAGGGCGACTTCTCCGGCATCGAGCGCTGGCAGTACGCTGCCATCCTCATGCAGGGCCTTCGTATCGCCATCCCGGCAGTACTTCTGTGTGTTATCCCGGCCGAGGCTGTTACCAACGCGCTTAACGCTATGCCCGACTGGCTGTCCGGCGGCATGGCCGTCGGCGGCGGCATGGTCGCTTCCGTCGGTTACGCCATGGTCATCAACATGATGGCCACCAAGGAGACCTGGCCGTTCTTCATCCTCGGCTTTGTCCTTGCTGCCATCCCTCAGCTCACGCTGATCGCCCTTGGCCTCATCGGCATCTCCCTTGCCCTCATCTACCTTGGCCTTAAGGATCTGGCCAAGCAGGGTGGCGGCACGGGCGGTGGCTCCGGCGACCCGCTCGGCGACATTCTGAACGATTACGAGTAGGAGGGGAGTGATACATATGGCAGAGAACAAGATTCAGCTCACCAAGGCTGACCGTAAGAAGGTTTGCTTCCGTCATCAGTTCCTTCAGGGCTCGTGGAACTACGAGCGTATGCAGAACGGCGGCTGGTGCTTCGCAATGATCCCTGCGATCAAGAAGCTCTACACCAGCAAGGATGACCAGATTGCCGCGCTTAAGCGCCACCTGGAGTTCTATAACACCCACCCCTATGTTTCCGCCCCCGTCATTGGCGTTACCCTCGCCCTCGAGGAGGAGCGCGCCAACGGTGCTCCGATCGATGACGTCGCCATCCAGGGCGTCAAGGTCGGTATGATGGGCCCGCTCGCCGGCGTCGGTGACCCCGTCTTCTGGTTCACCCTTCGCCCGATTCTGGGCGCTCTGGGCGCTTCCCTGGCCATGTCCGGCAGCATCGTCGGTCCGTTGCTGTTCTTCTTCGCGTGGAACATCATCCGTTACGCTTTCCTGTGGTACACACAGGAGTTTGGCTACAAGGTCGGCTCCTCTATCGCCAAGGACCTCTCCGGCGGTCTGATGGGCAAGGTCACCGAGGGCGCTTCCATCCTGGGTATGTTCATCATCGGCGCCCTGGTCGAGCGCTGGGTGTCCATTTCCTTCACCCCGATCGTCTCCACGGTCAAGCAGTCTGCTGGCGCCTTTATCGACTGGGCTAGCCTGCCTTCCGGTTCCGAGGGTATCAAGGAAGCGCTGACGATGTACAACTCCGTCGGTGCTACCGCCCTTGATCAGATGAAGGTCACCACGCTCCAGGGTAACCTCGATCAGCTCATCCCCGGCCTTGCCGCCGTGTGCCTGACCCTGCTGGTCTGCAAGCTCCTCAAGAAGAAGGTCAGCCCGATCGTCATCATCCTGGCTCTCTTCGCCGTCGGCATCATCGGTCGCTTCTGCGGCTTCATGTAAGCACGCTTCGGCTTAAGACCGAGAGTTGCTAGGTAAGGGCTTTTGAGCCATTGAAACGGACCGCACCCGGTGGGTACACTGGATGCGGTCCGATTGTTTTTATTGGAGGGCGAGGCGCGTATGGCGCAATCTCAGAACAGCACGGTCGATCTGGCAACGCCGGCAACCTGCCTGATGGGGCTTACCAGCCACGGTAACGTGATGGTGGGCAATAAGGCGTTTGAGTACTATAACGAGCGCAATCCCGAGGATTATATTCAAATCCCGTGGGACGAGGTCGACTATATTGCCGCCGAGGTTTTGCGCGGCACCAAGAAGATTACGCGTTTTGCCATCTTCACCAAGGACAACGGTCACTTTACGTTTTCGACGCGCGACGACAAAGAGACGCTTCGCGCGGTCCGCAAGTACGTCGACGAGAATAAGCTCGTGCGTTCGCCCGACTTTATCGATGTGACGGCCAAGGGCGCCAAGAGCATCCCTGCTGCCATCAAAAGCCTCTTTCACAAAGGCGACTAGTCGTCTGCGATAGATGGCGGAAAATGCATCCCGGAATTCGTTCTCATTCCGGGATGCATTTTCCTTTTGAGCGCCAGTTGGGAAAGCTTGTCCCATTTTTTAGCCGAATACCGGGATGGAATTTCCCTTACATGTGGTTAGAGGAAACCCCATCCCATTATTTTGCGTTATTCTGGGTTGTAATTTTCCGTTATTGAGAAGGCTCTACGGCGATAATTCGCTGCAGAGCCTTCTTGATGAGTGGCCATGCGCTACATGGCCAAGGGGCAAATCTGCTACACTAGTACAACATGCCTCCGTAGCTCAGGGGATAGAGCACCGCTCTCCTAAAGCGGGTGTCGACGGTTCGAATCCGCCCGGGGGCACCAGGGAATATGACGGCGTCGCGGGAGCGGCGCCGTTTCTGGTTTGCGGGGGCCGCCGGCGGATTCGGGCCGTCGACACCCGCGTCACCAATTGCGTCTAGAGCCCTCCGGTAGAGTGTCCAAGCCCTAAAGCCCAGTTGATGCTACGGGGTTTAGAGGCGGACTGAAGCAAGGGGAAGACATGTCCGCTCGGGGTGATAGACTAACGCTGTGGTAAATACAGGACAGTTTGACCGTTTTTCAACCAAGATAGGCGTCCCATGCAACTAAATGCAGCTGATATAGCGCAAAAGAGAATTGACCTCGGCCTCACCCAAAAGGAGTTCGCCGCCGCCCTTGGTATGGGCTCGTCTGGCGAACGCACCGTTCGGCGCTGGGAGTCTGGGGATACTAGTCCAACGGCGGCTGAATGCGCCTTTATCGCATCGCTCGATGCGGGGGCTCCATTTGACCAAGGGGAGCGCAGCGACGCGCCTTTTACCTTCTGCGATCTCTTCGCGGGCATCGGCGGTATACGAATGCCGTTCCAGGAGCTTGGCGGTAGGTGCGTCTTCTCTTGCGAGTGGGATAAGTTCGCCCAGAAAACCTACCGGATGAACTATGGAGAGACCCCGGCGGGCGACATCCGTCAGGTCGCATCAAACGATATACCGGACTTCGATGTCCTGCTCGCAGGCTTTCCTTGTCAGCCATTCTCCCTTGCAGGCGTTTCGAAGAAGCAATCTTTGGGGAGACCCACCGGCTTTGAGGATAAAACGCAGGGAACCCTCTTTTTCGAGGTCGCTCGCATCATACGCGACAAGCGCCCGAAGGCCTTCTTGCTTGAGAACGTTAAGAACCTTACGAGTCACGACGGCGGGAAGACCTTCAAGGTCATACGACAGACGCTTGAGGAGGACCTTGGGTACCATATTTTCTGGAAAGTGCTTGATTCAAAAAACTGGACGTGCCAGCACAGGGAGCGCATCTACATCGTGGGGTTCAGGGAGGAAGTTCCCTTCTCGTGGGATGACCTTGAGGTGCCGGGACCGGGACATACGCTAGGGGAAATCCTCGAAGAGCAACCAAACGAACGCTACACCATTTCGGATAAGCTATGGGCCTATCTGCGCGCCTATCGCGAAAAGCATGAGGCGGCGGGCCACGGCTTTGGATACTCGATGGTCGGCCCAGAGGACACGACAAGGACGCTTTCCGCCCGGTACCACAAGGATGGCAGCGAGATTCTGGTCGGGCAGGAAGGAAAAAACCCTCGTAAACTCACTCCCCGCGAATGCGCGCGCCTGCAAGGATTTCCCGATGAGTTCATCATCCCGGTGTCGGATACTCAGGCATACAGGCAGTTCGGCAACTCCGTGACCGTGCCGGTCGTGCGCTCGGTCGCGAAGTTGATGATGGAGGTGTTCTAGGATGGACTATGGAGTACTTGGCGCGTATTTTGATGGTGCTGTCGCGAAAACCCTCGCGGGCGTTGACATCATGGGGGCCAATAAAAGCCACCAGCACGAATTCAACGGCGTGGGGCCTTTGCGCGCGCTTTTCGGAGACGATGACATAAAGGGGATGCGAACTACCTTCGCATATCTCGATGATGGTGCAGACCCTATATTCGACCATGGTTATACCACTTGGTACGACGCCCGCAGGAAGCATCCAACTAGAACTGAGTATAGGCTCTACTACAACGATAATGCTGCCATGGGCATGGCCCGTCCGGGCGACCTCATGGTTTTGGCCCTACACGAAGCCAAGGAGGTCGTAATCCTATTTGCCCGAGCGGGGAGTACGGCGGAATCTCAAGTTCGCTGGCTCTTCGCGCTCGACGGGGTTGGCGAGAAGGGTTTTACGCCCTCTGCTCGGGAGGATACGCGCATCACGTCGATCGCCGCAAGGATTTTGGAGTCCATCGGCATCGAAGTTAGCATGCCGATCGCAGCGGAGAACTTCCTCGACGGTATGATCGAGAAATTCGGCGAGTCCTTCCCCAAAGGGGCAGACTTCTCAGCCTACTCAGCTTCCACCCTTGGAAAGCTCGATTGGACGGGCGACCCGGATGGCTGCTTGGTCGCTTGTTACGAACGCGAAGAGATGCTGTTCCGCGTCTTCGAGCGGCATCTCTTGGAGCGCGACCTCGCGCCATACCTTGGCTCGGCGCTTGATGTTGATGGCGTGCTGCGCACCACTATGTCGGCCTTCCAGCGCCGCAAGTCCCGTGCGGGGACGGCGTTCGAGAATCAACTCTCGATGCTATTCGATGCTAGGGGCATACGCTACTCGGCGCAGAAATACACCGAGGGCAAATCAAAGCCGGATTTCATCTTTCCCTCTATTGACGATTACCACGACCCCAAGTTCCCTGTCGCTCGACTGACGATGCTCGGTGCCAAGACAACCATCAAGGAGCGTTGGCGTCAGGTGCTTGATGAGGCTGACAGAATCGAGGACAAGCATCTTGTAACACTTGAGCCCGCCGTAAGTGAGGATTACACACGAGCTATGGCTAAGGACAGGCTCAGCCTCGTTGTGCCCTCATCGCTGTTCGAAACCTACACGCCCGCGCAAAGGGAATGGCTCATGAGCGTCAACGACTTCTGCAGGCTGGTAGAAGCCCGACAGCACGAGTAGAACCACGAGACGTTTTTTAGAAATGAGGCCGGAGACCAGTTGAGTCTCCGGTCTTCTTTTTTCACTCGCAACAGATTCGTCGATCACGAGGTGGGATTTGTATTTGGACTGCGCAAACTCTTGGGCAAGGGTGCTTTTTCCAACGCGGCGGGCCCCCTCGAGCATGATGGCTCGGGATCCATTGCTCGCTTTCCAATCGAGGAGTTTATTGTAGGCCGTACGTCTGAATACTGACATGATTGCCCAATCTAGCTGCTGTATACACGAAATGGGAAGTGTGGTTACCTGATTCAATACACGAAATGGGAAGTATATACAGGCCCTTTTCTACACGAAATGGGAAGTGCGGGTACCGCTGGAGCTTGTTGGGATAGATGGAGCGCATGTGTTGCGTCGCTCAGGTATGCTCATATGTGCCTAGAGTTTCACATGCCGAGAAAGGTTGATGGCTGCCATATCCACATACCAAAACACGGAGCGCTCAGCGCCGTCGACACCCGCGTCACCAATTTCCCCGCGGGGGGGAGTTTTCGAATCCGCCCGGGGGCACCAGGGAATATGACGGCGTCGCGTGAGCGGCGCCGTTTTTGGTTCAAGACTTTAGTCTGCTGGCCGCGCAGCGGCCAGCTTTAAACCACCCGCTACG
>UQHZ01000037.1 GCA_900541055.1 uncultured Collinsella sp.
GAGTTCGTCGGCAGCGTCAGATGTGTATAAGAGACAGGGTCAATGCCCTCCTCTTTCACGTCACCTTGTCCGCTTAGGGGCGTTTTCGCTTTTCGTCCTCTTTCTGCAATGACTTCATTAACCTGGCACTTGGGGACGTTCCCTTTGTGCCGGCACTTTGGGACACTCCTTAGCTAGAAGATCCGGCGCAGGTCTCCGCGGTTGAGCGCTTCGTCGAAGAGGTGCTTGAACACCGCGCTGCCGTGCAGGCCGTCGTGCTCGAACTCGTTGGTCACCCAGGCATGCGAGTTGCCCACGCGGCTGAGCGTATCGAGCTGCATGCCCGAATCGACGTACATATCGTCGAAATACACCGCGGCCTGGAGTGGCACCTCGTTGCAGGCTAGGCGCTGCGGGTCGTAGATCTTGTCCCAGCTGGTGTTTTCCATCAGCAGGTCCATGGCGGGCTTAAACGGCATAAGCTCGGGCATCTGCTCAAACATCCACGGGAACATGGCCTCGCCGGTAAACATGAGCGGGCGCGCGAGTGTGTCGAACTCGGCACGATGGGCCTTCTCCTCTGCTGCGGCCCAGCGAATGGGCATGGTGTCGCCGTCGGCGTAGATAAACTCCTGCAGCGTCCAGTACAGCGGGTTTGTACGCGTGTTGGTGCGCTCGAAGGCGCGCATCAAAAAGCTGTCGGATACCGAGGAGCCGCAGCTAAGCGTACCGTCGCCAGTAACAAACGCGTGATCGATAATCCAATGCATGCGCTCAAAGCTCGGCTTCATGCCAAAGTCGCTGCCCATGAGCTGTAGGCGCTCGACCGTCATCGGCGAGCCGTCGGGCAGCACGGGCTTCTGGGCCTCGAGCGCATCGGCCAGGGCTGCCACGCGGTCGACGTCAGCGGGGTAGCGGTCATAATACTGCTGCGTCTTGGCGGCCATGCGCGGGAAGGTGTGCGCGTAGACCTCGCTTGCGCTCGCCGGCACGTGGGGGATGCCGCCGCAGGTAAAGCTTGCCGCTATGCCCTCGGGGAAGAGCGACAGATAGCTCAACGTCAAAAAGCCGCCGTAGCTCTGCCCGAGTGTGACCCAGGGCTTGCCGCCAAAGCCCACCAGGCGCAGGTACTCAAAATCGCGCACGATGGAGCTGGCGAGGTGGCGCTTGAGGAAATCCGCCTGCGAGCGTGCGGCATCGGAGCCGGCCGCCGTCGCGCGCTCGCCCAGTGCGGCAATCGTGCGCCCGTCTACACAGCTGCTGCGCCCGGTGCCGCGCTGGTCGGGCAGGACCACGCGGAAGTGCTTGACGGCCTCCTCGATCCAGCCGTCGCTTGTGGGCGACAGCGGACGCGGGCTCTCGCCGCCGGGGCCGCCCTGCAAAAACAGGAGCAGCGGCAGATCGTCGTTGATGCGGTCGGGCGCGCAAACCACGCGGTAGAAGAGCTTGATGCTCTCGGGCGCGCCGGCGATTGGTGCCGGCATGGCGCCGCGGCGCATGGTGCTGCCGACGGCCAGGAGCATCGGCTCCAGGCCGCGCCAGTCAAGGGGGACGTCGATGCTGTGGTCCTCGACATAAAGGCCGGGGACGTGGTACGAAGTGATGAGGGCCATGTGAGTCTTCCGTTCGTTGCGGTGTTTCGGGTTGACCAATTCTACCGCCGCGGGCGAGGCCATGCGCAAATCGGCTACCATGGTTGCAAACTTCTAGGAGAAAGGGCCGTCCATGTCGGTCGATATAGCCACGTATGTCCACGATCTTGCCGTTGCCGCCAAGGCAGCGTCGGCCTCGCTTGCCACGGCGAGCGATGAGCAGCGTCAGGAGGCCGTGCGCGCCATGGCCGCAGCACTGCGCAACGGTGTCGACTCCATCGTCGCCGCTAACGAGCTCGATATGTCCGCCGCGTGCGATGCGGGCACTTCAGCCGGTCTGCTCGACCGTCTGCTGCTGACGCCTGAGCGCGTCGAGGGCATGGCCGCCGGTTTGGAGAAGCTCGCCGAGCTGCCCGATCCCGTCGGCCGCGTGCTCGACCACCGCGTGCTTGCGAGCGGTGTGGACCTGACCCGCGTGAGCGTGCCGTTGGGCCTGGTCGCCATGGTCTACGAGGCGCGCCCCAACGTGACGGCCGACGCCGCAGGCATCTGCATCCGTACCGGCAACGCCTGCATTCTACGCGGCGGCTCGCTGGCCTATCACTCGTGTGCCATGATCGCCGAGCTGCTGGCCGATGCGCTCGAGGCCAAGGGCTTCCCGCGCGAGGCCGTGTCGATGATCGAGTCCACCGACCGCGAGGCTACCGGCGAGCTCATGAAGCTCCGCGGTATTGTCGACGTACTCATTCCGCGCGGAGGTGCAGGCCTGATCCAGCGCTGCGTGCGCGAGTCGCTTGTGCCGGTGATCGAGACGGGCACGGGCAACTGCCACATCTACGTGCATGAATCCGCCGACTTTGATAAGGCGCTCAACATTATCGTTAATGCCAAGACCCAGCGCGTAGGCGTGTGCAATGCCGCCGAGTCGCTGCTGGTCGACCGTGCTGTGGCCGATGCGTTTTTGCCTGCGGTCGTTGCTGTATTGCACGACCACGGCGTGCTCATTCACGGCGACGAGGCCACGTGCGCCGCATGCGCCGACGCCGGGCTTGCCGAGGGCGACAACTACGTCGCCGCGACTGAGGAGGACTGGGGTCGCGAGTACCTGGCGCTCGAGATGAGCGTGAAGGTCGTGGCAAACGAGGACGAGGCCATCGCACACATCAACCGCTACGGCACGATGCACTCCGAGGCCATCGTTGCCGAGGATACGGATGCTTGCGAGCGCTTCCTGGATGCGGTCGATGCCTCGGCCGTGTACTCCAACGCCAGCACGCGTTTCACCGACGGCGGCGAGTTTGGCCTGGGCGCCGAGATCGGCATCTCGACCCAAAAACTCCACGCCCGTGGCCCCTTTGCCGCCGAGGCCCTCACCACCTACAAATACAAGCTCCGAGGCACCGGCCAGGTTCGCCCCTAGCGTCCGCGCAAACAAAAACCACCACAAAGGTGCCTTTCCCCTTTGTGGTGGATTTAAGTGGCGCGGGCGGTTAGGCCTGGAAGGTATCGTGGTCGGGGGCGAAGGACTGCATGGCTGCGATGGTGCGGTCGAAGAGCTCAGGAAGCTCCCAGCCCAGCATCTCGGCGCCCTGCGAAATCACGTCGCGCGAGCAGCCGGCGGCAAAGCGCTTGTCCTTGAACTTCTTCTTGAGCGACTTGGTCGTAAAGTCCATAACGCTCTTGCTCGGGCGCATGATGACTGCAGCGCCGATCAGGCCGGTGAGCTCATCGCAGGCAAACAGGATCTTTTCCATCTGCAGCTCGGGCTTGGGCAGCGAGGTATTGAAGTCCGACGTGTGCGTCTGGATGGCGCGAATGAGCTCGGGAGACGCACCTTCATCCTTAAGAATCTTGGCAGCATAGATGGTGTGGTTCATGGGGTCGTCCTCATGCTCCTCCCAATCCAGGTCGTGCAGCAGACCGACGGTGCCCCAAAACTCCTCGTTCTCGGGGTCGAACTCGCGCGCAAAGTAGCGCATAGTGCCCTCGACCGTCTCGCCATGGGTGATGTGGAACGGGTCCTTGTTGTGCTCGTTGAGCAGTTCGAACGCGCGGTCGCGGGTGATTCCGGCGGTAAGCGGCTCTGACATAACAGACTCCTTGTGCTCGTGGGTATCGATAAGAATGAATACTACTAGAACAAGAAAACCACCACAAAGGTGCCTGTCCCCTTTGTGGTGGTTTTTGGCGCGGATGGGTTAGTTGAGGGCGGCTTGGGCTAGGCGGGCTTCGGCGGCCTCCTCGGTGACGCCCAAGGCCACGGCGAACTCCTCGATGGAGCGGCGTTTGGCCTCCTTGAGTACGCGCATGTAGTAGGAGCTGGGTTTTTTATCAGCTTCCTCGGCCTGGCGAATGCGGTGCATCATGGTCTTTGCCACGCGGACCGTCTCGGGCGCGCCCAGCTTGAGCTGCTGCTTAAAGTGCGTCTCCTCAAGTGAACTGTTGCGCTCGGTAAAAGTGTCGCACTCCAGCTCGTCATAGTGGCTCAGCAGGTGCTCGGCATCTTGCTGCGAGATGGCGGCGTGCAAACGGTCGGCCTGCGCCACGGGGTACATGAGGATCGTCTGCGCATGTCCCTGCTTGGTCTCGAGCAGTAGCATGGGCTGCGGTGTGTCGTCCCTAAAACCGACGACGGTGCAGACTCCCTGACCCGGATGAATGACGTGTTGACCGATTGAGAACATGCTACCTCCAACTTATACGAATTTACGTATGTCTAGAATAACACGCTGACGTGCGCAAACCCTTACTTTATGCAGGAAAAGCACACAACTCCGATAGGTAAGAGTATTCGATAACAGGCGCAGCTCATTCACACCTTTATGCATTTTCAACGCCTGCATAATCTGCAGGCAGACTGGCATCTTTGAGTGACTCCATACAAGCTGTAGTCAATTTTGTGCATATGCAATATCGATTGGCTTTACCCTGCGACAGTGCCCGTCGCTTGTGATAGAGTGCTACAAACTCTGGCTTTTGCCCTACGAGTGACCAAGAGCTCGGGGGCTTTAACACAAGGAGGATCTATGCCCGAGAAGATTGAAGAGCTGGTACGCGCTGCGCTTGCTGCGGCCCAGGAGGCCGGCGACCTTTCCGCATTTGAACTTGACGATTGCGCTATCGAGCGACCGGCTGACACTTCTCATGGCGAGTGGACCTCCACCATGGCCCTGAAGTCCGCCAAGCTGGCTCACTGCGCCCCGCGCAAGATCGCCGAGGCCGTCGTTGCCCATATGCCCGAGGACCCCGCAATCGAGAAGGTCGAGATCGCAGGCCCCGGCTTCATCAACTTCTACCTCTCCGTTGCCGTCAAGAACGCCATCTTTGGCGAGGCCCGCGAGAAGGGCATGGACTTCGCTAAGTCCAACGTCGGTGGCGGCCTGAAGACCCAGGTCGAGTTCGTCTCCGCCAACCCCGTCGGCCCCATGCACATCGGCCATGGCCGCTGGGCCGCTCTGGGCGACTCCCTTTGCCGTGTTATGGATCACGCCGGTTACGACATTCAGCGCGAGTTCTACATCAACGACCACGGCTCTCAGATGAACACCTTCGGCAACTCCATCAGCACGCGCTATATGCAGCTTGCCGACATCATCGCCAAGCAGGGCGTGGATATCGACGAGGCTCACAAGCTGCTGATCGCCGACCGCGACGCCTTTGTTGCCGACGAGAACGATGAGCACCCCGAGACCCATCCGTATCAGGACAACTTTGCCGAGACTCTGGGCAAGGACTCCTACGGCGGCGACTACATCATCGACGAGGCTGCCGAGTTCTGGCGCACCGACGGCGATAAGTGGGTCAACGCCGATCCGCAGGAGCGCATGGAGAGCTTCCGCGAGCGCGGCTATGTAAAGATGGTCGACAACATGCGCGACCTTTGCCACGCCGTTAACTGCGACTTCGATCGTTGGTTCTCCGAGCGCTCTCTGTACGTGAAGGACACCGAGGGCGAGACCGCCGGCACCTCCGCCGTCGACCGCGCTTTTGAGAAGCTCGACAAGATGGGCTACCTCTACACCAAGGACGGTGCCCTGTGGTTCCGCTCCACCGACCTGGGCGACGACAAGGACCGCGTCCTGATCAAGTCCGATGGCGAGTACACCTACTTCGCCTCCGACGTTGCCTATCACTGGGATAAGTTCCAGCGCGTCGACCACGTCATCGACATCTGGGGCGCCGACCACCACGGCTACATCGAGCGCGTCCGCTGCGTCTGCGACGCTCTTGGCTATCCCGGCAAGTTTGAGGTTCTGCTGGGCCAGCTCGTCAATCTGCTGCGCAACGGCAAGCCCGTCCGTATGTCCAAGCGCAAGGGCACCATGGTGACCCTGCAGGAGCTCGTCGACGAGGTCGGCTCCGACGCCGCTCGCTACACGCTCATCTCCAAGAGCTCCAACCAGATGGTCGACTTCGATATCGAGGCCGTCAAGAAGCGCGACAACTCCAACCCGGTGTACTACGTGCAGTACGCTCACGCTCGCGTGTGCTCCATCCTGCGTCGTGCCGCAGACGTTACGCCCGAGCAGGCTGACGAGATGGGCATGAAGGCCGTCGCCGCCAAGGCCATCGGTGAGAACGTCGATTACTCGCTGCTGACAGACCCGACCGAGCTCGCCCTTTCGCGTAAGCTCAACGAGCTCACCGACCTCATCGCCAGCTGCGCTCGCGACCGCGCTCCGTTCCGTCTGACGCACTTTGCCGAGGAACTCGCCGGCGACTTCCACAGCTTCTACGCTGCCTGTCAGGTGCTGCCGAGCGAGGGCCGTCCCGTCGACCCCGAGCTTTCGCGTGCCCGTCTGGCCGCTTGCGATGCCGTCCGTGTGACGCTCGCCCTGGTGCTCACCCTCGTTGGCGTTTCCGCGCCCGAGCAGATGTAATCTGCGAGTCATTTGACCGTGTAGGTTCGGCTTTGCTGAGCCCTATAAGCCCGATCTCCATGCGGAGGTCGGGCTTTTTGCACAAACGCCGACGTATTGACGAATTTGGAACTGCTGGAAATACGAAACTATGCCGGTTTACTACGATGAAATGAGAAATTCCAACTACGCCGGCTTTTCGCAAAAAAGTGCAAGGCATCTACCTGCGGTTTTAGTTCAACAAGTTTCGGAGTGATCGCGGTTGAGCGATTCATCGTAGTAAACCGCCACAGTTTTGGCGGAGGCAGTCAGATTTGTGGGTGTTAAACCAAAGATTGTCCCTTTTGACTAGTCGTTTAAGAACGTCCTCAATGACTAAGTTGCAGGTGGTTGCGGTTGTGTTACACTAACGCTGCGTATATGACGCAAATATCTCGATACAGATCAATGATGTCCGTCGGTATTTGACGGAGCTAGACTGTTTAGCCGCCCTGAAGGTTTATGCAGGGAGCATGTGATCACAGGGCTTGAAAAGAAAGTTGAGCAAACACTGTGTCTGATCAACAGCAAGAAAACGAAATAACGACGACGCAAGCCGCTCCCGCTGCACCGGTTGCGTTGGACCAGGTCGCGGCGCCCGCGCAAGCCTCGGCTCCTGAGACGCCTAAGGCTGCTTCGACGCCTACGCCTTCAGCGGCTGAGAAGGCCGTGCCTGCAACTGGTGAGGAGGCTGCTCCGGCAAAGCCCAAGCGTACGCGCCGCACGGCCAAGTCTGCTGCTGACGGCGAGGAGGTCACCAAGCCCAAGCGCCGTACCACGCGCACGACGCGCGTCAAGCGCACCGTTGCAGCTGACTCCTCGGAGCCGATTTCCGATGAGGTCGCGCAGGCGCGTGCGTTGGCGCAGATTAGCGAGGCTCAGGTGGTGCGCGCCCGCCGTCGTGCTGCCGAGCGCGAGGCCGCGGCTCTGACCGAGCTTGCAGCTCCGTCTGTGCCCGAGACACCTGCCGCCGACCAGCCGACCGAGAAGCCGGCACCGCGCACACGCCGTCGCACGGCTGCTAAGGCCGAGCAGGTTGCCGATCAGGTAACCCTCGAGCTCACCGAGGCTTCGGTTCGTTCCGCGGCAGGGGAGGGCGCATCGCCTGCTGAGTCCGCTGCGCCTGTCGAGGCCAGCGAAGTTCCCGTTGTCGATCCGGCTTTGCGCCCGCACCGTCGCGGTCGCAAGCCCAAGGCCTTCGTCGAGGCAGAGAAGGCCGCAGCCGCAGCTGCAGCCGCTCGGGATGCTGCGGCGACCGCCGAGTCTGCAACCGCTGCCGATGCACCCGTCCAGGATGCTACGACTTCCGAGGCCGCTCCCGCCGATGTCGAGCCCGCCGACGTCCGTCCTGGTCGCAGCCATCGTACTGCTGCTAAGCGCACGTCCAAGGCCAAGACTGCCAAGAAGGGTGCGTCCGAGGATTCCGCCGAGACGACCGCCGATGCATCGACTGATGCCGCCGAGCCCCAAGACGTCGAACAGTCTGCGTCCGAGAAGCCCAAGCGCGGTCGTAAGAAGTCCGCTAAGGCCAAGGCGTCCGAGCAGCAGGCCGAGGCCGAGCTGCAGGGCGATTCCAAGGCCGAGGCCAGCGATGATACTGCGGCTAACGCCGATGCCGCCGCAACCGATGGCGCCGCGCCCGCCGAGGCCGAAGACGGCGCTCGCCCCAACCGTCGCCAGCACAAGCGCAACGACGAGCGCAACGAGCGCAAGGACGAGCGCAACAACGACCGCCGCAACCGCCAGCGCGACCGCAAGCAGCGCAACAAGGAGCGCAACGCCGCCCCCACCGAGCCCACGCTTTCACGCGAGGAGCTTGCGGCCATGAAGGTCGCCGAGCTGCGCGAGAAGGCAAAAGAGTTCGAGATCGAGACGACCGGCAAGAAGAAGGCCGAGCTTGTCGAGGAGATCTACACGACCGCCGCGAAGGCCGAGGGCTTCCGCGATATTAAGGGCATCCTGCAGATTCGCCCGGACGGCTCCGGCATCATCCATGCCCACGGTTACATGAAGTCCAATGAAGACGCCTTCGTCCCCGCTTACCTCATCCGCTCCGCACGCCTGCGCACGGGTGATGTCATCGAGGGTTCGCTGCGCCCCTCGCGCGGCGGCGACAAGCGAGCCGGCCTCGCCAAGATCACGACCGTTAACGGCATGGATCCCGAGCAGATCCGCAACCGCCCCAAGTTCGGCGACCTTACCCCGGTCTATCCCAACGAGCCGCTGCGCATGGAGCACGGCAAGGATTCCATCACCGGTCGCGCCATCGATATCGTGTCGCCGATTGGCAAGGGCCAGCGTGGCCTGATCGTGTCGCCGCCCAAGGCCGGCAAGACAACGATCCTTAAGAAGATCTGCCAGTCCATCTCGATCAACAACCCCGAGGTGCACCTCATTTGTCTGCTCGTCGACGAGCGCCCCGAAGAGGTCACCGATATGCAGCGCTCCATTAAGGGCGAGGTCGTGGCCTCGACCTTCGATATGCCCGCCGACAACCACACCCGCGTGGCCGAGCTCGTCATCGAGCGTGCCAAGCGCATTGTGGAGCTGGGCGGCGATGTCGTGGTGGTGCTCGACTCCATCACGCGTCTTGCCCGCGCCTACAATCTGGCGGCACCCGCCTCGGGCCGCATCCTTTCGGGCGGCGTCGATTCGGCAGCCCTCTACCCGCCCAAGCGCTTCCTGGGTGCAGCCCGCAATATCGAAAACGGCGGCTCGCTCACCATCCTCGCCTCCGCCCTTATCGACACCGGCTCCAAGATGGATGAGGTCATCTTTGAGGAGTTCAAGGGCACCGGCAACATGGAACTCAAGCTCGACCGCGACCTCGCCGACCGTCGCATCTTCCCGGCCATCGACCCCGTTGCCTCCGGTACGCGCAACGAGGACCTGCTGGTCGACGAGCAGATGCGCCCGTTTGTCTTCGGCCTGCGTCGCATTCTCGCCGGCATGAACAACACCGAGCGCGCGGCGGCGTCGTTTATTAAGGGCCTTAAGGGCACCAACACCAATCAGGAGTTCTTGGTGCGTTCGGCCAAAAAGCACAGCGACTACGAGCAGACGTTTTAGACCAAAAGCCGCACGCTATATCGCCATAAGAGCGGGCAATCGGGCCGGGGTTTATGCCCCGGCCCTTTCTTTACGGCGCCACTCGGCAACATTTTCTGACCTTATGACCGACAAGCAGCAGTTTTCGAGCCATAATCCGGCCTCATCGCTTGCAATCGGAGGGTCGGTTTCGCATAATAACTTTTAAGCTTCGCGACGGAAAACGCAGATGAAACGAACCATATACCGTTGCTTTGGGACGCATGTCCCGCTTCATCTTCTCTCGCGCAGCCAACTAAATGATGCGATTTGGGTGCTGGAAGATGGGGAGAGCTCATGGCTTCTTCTGATGCAACACAACGAGCAGTCCTTGCCGGACTTTCCTGTGGGATCGGCCTTGCCGCCCCCGTGGTGATGTATGCCGCGACGTTGCCGTTCTCGTCGGTCAACGAGACGGTTGTCGCGGGCGCGGTTCCCTTTGCCGTTGGTGCGGTGGCGGGCGTGGGTATCTACGCCGCCTCGCTGGGCATCTCCGAGTATCGTGCCGAGCACGATGGCCGCCTGTTTGAGCCCGATGCCGTGGGCGGCGCCGCTCAGTTTGGCCGGACCCATAACGAGTTCAAGACCGCCTCGATTCCCGCGCAGCAGCAGGGGGCGGCACCTCAGCCTGCGGTCCCGGCCGACCAGGCCAATGCCGCACAGCCCTCTTCCGCATTTCTCTCCGGCCTGACCGGTGCGTTCCAGCACCGCCACGCCGACGATGGCGTTCCCACCATCGCGCGCGCGGCTAACGCCATGGATGAGGCCGAGGCCTGGTCTATGATCGACAGTATGCTCGATGACGATTCCCCGGTCAGCTGCGATCCCGTGCGTTCGCGCGATGTCTACCAGGTCGCAATCGACGAGCTCACCAACGGTGGAAAGACCGGTTCTTACAATCGCGATGACATTGCCGCCGCGGCACGCGCCGTGTCTGGCTCCCAGGCCGCCCCTGCGGGCAGCACGGCGGCTTTCGTGGCACTCGTCGCCAACGCGGCAGCCAATAACGCCTACAGCGCTACCTCGGCGGACGCGAACGCTTCTGCCGACAATTCGTACGTTGATGAAGCCATGACTGCGGACGAGGAGGCCGTTGCCGCCCGCCGTGCCGCCGAAAGCTCGCTGTGGGGCGCTCCTGCCCAGCAGCAGGCGGCTGAGGCTGCGCCGTACAATGCAAACCTCGCCAGCATGCCTATCATCTCCGGTGCCGCGGACATCGATCTCGATGACCTCGATGAGCCTGCAGCCATCACCGCATCGATTGATGCCCAAGATCGCATCGACACCGGCGACCTTCCGGATGCCTCACTCGAGGTTGATGTCCCCATGGCTGATTACTCGGGCCACGAGGACATGTGGGCCGCCGCCACCGCGATTCTGGATGAGATTGACGAGCCTGCTCCTGTTGCAGCCCCCGCTCCCGTCGCTGCCCCTCAGCCTGCTGCCCCCGCCTATGTCGGCCGTCACAGCGCTGTGTTCCCCGAGGATACTGCCCGTATCTCGCGCGAGAGCATCGAGCGGGCCGAGGCTATTGCCGCCGGCATTATGGAAAACCGTCGTCACGAGCGCGTCAATCAGATCCTCGAGGAGGAGATCGAGCGCCTGCAGTCCTCTACCGCCAAGCGTACGGGCCGTGCCTACCTGAGCGTTATCGAGGGCGGTACCGCCAGCTTCGCGCCGCTCCGCGCGGAGGCATAACTTCTGCATGGTTAAGATCAATCGAAAATGGGCGGTCGTGACCTGCCTGATGGCGCTCTTGATCTGGGGCAATTCGCTGGTTCCCGGCTCGGGGTCGGGCTCGCTGAGCCTAACGGTCATGGAAGCTATCCGCGGTTTCCTGCACGGCGTGGGACTTCCATATGAATGGGTGACCAACTTTGTTGTTCGCAAGTGCGCGCATTTTACCGAGTATATGGTGCTCGGCATCTTGGCAACGCACGCCTTTGATTTTGAGGGCCGGCGCACCTTTGACGTGCTGCTGCCCACGGCGGTGTTCCTGCTGCTGATTCCTTCGATCGACGAGACGATTCAGCTCTTTGTGCCGGGACGCGCCGGCATGATCACCGATGTGATGATCGACTGCTGTGGAGCGGCAACGGGCGTTGTGCTCCGATATCTACAACGATCGCTCATATGTGCCAAAAAGGCCGCCTAGGACGTATGCTTGGTGCTAGGCGGCCTTTTTTATTAGAGGGCTTATATAGGGCGTGGTGGCGTCGTTCCGTAGGTTGGATTTGCCGGGCGCGCCACGCCCTGTGGGTGCGTCTGTTACTGAAGCGCCTGCGCGCCCAGGGCCAGGCAGCCCATGATGCCCTGCTTGCCCTCAAGGCTGTTGTTGACAATATAGGTATCGATGTCGTTGACCTCGGGCGTGACGATATAACCGTTGAGCATCTCGGCGCACTTCTTGCGCGCGAGCGGCACGATGGGGGTGTGGTCGGCCACGCCGCCACCGATGATGATCTTTTGCGGCGCGTAGCACAGCGTGTAGGTCATGAGCGCCTGTGCCAGATAGCCTGCGAGCAGGTCCATGGCCTCCGGGTCATCGGCCATGTCTCCGGCGCTCTTGCCATCCCAGCGCTTTTTAACGCCGGGGCCGGCGATGAGACCCTCGAGGCAATTGTCGTGGAAGGGGCAGGCGCTGTGCTCGCCAATGGTGTCGCGCGGGTCGCGCGTGACCAGGATGTGGCCGGCCTCGGGATGCATCATGCCGTGTACGAGCTTACCGCCCGAGAGCACGCCGGCGCCCACGCCGGTGCCGATGGTCAGATACACAACGTCAGTGAGGCCCTGGGCGCAACCAAAGGTGACCTCGCCCAGGCAGGCGACGTTGACGTCGGTGTCGTAGCCGCAGGGGATATTGAGCTCGTTTTGGATAGTGCCCAGCAGGTCAAAGTAGCGCCATGCCGTTTTGGGCGTCTCCAGGATCTTGCCGTATTGGGGCGAGGCAGGGTTGACTGCGGTGGGGCCAAAGGCGCCGATGCCCAGCGCGGCGATGCCCTTGTCGGCAAACCATGCATTGACGGCCTCAACGGTCTCCTGCGGGGTCGTGGTCGCGATCTGCTCACGCTCCAGGACCGTACCGTCTGCATAGCCCGTGGCGCAGACCATCTTGGTGCCGCCGGCCTCGAGCGCTCCGATAAGCTGCTGTTCTGCCATAGTATTCCTCTCTCTGGGACGAGTTGCTCCGTGACTAAAGTATAGGGCTCTAAACCATTTAAGAAAGCGCTATAAAAAGAAGCCTCGCAACGTGGCGGGCGGTGCGGGGCTTCTTTGGTTGCTTTAGTTGCCGGGCCGTCCTTACCCGCGCGGCTTGATTTTATCACGTAGCGACTTGAGGTTCTCCAGTGCCGCGTTAAGCGTCTCGTCCCGCTTGGCAAAGTGGAAACGAATCAGATGGTTGACGGGCTCGCGGAAGAAGCTCGAGCCGGGCACGGCGCCCACGCCCACCTTGGATGCGAGGTCCTCGCAGAATTCGAGGTCGCTGTCATAGCCAAACTCAGAGATGTCCATCATGACGTAGTAGGCGCCCTGCGGCACGTTATGCTCAAGACCGATGCTATCGAGCCCCTGGCAGAACAGGTCGCGTTTGGCGGTGTAGAGGTCGAGGACCTCATCGTAATAGCTGTCGTCGAAGTTGAGGGCGGTGACAACGGCTTCCTGCAGGGGAGCGGCGGCACCCACGGTGAGAAAGTCGTGGACCTTCTTGATGCGCTCGGTGATCTGGGCCGGGGCGATGGTGTAGCCCAGACGCCAGCCGGTGATGGAGTACGTCTTAGACAGCGAGCTGCAGCTGATGGTTCGCTCGAACATGCCGGGCAGCGTGGCCATGTAGACGTGCTCATGGGGCGCGTAGACGATGTGCTCGTAGACTTCGTCGGTGATGCAGTACGCGTCGTACTTTTTGCACAGGTCGGCGATAAAGGTGAGCTCTTCGCGCGTAAAGACCTTGCCGCAGGGGTTGGAAGGGTTGCACAGGACGATGGCCTTGGGGTCGTTGTCGCGGAAGGCAGCCTCGAGCGCCTCGCGGTCAAAGTCGAATGTGGGCGGGTTGAGCGGTACATAGATGGGCTCGGCACCCGAGAGAATGGTGTCAGCGCCGTAGTTCTCGTAGAACGGCGAGAAGATGACGACCTTGTCTCCGGGGTTCGTAACCGTCATCATGGCGGCCATCATGGCCTCGGTGGAGCCGCAGGTGACCACGATATTCTGGTTGGGGTCGATCGGCATGCCCATAAAGTGCTCCTGTTTGGCGGCGAGCGCCTCGCGCATGGCCTGGGAGCCCCAGGTAATGGAGTACTGGTGGTAGAGCGGCTTGGGGTCGGCGGCGATGGTGCTCAGGCTGTTGAGCAGCTGCGCCGGAGGATCGAAGTCGGGGAAGCCCTGCGAGAGATTGACGGCATCGTACTTATTGGAGATGCGTGTCATGCGGCGGATGACCGAATCGGTAAATGTTGCCGTGCGGTTGGAGAGTTCTTTCATGCCGGTCCTTTCGAGGATTTGCAGTGGGGCAAGTTTACTCCTATGGAACCGGTGGGAATTGCTCGAAACGCGCTCGAAAAACTCTTTTCAAAATTCTTGAAAATTGGGGCTTGCATCGCGTGGCGTTCCTTGCAATAATAGTCGAGCGCGAAGCGCACAGGACACGGTGGGTGTAGCTCAGTTGGCTAGAGCGACGGGTTGTGGTCCCGTAGGTCGAGGGTTCGAGTCCCTTTACCCACCCCAGTTCTTGCTTCGTGTTGATATCGGGTCGTTAGCTCAGTTGGTAGAGCAGGGGACTCTTAATCCCCTGTCTCTTATACACATCTCCGAGCCC
>UQHZ01000038.1 GCA_900541055.1 uncultured Collinsella sp.
CAGAGCGAACAAGTTGGCATGAAAAAGGCAAGGCATAGACCTTCTGGTCATGCCTTGCCTTTTGAATGACAAATTGTCGCTCTGGGTGGCGCGCAGCGTCGAGCATTGCGCGGTTTGGTAAAACCGCGCAAAAAGAAAGCCCGTGCGCTCGATGGATTCGGATGCCCGACAGAGGCTCCTTATGGCTGCTTCCTTCCGGACCTGACCAGATTCGGAACATGTCGTCATCCGAACCCATCGAACGCGCTAGGCGCTCGGTATATCTTACCTGCTCCCGCCCGCCAGAGCAAGGTAGCTAATTTGGGACGGAGCTTTTTTGACTACTTTTGCAGCCCGATTGCCAGAGCAGCCAATGAGTAGTCAAAATAGTCCGATCCCAAAATGACCGGCTTGGTGCCGCACCACAGAAAGAGCCCATCTACTACGTTTAGGCCGCAGGGGTCAACCATAGCCGGCTTTTCGAAAATCGGCAAGCTTTCTACCTGCGGTTTTGTTTTTGCAAATTCCGGGATGGTCGAAGGTGGCCGGTTGAACGTAGTAGATGGTCGCATTTCGTGGCAAACGGTCCGACCCAAGGCACAAGGCGGCCAACCTCGAATGGCCATTCTCGAAGTTGCGGTGGAATACGGACTGAATTGGCACCTTAAAGGCAAAAACACTCCGTATTTCACCGCAACTTATCGAGGGGATGGGTTTTAGAGGCGAGCGAGGTCGTAGGCTTGGGCGGCTGACTCACCGGCGAAGATGAGGTTGGTTGTGGCTTCCTGAGGATTGAGCGCCTGGTCGAGAGGCATGGGCTTGCGGCAGATCGGCAGTACCAAGTCGATACCTTGCTCATATACCGCGTTCAGGTTGTCAGCACGGCCGCCCACGACGGCGACCACCGGCTTGCCATATCGCCTGGCGCGGCGAGCCACACCCACCGGCGCCTTACCGGCGGCGGACTGCTCGTCCATATTGCCCTCGCCTGTTATGACCAGGTCGACATCGCGCACGCGCTCGTCAAACCCCACGAGATCGAGCACCGTCTCTACACCCGAGCGCAGCTCCGCACCGAGCGCCAGCAACGCGGCTCCCAAGCCACCGGCAGCGCCCGCGCCGGGCACGCCGAGCACCGAGCCAAATGTCCGTGCGCCCTCGGGTGTGCGCAACAACCCCTGGGCTCGCGCCTCGAAAATTGCCGCATCGAGCAGGCGACCGTAGCCGACCATCCAGCCGTCGTATCTGCGCAGCGCCTCGACATCATCCGCCGGCAGGCCCTTCTGCCCGCCAAACACCGCCAGTGCGCCTCGACGCCCCACGAGCGGATTCTCGACATCGGAAAGCACAACGATACGAGCATCATCCAAAGCCTGCAGCGCTGGCGCCAAATCAACGCTCGCCACCTGCTCAAGGCCGGCAAGACCGGGGGCGACATCGCATCCCTGATCATCGACCACACGCGCGCCCAGCGCCTGCAGCATGCCGGCGCCACCGTCGTTGGTGGCACTGCCGCCCAAGCCAATATAGATAGTCTTTACCCCGACACGAACTGCACGGAGCATCAGCTCGCCCACGCCATAGGTTGTAGCAGCCAGCGCCGCCGATTCCGTGCAAGGTGAGTACCCGATGCCTGCTGCTTCGGCCATCTCAATAACAACCGACTCGTGCTCGCCGTCCACTAACATCCGGGCAGGCACACCATCGCCAAAGGGTCCCGCAACCTCGCAGGTCACAATCTCACCGCCGCACGCGGCAACGGCATCGAGCGTCCCCTCACCGCCATCTGCCAGCGGCAAAGCGTTCAGCTCGGCATCGGGCCACACATGGCGCATGCCCTCGGCAACCGCTGCCTCCGCCTGCGCGCTCGAAACGCTGCCCTTAAAGGAGTCGATCGCCAGCAGCACACGGCGGGGCCGACGGCATGCAGGACCAAAGTCAACCGCCGTGCCAGCATCCTCACCGGCACCTGCAAGCGCTGCGGCGTGAGCGGCGTGTGCTTCAAGATCGGCCCCACAACCGCAATCAGCGCCGCCCGCTCCGCGCAGACCGCCAAAATAGCTACTCAGCAGCTCGCGGCATTCATCCGCCAGTACGCCGGCGGTCACATTGAACCGATGATTCAGGCGCGAGTCGGCATTGAGGTCATACAGGGATCCCAGCGCGCCCGCCTTGGCATCAGCCGCGCCATACACGCAGCGCCCCACGCGCGCGTTGACCATAAGGCCCGCGCACATGCAGCAGGGTTCCAACGTCACATAGACCGTACAATCGGAAAGACGCCAGCGGCCGAGCGACCGAGCGGCAGCGCACAGGGCCGCGAACTCTGCATGAGCCGAAGGATCCTGATCGAGCTCGCGCCGATTGTGCGCCCTCGCGACGATCTCGCCGTCGCGCACCACTACGGCTCCGATGGGCACCTCGCCCACCGCCGCGGCGGCTCGCGCCTCCGCCAGCGCCTCGCGCATGAACTTCTCGTCGATTTCGGTGATCGTCATCGTTCGCCTTCCCTGTTGCAAATTCAAAACGATGCTATCATTACGACTCACGGAGAGATGGCAGAGCGGTTGAATGCGGCGGTCTTGAAAACCGTTGAGCGCGAGAGCGTTCCGGGGGTTCGAATCCCCCTCTCTCCGCCACTCCTAGTGATGCACCGGTGTCATGGTCCGCTCAAACAACGCATCGACCACGTCGGCTATCTCAGGTCGACGCTCAAGATCGTGGCCCGATTCCCACCATATCGTGAAAAGTCGAATAATACCGCCGGCGACAAACTCAGACGTCGTCTCGAGTGACACGGGGGCCAGGGCATCCTCGGCAAGCACGTTCATCACACGCTCGCGGATGGAGCGGGCAATGCGGTCGCAAATAACGCTGGTCAACATGCCCGACATGCTGCTTGCCAAAATGTTATCCATGAGCCGCTCGTGCGTCAGAATCAAATCCATGGCATCGTCCAAAATCGCGTGTCGAAGCGCGCGCACGTCCTCGGCAGACACCGCACCGGCCTCATCGGGCTGTTTTTGCGGCAAGCCCGACATAAGCTCATCGATATAAAAGGCAAAGTAATCGTTCTTGTCGCGAAAGTGCTTGTAGAACGTCGTGCGGCGAATCATGGCGCGGGCGCACAGCATGGCAACCGTCAGGTCCTCAAAACGATGCTCCTCGAGAAGCTCGGTGAAGGCATCGAACAGGGCGCGGTAGGTTTTCTTAATGCGAAGGTCCACCGGTATCACCATCCTCAGGGCAAAGACAACACTCGTCAATCTGTCGCATATCTTACACCTGTACCTCGCGCGCTTTGCCCCGGTGCCGGCCCCGCCGAAAACACAACGCTTACCGGAAAGTTCGGCACGGCAAAACGTTGCGGGTATACTAGTAGCGTTATACCAACGGCAGCTGGCGCATGCCGCCGCGGCCATTCGAAACGGAGACATCATGATTACCGTCATCATCGGCATCGTTGTTGTCATTGTGATTGTCTGCGCCATCGCCGGCATCTACAACAACATGGTCACCAAGCGTAACCGCATCGATAACGCTTGGCAGAACATCGATACGCAGCTGCAGCGCCGCAACGACCTGATCCCCAACCTGGTCGAGACCGTCAAGGGCTACGCCAAGCACGAGCAGGAGACGCTCTCCGCCGTGATCAGCGCGCGTAACACCGCCGTCAAGGCCACCACGCCCGAGGCCAAGATGGAAGCCGACAACGTGCTGACCGGTGCGCTGCGCCAGCTCTTCGCCGTAGCCGAGGCCTATCCCGATCTTAAGGCAAACACCAACTTTACGCAGCTGCAGGCATCGCTCGAGGATACCGAGAACAAGATTAGCTATGCACGCCAGAGCTACAACGATTGCGTGCTCAGCTACAATAACGCCATTCAGACGTTCCCGGCTGTCATCTTTGCCGGCATCTTCCAGTTTAAGGAGCGCCAGGGCTTCGAGGCCGCCGAAGCAGCCCGCCAGGCCCCGACTGTCAAGTTCTAGTAGTTTGGCAGCGCATCCTTAATCGGCCAAATGCATAAACCGCCCCGTCGAATGCATACTTCGACGGGGCGGTTTCTTTTTTCGCGAAGGTCCCCCTCTAAGCGCCGTGCATTTTTAGGAGTATTCAACATAACCAAGAGCTTCGGGCACCACGATACATGCCGAAGACCGCGAATATCCCTGCAAATCAAACGCTGCCAGCCCATAATCCCGCCCATCATTCGTAGAAAACATCGAGAACTCCCGATTTTTGCCCGAGGTCGGTATGCAGGGGCCTTCGATTGCAGAATACTCGCAAAAATGCACGTCGCCACCACCCCCACATGGCGCGAACCAAAACAAAAGCGCGGCCTAAAAGGCCGCGCACCATCTTTAATTCAGATTAATTATTGTTCGTTGTGACATCGCCGAGCCCGCAGGGCGGAGAGCAAGCTCCCTCCCGGCGCACTCCGCAGGACGCAAGAAGCCCTCGCCGCACGAAGTGCGCAGCGAGGGCTTCTTGCATGTCCGAGGACGCGCCAGGAGGGAGTTTACTCTCTGCCCGGACAGGAAAGGCTAATTACGCGACGGTGTAAACCCAGTTGTGCTTGTCCTCGACAGCACCAGACTGGATGCCGGTCAGAGTCTCGCGGAGCTTCTTCATCACAGGGCCGATCTCGGTGTAGCCAGCCGGGAAGGTCACGGTCTCGTCGGCGCCGTAAACCTTGTTGTCGATCTCGCCAACCGGGGAGATGACGGCAGCGGTGCCGCACAGGCCGCACTCGACAAAGGTACCGGCCTTGACCTCGGCCCACTCGACGGGACGCTGGTCAACGGTCATGCCCAGGTCCTGAGCGACCTGAACGAGCGAGCGACGGGTGATAGAGGGCAGGATGGAGTCGGTGTGCGACTGCGGAACGACGAGCGTGCCGTCCTCCTTCACGAACAGAACGTTGGCGCCGCCGGTCTCCTCGACATAGGTGCGGGACTCGGAGTCGAGATACAGGTTCTCGGCATAGCCCTCGCGATGGGCCTCCATCGTGGGCTTGAGGGACATGGCGTAGTTCAGGCCGGCCTTGATGTTGCCGGTGCCGTGAGGTGCCGCACGGTCATACTCGGAAACGCGCAGCTTGACGGGCTTGAGGCCACCCTTAAAGTACGGACCGACCGGGGTCACGAGAATGCGGAACGTGTACTCAGGAGCGGGAGCCACGCCGATCACGTCACCGGAGCCGATCATAAACGGACGCACGTACAGGGTCGCACCGGAACCGAAGGGCGGAACCCAGGCGGCGTTGGCAGAAACGACCTGCTTGACGGCTTCAACGAACTTGTCCTTGGGGAACGGGGGCATCTCGAGGCGCTGCGCAGAGTTGTACATACGCTCGGCGTTCATGTCGGGACGGAAGCAGACGATGCTGCCGTCCTCGGCGGTGTAGGCCTTCAGGCCCTCAAAGACCTCCTGGCAGTAATGGAAGATGCCGCCGCACTCGGAGACATGCAGGGTGTGGTCGGTGGTCAGGCCACCCTCGTCCCACTCGCCGTCCTTCCAATGGGCCTCGTAGCTGTAATCGGTCTTCATGTAGCCAAAGCCGAGGCTACCCCAATCGATATCCTTTTTCTCGACAGTCATATGTCGCTCCTTACATACACAGTTGCATACTCGCGAACCCGCACGCAAGGACCGAGGCCGACCGCGTCGCAACGTCGCACGCCCGGAGCGTAGAGCCGGACGGGACACGCGAGCAGCATCAAAGCCGATGGCACGTCGATTCGCATGCACGAGATTGTACTCCGCACGCGCGTCGGATAAAACGTTTTTCTTTAACTAACTAAAGTATTTTCATTTGACCGAAGCAAAAAGGCCCGCCACCGTAAGCGGTGACGGGCCTCAACTGCACGGTTTGCGCGCTGACTCGAGCTACGCGTTCTTTTTGCCCAGCTTAGCCTTAACCAGACCGACCACGGTCGGGATGATCGACACGGCAACGATGCCGACGATTAGCAGCTCAAAGTGCTCCTGCACAAAGGGGATGCCGCCAAAGAAGTAGCCCAGCAGTGTGAAGAGCGTCGACCAGGTAATGCCGCCCAGCACGTTAAAGATGACAAAATTGCGCCAGTGCATGCCGCCCATGCCGGCGATAAAGGGCACAAAAGTGCGGATAAACGGGAAGAAACGGCCCAGGAAAATAGCCAGGTGGCCCCACTTGTCCAAGAAGTCCTCGGACTTTTTAATGCGCTCGGGCGTCATGGCCTTGACCTTGCCCGAAGCGATGATCTTTTTGCCAAAGAAGTGACCGATCATAAAGTTGCACTGATCGCCCAAAATGGCAGCGGCCCATGCGGTGGCCAGAAGCGCCACGATGTTAAAGCCACCGTTGTGGGCAAAGAAGCCCGAAGCAAACAGCAGTGAATCGCCAGGAAGGAACGGGAAGAACACCACGCCCGTCTCGATAAAGATGATCAGGAACACGCAGCCGTAGGCCATAAGCGGGCCGGCGGCGATCCAGCTGGCGATCGCGGTGCGCGGATCCTTAAGCAGCTCGGCGATAAAATTGATGAAACCCATGAAGTAAAACCTCTCAGTTGTGGGCGCGGATACGTCCAAGTTGACCAGTATACGGTTGCGGTGCCCCCTCGTGCGCAACCCCACAAAAGCATGACTCCATTACCAGCAAGTTTGCATAACTGACATCTGTAGCGCAATGGCGCCAAGATTGTCCTTCCTAATCCCTAGCAAATCGCTATACTTTATTGAATCGCATTGCCATGGCGCTAAGGGAGGGCGGCCGGTGAGCTTTATCAATACCATTCGCGAGGATATCAAGACCGTCCAGGCGCAAGACCCCGCTGCACAAAACGGTCTGGTCATCTTCCTTTCCTATCCTGGCCTGCACGCCAAGTGGAACCACGTGCCCGAGCACTGGCTCTGGGAGCACGGTCATCGCTCGCTCGCCCGCGTGCTCTCGCAAATCACCCGCCACATCACCGGCGTCGAGATTCATCCTGCCGCGCAGATTGGCAAGCACTTCTTTATCGACCATGCCATGGGCGTCGTCATCGGCGAGACCACCATTGTGGGCGACAACTGCGTGCTCTACCAGGGCGTTACGCTCGGCGGCACCGGCAACGAGACCGGCAAACGCCACCCAACGCTCGGCGATAACGTCACCGTGGGCACGGGCGCCAAGGTGCTCGGCAACATCCGCATCGGCAACAACGTCAAGATCGGCGGCAACTCGGTCGTCGTCAAGGACGTGCCCGACAACTGCACCGTCGTGGGCGTGCCGGGACGCATCATCAAGCGCAACGGCTGCCGCGTGTTCGAGGAGAGCTTCGACGCCAAGCAGCATCGCGAGTACATGCCCGATGACGCTGCCGAGCAGAGTGCCCTCAACCGCCAAGGCATCACCGAGAACGCCCGCCGCGTCAAAGAACTCGAGCGAGAGGTGGCCGAGCTCAAAGTCCTCGTCGCCAAGCTCGTGGACGAACGCTAGGAACGCAAGCAGCACAAAACGACATCGGCACCGATGCAAAAGGCGCGCCAGGGGATCAATCCCCGGCGCGCCTTTTTTCGATGTGACATGTGGGACTGTCCCTTTGTCACATTAGGCGAACTGGCTCAAGTAGAGGTCGGCATAGGCACCCTCGGCAGCGAGCAGCTCCTTATGCGTGCCTTGCTCGATAATGTTGCCGTGATCCATGACCAAGATCAGGTCGGCATCCACGATCGTCGACAGGCGATGCGCGATCACAAAGCTCGTGCGCCCGCGCATGAGCGCGTCCATGGCGCGGCCGATAGCAAGCTCGGTGCGCGTGTCCACGCTTGAGGTCGCCTCGTCCAGGATGAGAATCGCCGGGTTGTTGAGCAGCACGCGCGCAATGGTCAGCAACTGGCGCTGGCCCTGGCTGATGCTTTCGGCATCGTTAGCCACACGCGTGTCGTAGCCCTGCGGCATAGTGCGCACAAAGAAGTCGACCTGCGCGGCGCGCGCAGCCGCCACGATCTCCTCGCGCGTCGCCTCGGAACAGCCATAGGCGATGTTCTCGGCAATCGTGCCGTCGAACAGCCAGGCGTCCTGCAGCACCATGCCAAACTGCTGACGTAGCTCGCCGCGATCCATGCGGCTCGTATCCACGCCGTCGAGCGTAATACGCCCGCCGTCAATCTCGTAGAAGCGCATGAGCAGGTTGATGAGCGTCGTCTTGCCCGCGCCCGTGGTTCCCACCACGGCAATCTTCTGGCCCGGCTCGGCGGTAAACGACACGTCGTGCATAAGCGGCTTGTCGGGCGAATAACCAAAGCGCACGTGCTCAAAGGAGACGCGACCCTCAACGCGACCCGGCAGCTTGGCGGCCTCGTCCGGCAGCGGATCGGCCTCCATCTCGGGCTCATCGAGCAGGTCGAACACGCGCTCCGCACTCGCCAACGCGCTCTGCAGCGAGTTGAAGGTAAACGACAGCTGCGTCATGGGTTCGGACGCCTCGTAGATAAACTGGAAGAACGCCTGGAACACGCCGACGGTCATGTGACCGGCAACCAGCATGCTGCAGCCCACCAGCGCGATCACGATCTGCGCCAAACGGCCGATAAAGCGCACCGCAGGGCCGACGGCATTGATCATAAAGTCGGCCTTGGCACTCACGCGTGCCAGCTCGCCCGAGGCCTGGTGCACCTCGGCAGAACTTTGGCGTTCGCGGTTAAACGCGCGGATCACCAGACGGCCCGAATAGCCTTCCTCGACCGCACTCGTAATCTTGGACACCCACTCCTGGCGCTCGCCCGTCACATCGTGTGTGCGGCGCGAGACGACCTTCGTCACCAGCAGCGACAGTGCCGTAAAGAACAGAAAGACGAGCGTAAGCTGCACGCTGAACACGAACATCACGCTCACAGCACCAACAACCGTGCCGATCGACACGAGCAGCTGCAGCAATCCGCGCTGCATGCTCTCGGACATCTTGTCCAGGTCGTTGGTCGCGCGGCTGACGACCTCGCCGGGACGATGCGCGTCAAAATAGGCGAGCGGCAGACGGTTGAGCTTTTGCGCGATGCGGTTGCGCAGGCGCAGATTGAGACGCTCAGCGACGCTCGACATCAAAAAGCTCTGGAGCGCATAGAACGAGGCAGCGGCAGTCCAGATCATAAAGTAGACGAAAATGGTCTTGCCGCAGTTCTCCCAGGTGATGCTGAAAGTGGTGTCGTTGGCAAACGCCACCTGAATGTGGCCCCACAGCTCATCGATCACGCGGGCGCTATATGCCGGCGCGGCGGTGTTAAAGATGACATAGAACACAATGCTCGCGAACACGATATAGAAGCGCCAATGGTCGCCGGCAGCCTCACTCCACAGGCGGCGCACCGTCGCCCAGGTATCCCGAGGCGTCTCGTCCTCGTCTTCGTCGTCCACGTCGCGCATACGCTCTGCCTCGGCGCGGGCGCGCTCGTCCTCGGCACGTTCGTTTTCCTCGTAGAGCGCTTGGCGGCGAGCCTCGCGCTCCGCCGCCTTGGCGGCTTCGTCCAGGTCGGGCGCGACGCCCGTCTCCTCGACTGTCTCTACAACCGCAGCGCCATCGACGATGCCCTGCTTCTTGAGCTCCTCGGTCATGCTACTCACCTCCCTTCATCTGCGATTCCGCGATGGCGCGGTACACCTCGCAGGTTTCCATGAGCTCGTCGTGCGTGCCTAGGCCCACGATCTCGCCGTCTTTGAGCACCACGATCTGATCGGCATGCAAAATAGTCGAGATGCGCTGGGCGATGATGAGCACCGCGGCATCGCACGTCTCGTCCTGCAGCGCATGGCGCAGTGCCGCATCGGTCTTAAAGTCCAGGGCCGAAAAACTGTCGTCGAAGATATATAGATCGGCATGCTTCATGAGTGCGCGGGCAATCGCCAGGCGCTGGCGCTGACCACCCGAGAAGTTCGTGCCGCCCTGGGCCACCGGCGTATCGAGCCCCTGGGGCTGGTCGAGCACAAAGGTGCTCTGGGCAACCTCCAGCGCATGGAGCATGTCAGCCTCAGTCGCGTCTTCGTTGCCAAAGCGCAGGTTGCTCGCCACCGTACCCGAGAACAGCCATGCCTTCTGCGGCACATAGGCGATACGCCCGCGGATGTCGTCTTGCGAAAGGTCGCGCAGATCGATGCCATTCAGGCGAATGGCGCCCTTCGTGGCATCGTGGAAGCGAAGCAAGAGCTTGGCCACCGTCGACTTGCCCGAACCCGTCGAGCCTACAATCGCCGTGGTCTGGCTACGGCGACAGGCAAAGCTCAGGTCGCACAGGGCATCCTCGTCGGCATCGTCAAAACGGAACGACATGTGGTCGAACACGGCCACCGCGTCGGCACCGTCAACAGACTCCGCCGCGCACGTGTCCAGCGTGCGCTTGCCGTCCACGATGCTCGGCTCAATCTCCAACACCTGCTGCGCACGGTTCAGGCATGCGGCGGCGCGTGGGAGCGTCAGAATCACCATCTGCGCCGTCATCACAAAGAACAGGATCAGGATCGCGTACTCCAGCACGGCCGAGATGCTACCGATTTGCATGGCGTGGACGCCCACGCGGTTGCCGCCCACCCACAGCACCGCCACCTCGGCGATATTCATCAAAAAGAAGCTGGAGCTGTCGAGACCCACAAACAGGTGGTTGACCTTGATGGCATTGGCCGCGTAATCGCTAAACACCTCGTCCAGGCGCTGCTCCTCGTGGCGCTCCTTGTTAAATGCGCGGATGACGCGCACGCCCACGATGTTCTCGCGCAGCACCACGTTCATGCGGTCGATAAAGCTCTGCAGGCGCATAAAGATCGGCGCGGCGTTGGCAACGGTAAAGACCGCCGCCACCAGCACGATCGCAACCACCACGCCCAGCAGCGTACCCATGGCGGGATCGATGAACCAAGCAAAAATGATGCCTGCCACGGCCAAGAACGGCACCGGCAGCACCAGCTGAATCGTCTGAAGGACAGCTTGCTGAATCACGTTGATGTCGTTGAGCGAGCGCGTGATCATCGAACCCGTGCCAAAGCGCTCAAAGTCGCTGGCGGACAGCTCGAGCGACTTGTCGTACACGGCATTGCGGATATCGCAGGCCACGTTGGCGGCCAGGCGCGCCGAAAGATAGCAGCCCAGCACCGTGCCGCCGCTGGCCATGCCGGTCGCGATAAGCATGTACAGGCCGTTGCGTAATATATAGTCGACATCACCCGTGGTAATACCGGTGTTGACCATGTTCGCCAGCATCGTGGGAACCAACAGCGTACCGACGTTATCTATCAGCACCGCAAACAGCGTCACCGCAATCAGACCGCGGTACGGCCTCATAAACCTCATTAAGAGTCGCATGCGTCCCCCTCGCCCTTATCGTCAGTCTCGTTCTCGGCGGCCACTTGCCGTTTAAATGCCTCGCACTCTTCGTTAAGAACATGGGAGAACTTACCGACCAAGCGCATGATCTCGCACTGTTCCCACGGCTCGAGCGCCTCGAATGCCTGTTGCTCGGCTTTTTGCGCCGGCAACGCGTAGCGCTTGGCAAACCGCACGCCTTCTTCGGTCAGTCGTACAACCTTGTTTTTACGACTGCCCTCGGCAAACTCCAACGTCGCAAGCCCTCGCGCCCTAAGCGTTTTAATCGCCGAATTGATGGTCTGTTTGCTGTAGAACCATTCACTCGTCAGCCGACTCACGGCAACGCTTCCGCCCGCTGCACTCGTGTCGACGAGCATCCAGTAGGCGCAGTCCGAAAGGCCGCAGGCGCGCGAGAACTCCGAATAGATATGGTCGAGTCCATTGAGCAACCGATCGAAGTCGACCAGCGTAACCGCACTATTCATCTATCCCACCATTCAATTGTCCGATTTTTGACCAATTATGTGTCTCTAGATTAGTCCGAGTTTTGACTATCGTCAACAGGCTCTCCGCAAATGCGTGCATTTTTATGGCCTATCGGCAGAAAAAGACCGCCGGCGCGGGGGCGGCGCCAGCGGTCACGTGAAAATCGGGTTTTATTGCCTGTTAAGCGGCGACGGCCTCATAGACCGTAGCGCCCGAGAAGCTGTCATGCAGGCTCTTGCCGGCAATCCACGGCAGCTCGACGACCTCGCAGACCGTGTTGACCAGCTCGGAGCAGTCAGTAAAGTGGCCCTTGTCGTTGAGGGCCTCGCAATCCTGAACACGCCAATAGCCATCGGTGTGCGTGATGTAGTACTCGTGATCGTTGATCGACACGAAAGCGCGCGTCTTGGAACGCAGCAGCTTCAGAAATCCTTCGAAATCGGTCTCGACGACATCTCCAGCCTGGAACATGATGTTACCTCCTGGCCCGGCGCCACCACGGCGCATTGATAAACGTTGGTACTCCTTTAGTAAAACCTTTATCAGAGGTTATGCGTTCGTCATTTAGGCAAGTGGTAAAAAACCGCAGGGTAGACGGGATAAAACGTTTAACCATCCCATTGGTTTGTCACATTCTGAAGGTACTTTTATGCAAACCTACTTTCCCAATTGGAATCTATCCTTTTGGCCGGGCAATTGACCGTCTATCGTTTGAGCCCGACGGGTATGAACGGGGCATCTGCAACGCCACCGCAAGGAGACACCATGGAGACTATCGAAGCACTCATTCACCGCCGCAGCTGCCGCAACTACAGCGATCGTCCCGTCGAGGCCGAAAAGCTTGCACGTATTATCGAAGCCGGCCAATATGCACCGAGCGGCATGGGCCGCCAGCCGGTGACGTTTGTCGCTGTCACCGACCCCGCGACCGTCGAGCGTCTCTCACAGCTCAACGCCCAGGTCATGGGCAGCAACAGCGACCCCTTCTATGGCGCCAAGACCGTTGTGGTGGTGCTGGTTGACCGCAGCGTGCCCACACATCTGGAAGACGGCTCGCTCGCCATGGGCAACTTGCTCAACGCCGCCTATGCACTGGGTGTCGATTCGTGCTGGATTCACCGCGCGCATGAGGTCTTTGACTCGCCCGAGGGCCTGGAGCTGCTGGCCAGCTGGGGCCTGCCCGCCGACGGCAGCCTGCGCGGTGTCGGTAACTGCATTCTTGGCTACGCCGAGGACACGCTACCCGAGGCAAAACCGCGCCGCGACAACGTGGTATACGTCAAGTAGCGCAGGAGTGTCCCAAACTGCCGGCAGAGACGATATGAGCAGGACATAAAAACATTGAGAGCCCCTGCTGCAT
>UQHZ01000039.1 GCA_900541055.1 uncultured Collinsella sp.
AGTTGAACGTCAGATTGTCCAAATGCGGCCCGCGCAGCGTCGAGCCGTTACGCGGGTTGGTAAACCCGCGTAACTACTACTCCCGTGCTCCGTACTGCTCGTAGTAGGCGTCGATGGCGGCCTTGAGCTCGTCATCGATGACAACCTTGCCGTCGATCTCGTGGTTGTAGAGGGTCTCGACGACCTCGGCCATGGAGACGATGCTCGCGACGGGGAAACCGTACTTGGCCTCGATCTCCTTCTGCGCGGTAGTCACGCCACCCTTGCCGACCTCCATGCGGTTGAGGGACACGATCAGGCCCTTGATCTCGACATCGGCAGCAGCCTTGACCTTGGGATAGGTCTCGTCGATGGACTTGCCGCTGGTGGTGACGTCCTCGACCATGACCACGCGGTCGCCGTCCTTGGGCTCATAACCCAGCAGGTTGCCCTTATCGGCACCGTGGTCCTTGGCCTCCTTGCGGTCGCAGCAGTACTTGACCTCCTTGCCGTACAGCTCGTGGTAGGCAATGGCGGTCACGACGGCCAGCGGAATACCCTTGTAGGCCGGCCCAAACAGCACATCAAAGTCGTCGCCAAAGTTATCGTGGATGGCCTGGGCGTAATACTCGCCCAGCTTCTTGAGCTGATAGCCCGTCACGTAAGCGCCGGCGTTCATAAAGAACGGGGACTGGCGGCCGCTCTTGAGCGTAAAGCTGCCGAACTTAAGAACGTCGGACTCAACCATAAACTTGATGAACTCTTGCTTGTAAGCCTCCATGCGGGCTCCTCTCGTAATTGCGTACGTGCTCTTCAGTTTAGCGCAGGCGAGGCGTCGATGTGGGCGTGCTTTGGAGCCACGGCATTCTGTAAAGGCTTTGTCAGGGGGAATGGTTTTCCGAACAATGGGGTTGACATGGCAAACCCCCTCATCAAAAATACGGGCGGATTAAAAGGGGTACGAGACACCCAAAGCGCGCTGCGCTCGGCCTTTAGGAGGTGTGCCATGGAAGGCAGTCCTAGTCGAAAAACCTGCATGTCGCCCTCGGCACGCCGCGAGGACTCCGCACACGCATAATCGCCACCGGCAGATCGCCAAAACCACCACAAAGGCGCGCTGCACCCTTTGTGGGCTCAAGTGCTTGACGTGAGCGACATCTAGGTTTTTTGAAGCAAATACGACACGTACGCTAACTCCCTTCAACAAGGAGGACCCTATGCTGATGCTCAAAACCGCCACGGTACTCGAAGCCATCTCCAAGCGCCGCCGCACGGCGCGCCCTGCCGCTCATACCGGCCTGTCCAAGAACACCATATTCGCCGCCACCCATAGCGCCGAGGACGCCCTCGTACTGCTTGACGCCACGGCAAACGGCCTCACCGCCGAGCAGGCAACCGAGCGCCTGGACGCCTCCGGCCCCAACACCATCGAGACACCGACCAAGACGCTCGCCCGCCGCATCGCCGACGCCTTCATCGATCCCTTCGCCGGCATCCTCGCCGCGCTCGCGCTGGTCTCGCTCTACATCGACGTGCTCGCCGTGCCCGAGCCGCAGCGCGACCCCTCCACGGTCATCGTCATCGGCATCATGCTGCTGGTATCGGGCGGCATGAAGTTTATCCAGGAAGCCCGCAGCGGCAATGCGGCAGAGGCCCTCAAGGACCTGGTCTCCAACACTTGCACCGCCCTGCGCGACGGCGAGCGCGTCGAGATCCCCTTTGACGAGCTCGTCCCCGGCGATGTGATCCGCCTCTCTACCGGCGATATGGTTCCAGCCGATGCCCGCATCATCACCGCGCGCGACCTGTTTGTCATCGAATCCGCACTCACCGGCGAGAGCGAGGCCGTCGAGAAGACCGCTGCCATCACCGTCGTCGAGGGCGCCGACGGCTCCGCGCTGCCGCTCTCTGCCTGCAAGAACATCGTCTTTACCGGCACCTCCGTGCAAAACGGCGCTGCCATGGCGCTTGTCGTTGCCACCGGTTCGGACACCTACCTGGGCGGCATCGCCAAGATGCTCAACGGGCGCGGCGAGAAGAGCGCGTTTGACCGCGGCGTCTCGAGCGTCTCCATGTTGCTCGTACGCCTCATGCTCGCTATGGCGCCGGCCGTCTTTGCCATCAACGCCGCCACCAAGGGCAACGTCATCGACGCGCTGCTGTTCGCCACGAGCGTAGCCGTGGGCATTACGCCGCAGATGCTCCCCGTCATCGTGACCACGAGCCTGTCGCAGGGCGCCAAGGACCTCGCCCGTCGCCAGGTTATCGTCAAAGAACTGCCGGCGATCCAAAACCTGGGTGCCATGGACGTCCTGTGCTGTGACAAGACCGGCACCCTCACCGAAGACCGCATCGTGCTCGAGCGCTACCTCAACACCGATGGCGACGAGGACACGCGTGTGCTGCGCCATGCGTTTTTGAACAGCTTCTTCCAGACCGGCCTCAAGAACCTTATCGACCTGGCCGTAATCGACCGTGCCGATGTGACACCCTCGACCGTCGCACCCGATTCCATGCTGGGCCAGAGCCTGCGCGACCGCTATACCAAGGTCGACGAGGTGCCCTTCGATTTCTCGCGCCGTCGCCTGAGCGTAGTTGTCGCCGACGCCCAGGGCAAAACCCAGATGGTTACCAAGGGAGCTGCCGAGGAAATGCTCGAGATCTGCTCCTTTGTCGAGGTCGATGGCATCGCTCAGCCGCTCACCAAAGACAAGCTCGCCCAGATTCGCAAGCAGGTCGCCAGACTTAACGCCGAGGGCCTACGCGTAATTGCTGTGGCGCAGAAGACCAATCCGCGCTGCGTGGGCGAGTTTGGCATCGCCGACGAGTGCGACATGGTGCTGATGGGCTTTTTGGCCTTCCTCGATCCGCCCAAAGCAAGTGCTGCGGGCGCCGTCGCCACCCTCGAGGCCAAGGGCGTGGCGGTCAAGGTCCTAACCGGCGACAACGACCGCGTCGCCGCCACCGTCTGCGAGCAGATTGGTATCGATGCGAGCAACGTCTTGCTCGGCTCCGAGATCGATGCGCTCGATGACGCCGAACTTGCCGAGCGCGCCGAGAAAACCCACCTCTTCGCCAAGCTCTCGCCGCTGCAGAAGGCGCGCCTGGTACGTGTCATGCGCGAGATGCTCGGCCACACCGTGGGCTTTATGGGCGACGGCATCAACGACGCCGCCGCCATGCGTGCAAGCGATTGCGGCATCTCGGTCGATTCGGCCGTCGATATTGCCAAGGAATCCGCCGATATCATCTTGCTTCAGAAGGACCTGGGCGTGCTCGAGCGCGGCATCATCGAAGGCCGCCGCACTTACGGCAACCTGCTCAAGTACCTCAAGACCACGGTGAGCTCCAACTTTGGCAATGTGCTGTCCGTGACCGTCGCGAGCCTGTTCTTGCCGTTTTTGCCCATGAGCGCCCTGCAGCTGGTACTGCTGTCGCTGGTCTACGAGATCGTGTGCATCGCACTGCCGTGGGACACCGTCGATGACGCCTGGACTGCCCGCCCGCGTGCCTGGGACGCCGCGTCCATCAAGGGCTTTACGCTCGAGCTGGGCCCCGTGAGCTCGCTGTTTGACATCGTGACCTTCGCCGCGCTCTTCTTTGTCGTGTGCCCCGCCGCCGTGGACGCAAGCTGGTCCGAGCTTGCCGCCGCGGGCGACGTCGCGGGTATGGCGACCTTTGCTGCGCTCTTCCAGAGCGGCTGGTTTGTCGAGTCCATGTGGTCGCAGACACTCGTGGTCCACATGCTGCGTTCCCCGCATCTGCCGAGCCCGCGCGACCACGCCGCGCCCACACTGTGCGTTCTCACCGTACTGGGCCTGGCGCTCGTCACCTGGCTGCCGGCAAGCCCCATCGCCGATGCACTGGGCCTCATGCCGCTGCCGACGAGCTTCTTCGCGCTGCTCATCGGCATCGTCTCTGCCTACATCGCGCTCACCCAGCTGGCAAAGCGCCGCTACATTGCCCGCCACGGCGAGCTGCTGTAGCAAGTAGACGGAAAACACCCTGCCAGCTGCCGTTGCCACTACCACAGCTGCCAGCGCCCCTGCCACTGCCGTTGCCTCTGCCGCCGCCGCAATCTATCCCCTCAGCAATTGCGGTGAAATAGTTCCTGTTTAAAGCCTCGTGACTTTAATTTAGGGACTATTCCACCGCAACTTATTGGAGGATTAGCTAGTCCTTGGGCGTCCAGGACCAGAAGAAGTTGATAAGGGCCACACGCGAGGCGGTATCGGTCTTCTTGTTGATTGAGGAAATGTGGCGATAGAGCGTGGAGCGCGAAAGGAAGAGCGTTGTGGCGATGTCCTGAACGCTCTGGTCCGAAGCGACCAAGACCTCAAGAATATCGCGCTCGCGCTCTGTAAGCCCAAAGGTGGCGACGAAAGCATCGAGGCGTTCATCGGACGTGAGCTCCGCTGCCTCCACGGGCTCGGGGTCGAAGCATGTGGGCGCAAGATCCCCACCAAGATCGTCGGTGGCAAGCGGCAGGCCATCCTGCATCACGGCATCATCGGCTCGTTGCCCCAACTGCCCCAGCAGCGTAATCGCAATGCCCACAAACATCACGAGCGCCGCACCGACCGCAGCCAGCACGTTTTGACTCGAGATAATCGCCACCGCCGGCGCCGTCACGAGCATCGAGCACACGTTGTTGACGACGCGACCCATGCACGGCCAAAAATATGACCAGCGCGCATAGAGCGAGACGGCGGCATATTTTGTGGTAAAGAACACCACGAAAAAGCCCGAGCCCAGATAAAAAATGATCGTGGCAGCGAGCTCGTTGCCACCATTGCCGTCGACGATGAGCACAAAGAACGAAAGCGTGGACAGTATGGCGGCACATGTCATGCCGATATTCATATACGAGCGGCCGTGCAGGTCAAATAGTGCGCCAGCGACCAACGAGCTCACGACAAGCAGCAGGCGCGGCCAATCGCCCAAATCGACGGCTCCGACAGCATGCAAGGTCGTGAAGCCCGCGTTGAGAGCGGCGAATACGCTGGAAAGATACGCCGTCGCCACGGTCAGGCGAACTACGGCGCGACGGAATGCCGCCTTTGCCTCGGGATCGTCATGCCACTTGGCGCCATATTCCAGAGCATCTACCGAAAGCCCGGCAGCACTGGGTTCAAAGTTGGGGTCGGACTCGTCGCGCAGCTTGGCGCGTCGGGCACCGTGGAGCAACGCCACCTGCGCGATCGCACAGACGACCAGAACAGCCTGCTGAGGAATACCGACAGGCATCACCATGTGGTTGATCACCTGTACCAGAACGCCCATGGCATAGGAAAGTGCGGCGGCGCGCGCCAGGCAGGGCGTCTGCGCAAAACGCCGCGCAAGATTGGCATGGGCGGTCGATCCGCAATAGCCCAGGGCGCAGCACGCCACCAGGCCGCCGGCAATTACTACCTCAAACCGCACTGCCGTAATCATCAGCAGCAACGCCGATACCAACAGCACGCCTGTAATATCGCTCGTCGCATCGATCGTCTGGGGAAGGCGATAGTACAGAAATGGGCGCACGAAAAAGCCAATCACGCTCGCGCCGACAACGATGCTCTCGTAGATGACGACCTCACTCGATGGCACGAACTCGGCCATGCGCACATCAAAGAGATACTCGCACGCCAAAAACGTGAAGAAGAACAGCGCCAGGCATATAATCTCCCGAATGCCCCGACGCAAATATGCGGTTGTGTCTCCCATGCCCCTCATGGTTAACCCCCCAGCCGCTCAATTGTCTGGAAATCTATTTTAATAAAGAACCAGTCTCAATATCGAAGCCAGGCTCGAAATGTTGCCAATTCGACCCCAGCCGTCCACATCACGCCGCGATTTTGAGCCGCATGGACCAGAAGGGACGCGCGCGATCTCTAGCTCGGCCAGGAGTGTCTCCAACTACCACTCATTTAAGTACGTCCCCAATGAGTGGCCGAAGAGTGTCCCCCGCGACTAGTCGTTTGAGAACGTCCCCAACGACTAGTCAAAAATGGGCCATGTGTCCCAGTTGTGGAGACTCCTTGAGCCGTCTGGGTATCGCGAAGGATCGCGCACTCCCCCATCATCAAAAGTGACACACGCTACCAGTTGATGGGAGGCAGCCATGGGCTTCTTTGACAAGATGTTCGAGAAGAAAGAGTGCGCGATTTGCGGTACCGAGCTGGGACTTCTAGGTAAGACAAAAATCAATGAAGGCTACCTGTGCAAAGAGTGCGCCGGCAAGCTCTCCCCCTACTTTCACGGCTATCGCTCCAGTACCGCGGACGATATCCGTGAGCAACTCGCCTACCGCGAGGCCAACGCCGAGCGCCTGTCTTCGTTCAACCCCACGCGCACGCTTTCTGCCGGGCGCACCAATATTATGCTCGATGAGGACGCGGGCCTGCTGATCATCACTTCGCAGAGCCGCTGGCGCGACGCCAATCCCGACATCATCGAGTTCTCGCAGGTACTCGGCTGCGATATGGATATCGACGAGCAACGCACCGAGATCTATCGCGAGACCAAGGACGGCGAGCGCGAGAGCTACAACCCGCCGCGCTACGACCTGGATTACGACTTTAATCTGACCATCCACGTCAACACGCCGTACTTTACCGAGATCAACCTGCGCGTGAACGACTCCACCATCGATCAGCGCGGCTCCATCGAATATCGCGAGGCCAAGCGCCAGGCAACCGAAGTCCGCGATGCGCTGGTGCAGCTGCGCCAGGAGACGCGCGACAGCGTCGTGGCCGCCAAGGCCCCCAAGACCGCGGTGACCTGCCCCTTCTGCGGAGCCACCACCATTCCCGATGCCAGTGGGCGCTGCGAATACTGCGGCGGCGCCATCGGCGCATAGCCCCCGGCACGGAAAGGACCGATCATGGCCTTCGAGAGCGTTAACTATCAGTGCCCTGCCTGCGGTGGCCCCTTGCATTTTGCCAGCGCCGAGCAAAAGCTCGTCTGCGACTACTGTGACTCGCGCTTTGAAGTCGAAGAAGTCGAGGCCCTCTATCGCGAGCGCCAGGACAAGGCAGATGCCAAAGCCGATGCCGCAGCCGCGGCCCCCAAGCCTGCTGTCGACGATGCCGTGCAGGAGCTGGCCCAAAACGCCGGCTACATCTGCTCGTCGTGCGGCGCCGAGCTCGTGTCCGACGGCACCGTCGCCGTCACCACCTGCCCGTACTGCGGCAACTCCGCCGTGGCGCCCGGCCAGCTCTCTGGCGACTTCTCGCCCGACCTGGTGATTCCGTTTAAGCTCGGGCGCGACGACGTCACGGCCGCACTCAAGGAACACTACAAGGGCAAGATCTTGCTGCCCAAGAGCTTTGTCACCGGCAACCACATCGACGAGGTCCAAGGTGTCTACGTGCCGTTTTGGCTCTACGGCGCCCGCGTTGACGGCGAAGTGCACTTTGACGCGACCAACGAGACCGTGACCGAGGAATCCGACCGCACCGTCACGACCACCGACCACTACGATGCCTATCGCAAGGGCAATATCTCGTTTAAGCGCGTGCCCGTCGACGGATCATCCAAGATGCCCGACGGCCACATGGATGCCATCGAGCCGTTTGACTACGACGCGCTGCGTCCGTTCTCGGTCGCCTATATGCCCGGCTACATCGCCAACCGTTACGACGAGGACTGCGAGACCTGCAAGGCGCGCGCCGAGCGCCGTATGGAAGAAAGCACGATCTCGGCCCTGCGCGAGACCGTCGTCGACGAATACGACGATGCCACGGTCGAAAGCAAGCAGCTCGACTACACCTGGGAAGACAGCGACTACGCCCTGTTCCCCGTCTGGATGCTCTCCACCTCGTGGAACGGCAAGAGCTGCCTGTTTGCCATGAACGGCCAGACCGGCCGCTTGGTCGGCGAGCTCCCCTGCTCCAAGCCCAAGCTCGCCATCGCCTCGGTGCTGTTCTTTGTGATCGGATTTATCCTCTCCCAGATTCTCTTTATGGGGGAATACGCCTTCGATCCGGATTACCTCACCTTTGATATCGAGGGCATCCTCATCAACATCATTGCGCCGCTGATCATCGTGATTATCGGAGACGTGCTACTGGTAGGCCAGCTCAAGACGGCCAACGAAGCAACCCATGCCGATGAGTATTGTGGCGAGCTCGACCTGACCGAGAAGCACGACATCTTCAGCCACACCGAGACCACCGTTGTCATGAAAGACGACAAGGACGACTAAGCAATCCAACCAATACCACCCGGCCTTTGACGAGAAAGGAAGATCACCATGGGACTCTTGAAAGCTGGATTGGGAGCTGCCGGCGGCGTCATGGCCGACCAGTGGAAGGAATTTATCTACTGCGAATCGATGCCTGCTGACGTCTTGGCCTGCAAGGGCAGCAAACGCACCGGTGGCCGCAGCTCCAACACGCGCGGCGAGGACAACGTCATCTCCAACGGCTCGGTCATCGCCGTCAACGACGGCCAGGGCATGCTCGTGGTGCAAAACGGCAAGATCATCGAAGTCGCGCTGGAGCCCGGTGAGTTCGTCTTCGATACCGGCAGCGAGCCGAGCGTCTTTAGCGGCAACCTGGGCGATTCCATCAAGGAGACCTTCGCCAATATCGGCAGCCGTTTTACCTTTGGCGGCGACGCGGGCAAGGACCAGCGCGTCTACTTCATCAACACCAAGGAGATCATCGGCAACAAGTACGGCACCGCCTCGCCCGTGCCCTTCCGCGTGGTCGATAACAACATTGGTCTGGACGTCGACATCTCCGTGCGCTGCAACGGCGAGTATTCGTACCGCATCACCAACCCGCTGCTGTTCTACACCAACGTATGCGGCAACGTGACCGATAGCTACACGCGCGACAAGATCGACAGTCAGCTTAAGTCCGAGCTGCTCACCGCCCTGCAGCCCGCCTTTGCCAAGATCTCGGAGATGGGCATCCGCTACAGCGCCATCCCCGGCCACACCACCGAGCTCGCTCGCGCGCTCAACGAGGTCCTCTCTGCCGACTGGCGTGACCTGCGCGGCGTCGAGATCGTGAGCTTTGGCGTCAACTCCATCGCCGCCTCGCAAGAGGACGAGCAGATGATCAAGGACCTGCAGAAAGCCGCGGTCATGCGCGATCCCACCATGGCGGCAGCCAACATTGCCAGCGCCCAGAGCGATGCGATGCGCGCGGCAGCCGCCAACCCCAACGGCGCGATGGCCGGTTTTATGGGCATGGGCATGGCAGGTGGCATGGGCGGCATGAACGCCAGTCAGCTGTTCGCCGCCGGCCAGGCACAGCAGCAGGCCGCCCCGCAGCCGGCTCCGGCACCCGCTCCCGCACCGGCTCCCACCGCCGCGCCAGCTGCCGGCACGTGGACCTGCAACTGCGGCGCCACCAACACCGGCAAGTTCTGCTCCGAGTGCGGCAGTCCCGCACCCGCCCCGGCACCGGCCAAGTGGTTCTGCCCCAACTGCGGCAGCGAAAACGGCGGCAAGTTCTGCAGCAACTGCGGAACGCCCAGGCCCTAGCGCCCCTAACTGGTAATGAGCGGGGGATCCGCCACCCCCGCATTTGCTTCTATGGGTTTCGTTCGATGAAGGAGGACACCATGAAGACAACGTTCAAAAAGTCCGTACTCGCATTTCTGACATGCGTCCTGGCGCTCGCCTTTGCCCTGACGGGCTGCAGCGGCGGCGGCAAAGACCCCAAGGCCAACTTCGTCGGCAGCTGGGAACTCTCGGGTGGAACCCTGGAGGGCGAAGAGCTGACCGATGAGTACATGAAGATGCTCAAGGATTGGGGTGTCCACTGCGTCCTGATTCTCGATGAGGACGGTACAGGCGCCCTCGACCTGTTCCTTGAAGTCGTCGACCTTAAATGGGAGGCAAAGGACGCCGCCACCGTAACCATCACCGCCGAAGACGAGTCGCATGACATGAAGCTCAAGGACGGCAAACTCATTCTCGAAGAAGATGACGGCAATCTTGTCTTTACCAAGTCCGACAAGGACCTGTCCGGTACGGTGAAGAAGGATCGCGAGGCGGCCGAGAAGGAAGAAGAGATCGATGAGGCCGTCGAAGACGACGACGTCCAGAGCATCGAAATCTCCCCCGCCGTCACCGTCGCCGATGACGACCTGTGCACCATCACCATCACCGAGAAGTTCAAGGACGACTGGGGCGACATCGGCTTTGTCGTCAACATCACCAACAAGAGCGACAAGGACCTGACCTTCTACGCTCCTTCCGGCAAGACCAACGTCAACGGCACCATGAAGGAACCCTGGTTCTCGGCTCACCTGATGCCCGGTACCAACGCCACCGAGGAATTCACCTTCTCGAAGGGCACGCTCGATAGCCTTGATGACCTCGTCAATACGACCATCGGCATCGACGCCTACCTGACCGATTCCTACGAGGACGTCGCCTCCTACACCGCAACCATCGCGTAACGGCAGACACCGATAGCCTGTCTCTTATACACATCTCCGAGCCCACGAGACTAGGCATGATCTCGTA
>UQHZ01000040.1 GCA_900541055.1 uncultured Collinsella sp.
CCCTAGAGTTCGTCGGCAGCGTCAGATGTGTATAAGAGACAGCCTCCAGATGGAAGGGGTCGATGATATTGGCATCGTCGAGGTCGACGGTGGCAGCCTCGTACGCGATGTTGACCGGATGGTTGAGCGGAAGATTCCAGATGGGGAACGTCTCGTATTTGGCATAGCCGGCGTCGATGCCGCGCTGGTGCTCGTGGTAGAGCTGGCTCAGGCACGTGGCGAGTTTGCCGGAGCCAGGGCCGGGCGCGGTGACCACGACGAGCGGCCGGGTGGTCTCGATGTACTCGTTCTTGCCGTATCCGTCGTCTGAAACGATGCGTTCGATGTCGTGCGGGTATCCGGCGATCGGGTAGTGCAGGCGGCAGGTGACGCCGAGTTGCTCGAGGCGGTGGCGGTAGGCGTCGGCGGCGGGCTGATTGGCGTATTGGGTGAGCACTACGGAGCCGACGAGGAAGCCGCGGGAACGGAACACGTCGATGAGTCGCAGCACGTCCTCGTCGTAGGGGATACCGAGGTCGCCGCGGGTCTTGCCTTTTTCGATATGGTTG
This sequence comes from uncultured Collinsella sp., assembly GCA_900541055.1. Classification (GTDB taxonomy): domain Bacteria; phylum Actinomycetota; class Coriobacteriia; order Coriobacteriales; family Coriobacteriaceae; genus Collinsella. Next base: position 549 of record UQHZ01000040.1, read on the forward strand.
GCGTTGATGGCGATGACGATTTCCACATCGTCCACCAGACTTTCCAACATGCGGAACTTGGTGTCCGGCTCAAAGCCGGGCAGCACGCGCGAGGCGTGGTAGTCGTCGAAGAGCTTGCCTCCGAATTCCAGATAGAGTTTGCCGCCGAATTGCGCGATGCGCTTTCTGATGTTGGCGGCTTGCAGCTCGATGTATTTTTCGTTGTCGAATCCCTGGCGCATAGAGGTCGGCATCCCTTTCCGAACGACGTCGTAAACGGAAAAATTATACCGGACGTCGTCGGCAACAAAAAATGGGATTCCCCGATGGGGAATCCCATTCGTCATAGAGAGCAATTACTCCCGAGGAATGTTGAACAGGGGTTTGCATGGCTCCCAAAAACGCGCTGGTTGAAACGTTGCCGACGACGCGTGCGCTCGAAGAGTATGCACGGGTGGCTTTGCGGTGATTTCCCAGACCGTTCGTTGCTAGGCGAGATATTTCTTTTTCCAGGCCTTCTTTCGGGCGTAAACGTTTTCTGTCATGTCGGAGTAGTCGTAATCAACTTTGAACTTGCCGTTGGAATGGAGAATAAGCGTCATCGATCCCCATCTCTTTTCGGGCTTAAGCGCGGCCCTTTCAGGTTCAATGAACTTGTTGATAGCCATAAAGTTTTTCATCAAGGATGCCCTCGAAACGCCTTTTTGGTCAAAGCATTTAACGAAGTCGTCTTTTCCGCTGCCAGCAACGTAATACTCAATAGAGAACGCACCCTCGGCGTACTCGGCGTAAAACACGACCTTGCTCCAGTCTTCGGGGAGGGTTTCCTCAAGAATTGAAGCTATCCCTTGTAGCATCTTCTTTTCACTCATTACATTTCCTTTGCAGTGTTAAGAAGAAACGTAACCGTCTCTTCGCCGTCAATAATGTCCGTGATAGCAAACGAGCTAGGCCTGAATGACCCGCCCTCATAAAGTGGCTCAACCTTGAAAAACACTTCAGCGCCGTCAGCCAAAGCATCGGCGCATTTTTGCTCGATTGCTGCATAGGCTTTTTGGTTAACCTCGCCGCCCATGGCGACAATATTCTCAAGGCCATTTGATCCATTGAATCGGTCGGCAATCAGATGGCCTCTTTGATCAAAAAGCTCTTCAAACCCTTTTCCGATTGACTGGATAGTGTCCTTGATGGTCAAACGACCTTCGTGGGTCTTTAGTTGTAAGAAGCCTTCGGCCGATTCGACCCTACCCATTGCATCGGTAACGTATTTATACCCATTGATCTCATAGCTCATGTTCGGAACGAGGTCGTCGCCAACGCGGTAAAGTTGCCCGAGATCGTCGGTTGCACACTTCACGCCGTCGATCGCAAACTCGTTATTGGGAAGCAGTCGGTCGCCTTCGTAAATTGCCTTTCCGGCATCATCCAGAATTCGTGAGCTTGCGCCCGATTCTGCTGCCTTTGAGGCAAGAAAGTTATTTAGACCTCGTCCGGCAAGAAGCGTTGCTGCCGTAACAGTTCCCGCAACGACTTCTCCGACGATATCCTCCTGAGATATCTCACCGTCTTCAGCGCCGGCTTCCAAGCTCTTTCCCATTTCGTCAAGAACGAGTACAGACCCAGCAGCGAGTGCTGCAGGGGCAGAAGCGGTGACGGCTACGGCACCAAGCGCAACTTCAGTGGCGATTTCGCCTCCAGTTTCGACATAGTCTCCGATTTCCCGTATCTGCTCATCGGCTTCCATGAAGTCGCCCCAGGCGTTGGCTGCATCGTCAACAGCGTGTGTTTGCGCGGTTTTCACCGCTGCTTCTTCGTCTTCGGCCAGTAGTTCAATATTCGATTCAACACCGACATATGCGTTTTCTCCAACGTCGGCAACTCCAAGTACGAACCTGCCGCCAAGATAAGCTCCGTTCCTTGCGCCATCGCGGACAGTTTCGCCGGCAGCGTTGAGTGTTGGCTCGCATGCTTTCCAGGCGTCATCTGCGGCTTCTTGAACTGTTGAAATGCTCGCGGTTAGGACATCGCCGGAAGAAATATCCCGCCATGCGGCATCTGCACAATCAGCAACGGTGCGTTGCGCCTCCTCAAAGGCCAATCTCGTTTCGGTCGTATCCGGCATTAATTGCTCTATATTTTCAAACGCCATTTAGATCACCGGCCTTGTTTGAGATAAGACCGCTGATACTTCGGCGAGTGCTGAGGCCTTTTCCGTTGTCTCGATGCCGGTACCCCTCTTTCTCAGCTCGTTGAGATGAGCGTTAAGCATCGACTGAATGAACAGGTATTGGATTGGTCCCCAGCTTTCGGGTGAGGAGTCATCTTCGAATTTCCAGCTTGAAAGCAGATGGGAGCAAAGCCTCTCTTTGAGGCTGTCGGCAGATAAATCCCTGGCGTCGTCGAGGATGCGTCCAATATTGAAATACCTATAAGCACACCATTCAAACAGTGGCTTCCTCGAGGACAGAGGAGTCCTTGCCATCTCAATCAAGCGTGCCTTCATGGAGTCAGGTATGTCCATCTTGTGCACACAGTCGCAGAAGTTGTATTCCCTTGGCTCATCGAGCTTGAACGGATTAAGCACACAAGAGTTGAGATAGCGAAGCTCTTCAGAAGAAGCCTTGTCCTTCGCGCTGTGCTTGCTCTGTGTCGGCGAGTACTCTAGGCCGCGTTCATGCGGTTCGATGTGACAGAGGACAGGTTCGATCCATTCGTTCTGATATATTGCTGCAACGCCTCGCTGAAGCTTTGCAAGCTCTTGGATTTGGCTCTCGTTAAGATTTGCCGCCTTGCCGATAAGCATCCTGTCGCCTTCGTCAGGCAGTTTCCAGGATAAGTCGATGCGATGATTCTGCCTCAAGCCCAGCGGGTTGTTAAGGCGCGGTCATTTTGGCGCTTACATCTCACTTTTGCAGACGTAGAACACGAGTATTGGAATCAAAGGAGGGTTCTCATGCCAAATATCGGTAAGGACGACCATCCGAAGCTGTGGTCGCTTATTTTCGTGCTTATCATCGCGCTGACCTTCTGTTGCTTCGTCATGGGCCAAGGACTCAACAGTGGAACCAGCGTCTTCCTGGCAGGCCAAGGTTACGGTGCGAGCCTTGCCGGCGTACTTGCACTCGTCTTCTCCATTGCCGCCGCGTTAGCACGACTGTTCGTCGGCCCTGTTATCGACAACGGCAAGTGCTCACTCGTTATCATCGCCGGCATCGCTATCCTCATAGCAGGAACAGCACTGTCCGCTGTCGTTCAAGGCATCCCCCTCTTCACAATCAGCCGTTTGCTGCAAGGCGTGGGCTTTGGCGCAGCAACAACAGCAGCCTCGACCGCCGCAGCAAGCGTCTTACCGCAAGAACGGCTCGGCGAAGGCATTGGATACCACGGCCTCGGACAGGCTATCGCCATGAGCATCGGCCCAGCCTTCGCGCTTTACCTAGTAGGAACCGATCCCTCAACGAACCTCTATGTCGGCCTTGCCCTGGTTGGGTTTGCAGGGCTTGTAATCGCCCTCAACGCACGCTATGAAAGTAAATGGCAAACTCTGCCAAGCTCCAGCGCATACCGAATCAAAATGGAAACCCGGCTCGAACTCGACTCAAAAGACGGGCAGGCACCCAGCCCCACCACAGTAACTACATCCGAAACAATTAACAGTGAAAAGTATCCTGAAGGCGACCAGGTGTCCAAGAGAACCCTGCGTGACTCATTCAACATCTTCGAGCCGCGCGCATTGCCTGGCGCCATCCCACAGATGATCATGTGCCCCACTTTTGGCTTTGGCGTCTTCTTTGCTGGTCTGTACGGTACTACTCTCGGCTATACCCACGCCGGTCTCTTCTACACCATCAGCGCGGTAAGCATGATTATCATTCGCATGATTTCAAAGCATTTCATGGACACCGTACCTGCAATCAAAACAATGACCGGAGCCGTCGCGTGCGGCATCCTCTGCTGCCTTATGCTACTTGCCGCACCGTACGGGGAACCTGTCTTCCTGGCGTCCGGAATCTTCTATGGTCTCGCCACTGGCATAAGCCTGCCACTTAATCAAAGCGTAGCGGTAAAGAACACCCCGCCAGAGCGCTGGGGCGCCGCAAACGCCCTGTTCCTGCTCGCCAATGACATCGGCATTGGCTTCGCAAGCGTAATCTGGGGCGTTATCAATGACTCATTCGGGTTCCAGACAAGCATCGTCTGCGTCATTGTCTGCCTTATCGCAAGCTACGCATCCGCCTGGATCGTCTACCCCGCCCGCGACAAGCGGTGGAGGCATTAGAGCGTAAGCGTCAAAATGACCGCGTAGCAGGAAACGTCCAGGACCATTCCGGCATACGGATGGAAAAGTCCTGGACGTTTCCATCTTTGCGTTGCGGTATGCCTTAGGCCGCTATGTCGCTACAGGCCCTCCTCGGCGTTGTTCGCCATCTCGTCGTCGAACGCATCGGGGTCGATGTTAATTATGAAGTCGTCAGGCATCTCTTTGGCCTTCTCGGCAGCGGCTGGGTCGAGCTTGCAGGACTCAGGCACCCTATCCGACCACGGCAGGAACGAGTCCACAACCTCATCGGTGAGCTCGCCGGCGTTGGGCATCTCGGTCAGCAGCCACTCGACGTAAAGCCTGGGATTGAGCCCGTTGGCCTTGGCCGTGGTGGTGACGCTGTATATCGCCGCAGACGCCCGCGCGCCGCGCGGCGCATCGCTGAAGAGCCAGTTCTTGCGCCCTACGACGAAGATTCGCTGGGCCTGCTCGGCGACGTTGTTCGAGAGCTCCAGGTGCCCCGTCTTCGAGCACGTTCATGACGTAGGGCCAGAACTCCACAGCGTACTGCAGCGCACGGTGCGGCGCCAGCTTCGGCGAGGCTAGGGGAAGCTGGGCCCGCGCCCATCCCCCGAAGTCCTCCATGAGCGGGCGGAGCTCCGCGTCGCGGGCGGCCTTTCTGGCGCCCGGCTCCATGTCGTCGAACTTGGAGTCGACCTTGAACATGGCGTCGATCCTGCGCCTTGCCTCGAGCGCAACGCTGGCCGCAGACGCCGCCTTGGCGTCGCCGCCGGCGATCTTCACGATTTGGGCGAAGTAGCGGCGCACGTGGACGAGGCACGCCGTGTTGGCGATGTTGGGGTTGCCGAGATTGAAGTAGGGTTTGTAGCCGTTGGCGGTAAGCGTGCCGGACCAGCCCGCAAGAAACTCCTGGGCAACGCCCTTCCTGCGGGTCTCGTGGTATTCGAATACATACACGGGCACGTTGCAGCGCGCCGAGCAGAACAGCCACATCCTCGATTTCTTCTTCGCCTCGCGGTTCGGCTCTTTCAGGACCTGAACCGTGGTCTCATCGGCATGAATCCTGACATGCGACAGCAGCTCGACCTTCATTCTCTCATGGACCTTCGCCAGCCAGCGCGCGTGCACGTTCATCATCCAGTTCGCCATGTCCTGGCGCGATATCGTCGCGCCGCACGCCTTGAGGTCTGTCTCTATGCGGTAGAGCGGCAGCGACATGACGTACTTGCCGTTGACGATCCAGGCAAGCAGCGACGGCGTCGCAAACGAGCCTGGTATCGGTGTTTGTGTTCAATTAGTTGTTGCGGGTTGGGGGTGGTGACGTTTTGTTGGACTTCGTTGTCTGTATGGTCGTTGGTCAGTGTACCGGATGGTTTCAGGCGACGAGCCCGAGCTGGATGCGTTTGTCCATGATGCTCATGCCGTATTCGGTCTTGATGCGCTTGTCGCGGTACCAGACCATGTACTCGTCGAGCATCGCGGTGAACTCGTCGATCGTCACGCCCCGGAAGCTCCTCTTGTGGAAGAACTCCTGCTTGAGACGGCCGAAGAACCCCTCCGCGGCCGCATTGTCCGGCGAACAGCCCTTCGCGCTCATCGACCGGGTCAGCCCGTGCTCGGTGCAGATGCGGATCCATTCCGGCCACCGGTAATGGCAACCCCTGTCCGAGTGGATGATCGGCGTCTCGCCGGGCTTGAGCGTGGCGCACGCGTCGCGAAGCATGCCGTTGGCCAGGGCGGCGTTGGGGCTCGTGCCGATCGTCCAGGCGACGGGCATGCCGTCGTGGCAGTCGATGACCGGCGACAGGTACACCTTGCCCGCCGGGATCGAGAACTCGGTGATGTCCGTGACCCACAGCCGGTTCGGCGCGGTGGCGTGGAAGTCGCGGTTCACGAGATTCGCGGGTGCGCCGCCGATCTCGCCCTTGTACGAACTGTAGCGCTTCGCGCTCTTGAGCACGGGGACCATGCCGTGGCTGGTCATCAGGCGCATGATGCGCTTGGCCGACACGATGATGCCCGCGCTTTTGAGCTCGAGGTGGACGCGCTTGTACCCGTAACGCCTCCTGCTGCTCCCGAACGCCTCGCGCACCAGGGACAGGAGGTTCGCGTTCTTGTCCGGCCGGCGCATGGCCTTCAACTGGTAGTAGTACGTGCTGCGCGCGATGCCGACCTCCTTCAGCAGGCTCTCCGCGTTCACGCCCAACGTCTCACTGATGTCCTTGATCAGGGTCGTCTTCTCTCGGCTTGTCAGGTTGTCCGGGTCTGCGCCCGGCTCTTTTCCCACCAGTTCCGCCGCACCCTTCATGATCGCCAGCCGGATCTCCATGGCCCGCTGTTCGGCGCGCAGACGCTCGAGGTCGGCGCGCAACGTGGCGATCTCGCCGCGCAGCGCGTCCGGATTGTCCTGCTGCGAGGAATCCCCGCGTTCCGGTTCCCTCTTCGCCACCATGAGTCCTTTCGCGTCTCCGAGCAGTTGACGCTTCCAGTTTCGCACGACCGACGAATCCACACCCACCGCCTCCGCGGCCTCGCGCGAACTCAATTCGCCGGACGCGACCTTCAGGACCGCATCCCGTTTCAATTCCCCGGGAACCGGGCCACGGCGAATCCGGCGTTCGCCCGGCGCGAGCTCGTCGATCCACGAGGCAAGCACCTCTTTGCTCGGATACCCCATCTGACGCATCGTGCGGCTCGCACGCCGCCCATGCGTCAGATAATGGTCCACGGCCGCACGCTTCTGCTCCTCCGTGTAGCGCGCATACCGTTCACCACGCTGCGAGGACACGCCCGTCTCCTGTTCGTCGAGCCAGTCCCGGTGCCACATGCGCAACGCCTCCCGGCTGGGATACCCCAGCTCGCGGATCACATCCGCCGCGCAGCACTCGTATTTCACATACAACTCGACCGCGCGTTGCCGCTGTTCCCTCGTGTACTTCGCCATGGCCGTCTCCTCCTCGGATCACAGTCCAAGAAAACGGCCCCACCCCCGTTTAGTCACGATGATTTTTCGGGTTTAGGCAGAGCATGCCGACCACGGAATGGTCTTAACTGGATGGTGCTTGTATCTCCGCCAGAAAGGACCGGAAAGGATTATGATCAGCATGCCCCAAGTACAGTCTATCCGTCGTTTGCGGCGGAACGGGGAATCCGTCGCGTCGATCGCGCGGAAAACACATGCCGGCGGAGCCGACGGTGCGTAAGTACCTCGCGAAGGAGGATCTGTCGGCCGTGCCGTCGGTGAGAAAGCCGCGCGCGTCGGTGATCGACCCGTATCTGCCCGTGATCGAGCAGTGGCTCGCGGAGGATCGCGCGAACTGGCGCAAGCAGCGGCATACCGCGACCAGGATCTGGGAGCGGTTGAGGGACGAGCATGGCGCGGAGGTCTCCCTGTCCACGGTGACGCGGGCGGTGGCGCGGCTCAGGCGTGAGTTCGCGGCGGAGCGTGATGAGGCGTTCATGGATCTGGTATGGCATCCAGGCGAGGCGCAGGCCGATTTCGGCGAGGTCGACGTGCTGTTGCGCGGCGTGGTGCAGCGGATGCATCATTTCGTGCTTGATTTCCCGTATTCGAACGTCGGTCTGGTGCAGTTGATGCCGGGCGAGAACGCTGAGTGCACGTGCCTGGCGTTGCGCAACCTGTTCGAGTGGCTGGGCGGTGTGCCGGAGCGGATCGTGTTCGATAACGCCGCCGGCGTGGGCCATAAGGGGTACGGGGAGCGCGAGCCGCGCCTGACGCACCTGTTCCAGGCCTTCCAGGCGCATTACGGGTTCGATTGTTCGTTCTGCAACCCGTATTCCGGTCATGAGAAGGGCGCGGTGGAGTCCAAGGTCGGCATGGTGCGGCGCAAGCTGTTCGTGCCCCGGCCGAGCGTATGGAGCCTGGAGAACTTCAGCGCCGGGCTGCCGGACCGGTGCCTGGAGCTGGCCACGAAACCGCATTACCGCAAGGACACGGAGGAACGTGGCCTG
>UQHZ01000041.1 GCA_900541055.1 uncultured Collinsella sp.
GTCTCGTGGGCTCGGAGATGTGTATAAGAGACAGCTGCATGAGCATGCCCTTCTGGCGCGAGGACCTCTAAGTCTTTCCGTTTCCGGTGCGGTCCCCCTACAACCGCACCGGCTTCGCCCGTTAAACGGGCAACACTGATACTTACGTAATTCATTTCTTCGAAAGGAATCGAACCATGGGTGTTAACCTCTCCGGCCGTAGCTTCCTCAAGCTTCTCGACCTCACCACCGAGGAGATCGAGTACCTGCTCAAGCTCTCCAAGAACTTCAAGGATATGAAGCGCGCTGGCGTTCCGCATCGCTATCTCGAGGGCAAGAACATCGTTCTGCTCTTCCAGAAGACCTCCACTCGTACCCGCTGCGCCTTCGAGGTCGGCGGCATGGACCTGGGTATGGGCGTGACCTACCTCGATCCGGGTTCGTCGCAGATGGGCAAGAAGGAGTCCATCGAGGACACCGCCCGCGTTCTCGGCCGCATGTATGACGGCATCGAGTTCCGTGGCTTTGCCCAGGACGACGTCGAGGAGCTCGCTGCTAAGTCCGGCGTGCCCGTGTGGAACGGCCTGACCACCGAGTGGCACCCCACCCAGATGCTCGCCGACATCCTGACCGTCCAGGAGAACTTCAACTACGACATCAAGGGCAAGACCCTCGTCTTCATGGGCGACTGCAAGAACAATGTCGCTCGCTCCCTCATGGTCGTCTGCTCCAAGCTCGGCATGAACTTCGTGGCCTGCGGCCCCGAGGAGTGCATGCCCGCCGACGACGTCATCGAGGCCTGCAAGCCCATCGCCGAGGCCAACGGTTGCACCATCAAGCTGACCACCGACGTCAAGGACGGCGTCACCGGTGCCGACGTTATCTACACCGACGTGTGGGTCTCCATGGGCGAGCCCGACGAGGTCTGGGCCGAGCGCATCGCTCAGCTCACCCCGTATCGTGTCACCTCCGAGGTCATGGCTATGGCCAACCCGGGTGCCATCTTCCTGCACTGCCTGCCCAGCTTCCACGACACCAACACCACCATTGGCGCCGAGAAGTGCGAGCAGTTCGGCATCACCGAGCAGGAGGTCACCGACGAGGTCTTCGAGAGCCCCGCTTCCAAGGTCTTCGACGAGGCCGAGAACCGCATGCACACCATCAAGGCTGTCATGTACGCCACGCTCAAGTAAGAGCATCTAGCATCTCGCTCGGGGTGTATTGCTGCACACCCCGAGCAGTTTTATCTGGTAATAATCTCGCATCAAGCGGCAGGCACGGCACGGAAGAGCCGCTTCTGGCGAGATCAGTAAATGATTTATGAAGGGGGGATGAGAACTATGACTGAGACCGCTAAGAAAAAGCGCGGTATGCCTTCATCGTTCACCATTCTTCTTGCTCTGCTGGCAATTGTCGCAGTGATTACCGTTATCGTCTCCGGCACGTCCGGCGGCGCGGTTACTGCCGCCCGTCTGAGCGATTTCTGCACCGCCCCGATTAAGGGCTTCGCTGACGCTCTGCCCGTCTGCCTCTTCGTTATGATCCTGGGCGGCTTCCTCGGTATGATGACCGAGACCGGCGCCCTGGACAACGGCATCGCCGTTCTGGTGCAGAAGCTTAAGGGCAACGAGATTATGCTCATTCCCGTGCTGATGCTCATCTTCTCCCTCGGTGGTACCACCTATGGTATGTGCGAGGAGACCGTTCCCTTCTACGCCCTGCTCGCCGCTACCATGATGGCTGCTGGCTTCGACCCCATGGTCGGTGCCGCTACCGTCCTGCTCGGCGCTGGCTGCGGCTGCCTGGGCTCCACGGTTAACCCGTTCGCCGTCGGCGCTGCCGTCGACGCTCTGACCGGCGTTGGCATTGAGGTCAACCAGTCCATCATCATCGGCCTCGGTGCCGTCCTGTGGATTGTCACTACCGCTATGTCCATCTTCTTCGTGATGAACTATGCCAAGAAGGTCAAGGCTGACAAGGGTTCCACCATCCTGTCGATGCAGGAGCTCAAGGACGCCGAAGAGGCTCACGGCAAGGCTGCTTCCGAGGTCCACAAGGAGGTCAAGCTCACCGGTCGTCAGAAGGGTGTTCTGATCGCCTTCGCCTTCACCTTCGTCGTCATGATCGTCGGCTTCATTCCGCTGGCCGACCTCAACGAGGGCGTCGCCAACTTCTTCGACGCTGGCGCTGTCTACGACGCCGACGGTAACGCCGTCGTCCAGGGCTGGTCTGCCCTGATCACCGGCCTGCCCATTGGCCAGTGGTACTTCGACGAGGCTTCCACCTGGTTCTTCCTCATGGCCGTCCTGATCGGTATCATCGGTGGCCTGTCCGAGAAGCAGATCGTTAACACCTTTATCACCGGCGCTGCCGACATGATGTCCGTTGTTCTCGTCATCGCCCTCGCCCGTGGTATCTCCGTCCTCATGGCTAACACCGGCCTCGACGTCTTCGTCCTCGACGCTGCCGCCAATGCTCTGGCTGGCCTGTCCGGCGTGATCTTCGCTCCCATGAGCTTCCTGGTCTACTTCGGCCTGTCCTTCCTGATCCCCTCGACCTCTGGTATGGCTACCGTCTCCATGCCCATCATGGGACCGCTGGCTGTTAAGCTCGGCTTCTCGCCCGAGGTCATGGTCATGATCTTCTCCGCCGCCATCGGTGTCGTGAACCTGTTCACCCCGACCTCCGGCGCCATCATGGGCGGTCTCGCCCTGGCCAAGATCGAGTGGACGACCTGGCTCAAGTTTGCCCTTAAGCTCATTGTCGCTCTCTCCGTCGTCTGCGCCGTCATCCTGACCGTCGCCTGCGTGCTGATCTAAGTACCCAACGGGTACCCCACGGAAACCTTGACGATCCTGTAAAGGATCACCTGGTCATCGTCTGTCCGGTGGGGTCAACCCACCGGTAGACTCCTACCTTTAGCCCCCTTCCGTTCCGTGCGCGGGAGGGGGCGCTCTTGTGTTCCGGCGTTTTACCAAACGCCGGAACCACTCGACGCTGCAAGCCCGCCAGAGCGGCAATCTGACGTTCAATCGTCGGGCATGGCCAAAAGGCCTATGCCCTCCTCTTTCACGTCACCTTGCTCGCTCTGGCGGGCTTTCGCTGACTTTTGCCCCACCTGCGGCGCTGCCATTGTTGCTGCAGGGGGACAGCTTGCTCGCTCTGGTGCCTGTTCGCTGTCCGTTCTCTGCCCGCAACGTTTCTGCTGTTGGTGCAAAGGGGTCAGATTACTTTGCGCCAAAAGGGGAAGTTGCGGTGGAATAGTTCCTGTTTGGCCGTCTTGAGGGGTTAAACGGGAACTATTTCACCGCAACTTATCGATGGCGTGTTTGGTTGGTGCCAGTTGATTGCTTGGGCGTTGGGGAGGGTCTGCTCCGTTATAATCGCCTAGAACATTAAATGGAAACGGGACGGGAGCCATATATGCGCCAGGGTTTCGACAACGCGAAGTATATCGAGCTGCAGGCTGCTCACATTAAGGAGCGCATCTCGCAGTTTGGTGGCAAGCTCTATTTGGAGTTTGGCGGTAAGCTGTTCGATGACTATCATGCGAGCCGCGTGCTGCCGGGTTTTGAACCGGACAGCAAGTTCCGCATGCTCAAGAGCATCGCCGACGATGTCGAGGTTATCATCGCGATCAACGCGAACCACATCGAGAAAAACAAGGCTCGTGGTGACCTCGGCATTACCTATGACGAGGATGTGCTGCGCCTGGTTGACCTGTTCCGCGGCAACGGCTTTGCTGTCGCGGCTGTGGTCATCACCCAGTACGCCGGCCAGCCCGCTGCCGATGTGTTCCGCAACCGCCTGAACGCGCTCGGTATTCCCGCCAAGCTGCACTATCCCATCGAGGGGTATCCGCACGATGTCGATCTGATCGTGTCCGACGATGGCTACGGCAAGAACGAGTTTGTCGAGACCACCCGACCGCTCGTCGTGGTCACTGCCCCCGGTCCTGGCTCGGGCAAGCTTGCCACCTGCCTGTCTCAGCTCTATCACGAGCACAAGCATGGCACGGCCGCCGGCTATGCCAAGTTCGAGACCTTCCCTGTCTGGAATCTTCCTCTGACGCATCCGGTCAATATTGCCTACGAGGCCGCCACGGCTGACCTCGACGACGCCAATATCATCGATTCGTTCCACCTTGAGGCCTACAACAAGACCACGGTCAACTACAACCGCGACGTCGAGGCCTTCCCGGTGGTCCGTGCCCTGATGGAAAAGATCCTGGGCAAGAGTCCCTACCAGAGTCCTACGGACATGGGCGTCAATATGGTCGGCTTTGCCATCACCGATGACGATGCCTGCCGCGACGCTTCCAAGATGGAGATCGTCCGCCGCTACTTTACCGCGGTCGAAAATGTGCGCCGTACCGGCGTGGGCGATGAGCAAGTCGACCGTCTCAAGATTATTATGAAGAAAGCCGGCATCGATAAGAACTACTCACCGGCGCGCTCGGCGGCCCTCACCAGGGAGCAGCTGACGGGTGGTCCCGTGGGTGCCATGGTCATGCCCGATGGCTCCGTGGTGACCGGTAAGACCTCCACGCGCCTGGGCGCCGCAAGTTCGCTCATTATGAACGCCCTCAAGCATGTCTCGGGCGTCGACCTTGAGCTCGAGGTCATTAGCGATGAGGCGATCGAGCCCATCAGCAAGCTCAAGACGCATTTCCTGGGCAGTAAAAACCCGCGCCTCCACACCGACGAGACGCTTATGGCGCTGTCGATCACCTCGGCCACGAGTGAGACGGCCGCTCGCGTCCTTTCGGGCCTGGAGCAGCTGCGCGGTTGCGATGCCTTCTTTAGCGTGATTATCTCGCCGACGGACGAGACGGTACTGCGCAAACTTGGTATCAACGTGTGCTGCGAGCCCAAGTTTGAGCGCCGCGGTTTCTTCCATCGCTAAGTTTGAAGCACCGCGGTAATTGCATTGCATTTTGGCCGTATCGGGTTAGCGCCCGGTACGGCTTTTTGATCAATAAAGCGCCTATTTCGGCGAAAAATAGCTGTTTACCTGCCTAGAAACATTTTGAGCGGTATACAATAACCGTAACTGTTTCATCCTTAGCGGGATGCCGCATGATGGATATTACCTGCCATCGTGAGGTGTGTCGGTCGCGCACGGCGCGTTAGATGCTCGTGCTCGGTTTGAGGAGGCTGCTATGGCGGGCAAGGGTCGTGCGAGTGTCAACGATATGAAGCGTGTCGAGGTGCTGGTGTTGATGGAGATCGACCAGCAAACCGAAGACAATGGCGGGCCGTATGGTTTCTCGCGCAAAACGCTTGCCGAGCGCGTGGGGGTTTCGCCGTATCGTGCCCGCGCTGCAATCGATCGCTTGGATTCCGAAGGCATGATTGATGTCGTCTCGCGTTATAGCGACGACGGCGGTCAGCTTGCAAATGGCATTTGCCTCACCGAACGTGGCGAGTGGTATCTTGAGGGCGTCCGTACCGGCATGCTCGTTCAAGAAATGCTTGAGGACGAGGTTGCTGATCGATAGCAGCATGTAACCCTTGCCATAGCGACGCCGCCTGGGAAACCGGGCGGCGTTTTGTTTCAAGATTGAGAAATGCAATCGCACGCGAGAAAAATTGCGAACGGTCCGCGGCGCGAGTATTACAATGAAGACCCGTAAGATGTGTATGGACAACTTCTACGGGAAGCGCAGGTAACTCAATATGACCAAGCATGTGTTCGTAACCGGTGGCGTGGTTTCGTCCCTGGGCAAGGGTATTACCGCGGCCTCGCTGGGCCGTCTGCTCAAGTCGCGTGGCTACAAAGTAACGATGCAGAAGGCCGACCCGTATCTGAACGTCGACCCCGGTACCATGAGCCCCTTCCAGCATGGTGAGGTCTTCGTTACCGAGGATGGTTACGAGTCCGACCTGGACCTGGGTCATTACGAGCGCTTTATTGATGAGAACCTGACCCGCGATTCCAACTTTACGACCGGCGCCATCTATAAGAGCTTGATCGCCCGCGAGCGTCGCGGCGACTTTTTGGGCGGTACCGTGCAGGTGATTCCCCACGTCACCAATGCCATTAAGGACAAGTTCCGCCGCATTGAGGAGCAGACCGGCTCCGATGTAGTCATCACCGAGCTGGGCGGCACGATCGGTGACATCGAGTCCCAACCGTTTGTCGAGGCCATCCGTCAGTACCGCAAGGAGGCCGGCCCCGAGAACGTCTGCTACATCCACGTGTCGCTCGTTCCCTATATCGCCGCCGCCCACGAGGTCAAGACCAAGCCCACGCAGCATTCCGTCAAGGAGCTCCGCAGCTTTGGCATCCAGCCCGATATCATCGTGCTGCGCTCCGACCACCATATCGATGACGCTATCCGCGGAAAGATCGCAAGCTTCTGTGACGTTGACACCGATTGTGTCTTTACCAACGAGGACTGCGCGAGCATTTACGATGTTCCGCAGCTGCTTGCCGAGCAGGACTTTGACCTGCGCATTTGCGAGCGCCTGGGTCTGGACCCGCGTGAGCGCGACATGAGCGAGTGGAACGAGTTCCTGCGCAAACAGAATCACGCCAACCATCACGCCGACAAGGTGAAGATTGCCGTCGTGGGTAAGTACACGCAGCTGCCCGATGCGTACCTGTCGGTTATCGAGGCCCTGCACCATGCGGGCGTCTTCTACGATCGCCATGTGGACGTCCAGCTGGTCGACGGCGAGAGCCTCGACGAGCAGAATGTCTCCGAGGTTTTGGGCGACGCCTCGGGCATCCTGGTCCCCGGCGGCTTTGGCAAGCGCGCCCTGGAGGGCAAGATCCTCGCGGCCGAGTTTGCCCGTGAGCACAAGATTCCGTATCTGGGCATTTGCCTGGGTATGCAGGTGGCCGTGTGCGAATTTGCGCGCAACGTCGTCGGCCTTGCCGGCGCCAGCTCCTCCGAGTTCGATCCGGATGGCCCGTATAGTGTCATCGATCTGATGAGCTCGCAGGAGGACGTGACCGAGAAGGGCGGCACCATGCGCCTGGGCGCCTATCCGTGCAAGCTCGCCGCCGATACCCTCGCTCGCGAGGCATATGGCGAGGAGCTCGTCTACGAGCGTCACCGTCATCGCTTTGAGTTCAACAACGCCTTCCGCGACCAGCTCGAGGACGCCGGTTTGGTTATCTCGGGCCTGTCGCCCGACGAGCGCCTGGTCGAGATGGTCGAGCTGCCGCGCGACGTGCATCCGTGGTATGTGGCAACCCAGGCTCATCCCGAGTTCAAGAGCCGCCCGACCAACCCGCAGCCGCTGTTCCGCGAGTTCGTGCGCGCTTCGATCGGCCAGCACGAGGGTGTCGACCGTCTGCAGGTGACGCCCATGAACCTTGCTACGGACTAAGGGTGCCGTCGAATAAGGAACATACCGAAGCTACTCCCTCGTCGCTCGCCGTGGCGGCGGGGGAGTATCTCGATTACCTCGCGGTCGAGCGGGGTTTGGCGCGCAACACGATTGCGGCCTATCGTCGTGACCTGACGACGTACTGCGCCTATCTGGAGCGGGCGGGTATTGTGTCTTTTGAAGAGGTGACTCGTCAGGTCGTGGAGGGCTTTGTCGCCGACCGTCGCGATGGGGGCTATTCCGATGCCTCGGTGGAGCGTGCGCTTGCGGTCGTAAAGGGCCTGCATGCCTTTTTGGTGCGCGATGGGGCTGTGGCCCAAAATCCAACGACGGCGTTGCGCCTGCCTAAAAAGGCTGAGCGTTTGCCGGAGTATCTATCGGTGGAGGATGTCTCGGCGCTGCTCGATCAAGACTTCCCCGAGGGCGAGATGGGCTTGCGCGACCATGCCATCTTGGAAGTGCTCTACGGATGCGGTTTGCGTGTGAGCGAGTTGGTGGGGCTCGATGTGGGCGATATCCATATCGACGATGGTTTTGTGCTCGTTCGCGGTAAGGGCTCAAAGGAACGCCTGTCCCCGCTGGTGGGAAGCGCGGCGCGAGCTCTGATGCTCTATGTAACTGAGGGGCGTTCTCGCTTGGCGGCCCATGCCCGCGGAACCGAGACCTCGGCGGTCTTTTTAAATAAGAACGGCCGCCGTCTGTCGCGCCAGGGCATCCATGCCATCTGTGAGCGCTACGGGCGCCAGGTGGGGCTGGTGGGACTCCATCCCCACACGCTGCGTCACTCCTTTGCTACCCATATGCTTGCGGGCGGCGCAGACCTCCGTGTGCTACAGGAGATCTTGGGACATGCCGATATATCGACCACGCAGGTCTACACGCATGTCGATCGTACGCAACTGACCGAGGTCTATCTGGCGGCGCACCCGCTGGCGCATCGTTAACTCATCGCTGACCTGCAAATTTATAGGTATTTGGGGACGGGCCCCAGATTGCCACGGCGTGCTTTTGCGCGCGCATGGGCAATCTGGGGCCCGTCCCATTTTTCGCCACTTGGCATCGCGGTGGTGGGCCGCACGTGCCTTGGGTGGGGGAGTTTGGGGGCGATGTGAACGGCATATAAAGGGACGCAAAATCGCCTCAAGGTCAACTTGAAGGTTGAGGTTGAACGGCGGGATGCCACAGGTGGCATCCCGCCGTTGCTGTAAACACAACATATTGTGTTTTCGAACATATGCTCGGGGGTGTTTTGCAACATATAGGGGGTGGAGTGGTGGGGTGGGGCTGTCTCTTATACACATCTGACGCTGC
>UQHZ01000042.1 GCA_900541055.1 uncultured Collinsella sp.
CCCTAGAGTTCGTCGGCAGCGTCAGATGTGTATAAGAGACAGATCTTGAGCGCGTCCAAAACCTGACGAACTTCCACCCGGTGGGTCGCCTGGCCGAGTATCGTTACTACGATATGGATGCCGTGACCAACTCCGCCCTCGATCTTTCGGATGAGATTATCGCCTGCCATGCATAAAGTCATATCATTCGGTATTCCCTCGTATAACGCCGCCAAGGACATGGACCATTGCATCACCTCCATTCTGGAGGGGAGCAATTACGCCACCGATATCGAGATCATCATCGTCGATGACGGTTCCAAGGACGAGACGGCAGCTAAGGCCGACGAGTGGGAGACACGTTATCCCGGCATCATTCGCGCGGTGCATCAGGAGAACGGTGGCCACGGCATTGCCGTCCTTTCGGGCTTGCGCGAGGCACAGGGCGCCTACTACAAGGTCGTCGACTCGGACGACTGGCTCGATGGCGCAGCTCTGTCGACCATGCTTTCGATCCTGCGCGGTTTTGAGGAGCGCGACCAGCGCGTCGACCTCTTTATCTCGAACTATGTGTACGAGAAGGTTTACGAGGGTACGCATACCGCTATTGGCTACAAGTTTGCCCTACCGCGCAAAAAGATTTTTACCTGGGACCAGATCGGTCATTTCCGTCTAGATCAGAATCTGCTCATGCACAGCCTGTGCTATCGCACGGATGTGCTGCGCGCGTCCAATCTACCTATGCCGCCGCACACGTTCTATGTAGACAACATCTACGCCTACGTGCCGCTGCCGCGTTGCAAGACCATGTACTACGCCGACATCGATCTCTATCGCTACTTTATCGGCCGTGAGGGCCAAAGCGTCAACGAGGCCACGATGGTCAAGCGTCTGGACCAACAGTTTCGCGTGACGCGTATCATGATGGAGTCGTTCCACCTGTACAGCGATGTCGAGTCGTCGCGTCTGCGCTCGTACATGATGGGCTATTTCACCATGATGATGGCAATCTGCTCGGTGCTTACTAAGCTTTCCGACGAGGATTGTGCCGACGAGCGCCTGAAGACGTTGTGGAGTGATTTGAAGGCCTACGACGAGCGCATGTATCGTCGTGCCCGCTACGGCGTGGTCGGCTTCTTCACCAATCTGCGCGGTCGTGCCGGTGACAAAACCACACTCGGCCTATACCGTCTTGCCTCAAAGATCTTCAAATTCAACTAGCACAGAAGCGCTCGGGTAACGGGGACCCCTGTTCCTTAACTTGCTACTTCGAACAGTCCTGCGCAAGACGGAGGCGCCACTGGCGCCTCCTTTGCGTGCGGAACTCGTATCAAGTTAAGGACCAGGGGTCCTCTGCTATGTCTCGCTTTATGTCAGCAACCTGAATTTGAAGATCTTGGACGCGCGGTACACAGGGGCCTGGGCTGAAAAGAATCTGGTTGGTAGGTTGCCCGGTGGGGCTTGGTTATGTTTGTCGCGAGTTCCGCACGAGCCGAAGAGCACTTAATGTGCTCTTCGTGCGAGCCAGGACTGTAGAGCAGCAAACATAACCAAGCCCCACCGGGCAACCGGACGAGCTAGTTTACTTTGCGGCGCCGGGGATGCCGTGGGAGGTTTTGGCGGTTTTGGCTCCGTTTACGATGGCAGTTTCCAGGGCCCTTACTGCGAGCATGCCCAGCAGGTCTAGGGGAACGGCGGCGCTAGCCTGGGCGCCCAACTTGCCGCTGGCGAGGGTGTAGATGGTGTCGCCGTCGTTGGTGGTGTGCGTGGGACGGATGGCGTGTGCGTAGGCGTCTGCGGCCATCTGGGAGACCTTGGTGGCCTGGGCCTTAGTGAGTTTCACGTTGGTGACGATGCAGCTGATGGTGGTGTTGGTGCGGTCGAGCGGCATCTGCATGGATCCGGCGGCGGCAAAAGCGGCGAGCTCCATGTCGACGATCTGGTCGCTATCGGCCGCGGCGCGCATGCCCGCCACCCACTCGCCGGTGAAGGGGTCGACGACGTTGCCGCAGGCGTTGACCGAGACCACGGCGCCCACCTTGACGGGGCCGAGTGCCACGGCAGCAGCTCCGAGGCCGGCCTTCATGCAGGTGGCAGGTCCCATGAGTTTGCCTACGGTGGCGCCGGTGCCGGCACCCACATTGCCCTGCTCGAGCGAGGCAGGGGTGTGGTCGAGCGCCTCGCGCACGGCGGCGATACCGGCCTCAATGTCGGGGCGCACGGTGGGGTCGCCAAAGGCGAGGTCGAAGATGCAGCTGGAGCACACGATAGGCACCTGCGTGGGACCGACGGGCAAGCCGATGCCGCGGCTCTCAAGCTCGCGGGCGACGCCGCTTGCGGCTTCGAGGCCAAAGGCCGATCCGCCCGAAAGGCAGACGGCGTGGACCTTATCGACGGTGTTTTCGGGGCGCAGCAGGTCGGTCTCGCGCGAAGCGGGAGCGCCACCGCGTACGTCAACGCCACCGGTGGCACCCTCGGGCGCCACGATTACGGTGCAGCCGGTGCCAGCCTCCTCGTCCGTATAGTTGCCAAAGCAAAAGCCATCGACGTTGCAGACATCGATGGCTTCGAGCAGTGTGTCCATATTTTCTCCTATCGGTTTTCCGCCGGGCCTTATGCCCGGTCGGGATCCGTACGGTACGGCAAAATTGTAGGCGCTGGGGGATACCCAGCGCCAGATGTAATTACGAGAGTTTTTGAATCGCGCGTGCGACGCGGGCGATGGGCAAGCCCACCACGTTGTAGAAGTCGCCCGAAATGTCATGCACGAGCATGCGGCCGCCTGTGCCCTGGATGCCGTAGGCTCCGGCCTTGTCCATGGGTTCGCCGGAGGCAACATAGCGCTCAATCTGCTCTTCGGTAAGCTCATAGAACGTCACGTCGGTCACATCGACAAACGACAGGCTCTCGGCGGCATGCGGAGCTGTAGCGTCGCCGGCTTTAACGATGCAGACGCCGGTCGCCACCTGGTGCGTGCGGCCCGAAAGCTCGCGGAGCATGGTGCGCGCCTCGTCCTCGTTTGCCGGCTTACCCAATATATGGCCGTCAAAGGTGACAATAGTATCGGCCGCGACGGTCAGTTCGTTGGGCTCGGCATGCTCGGCCGCGACGGCAGCAGCTTTGGCACGCGCCAAGCGCTCGACGAGCGTAAGCGGAGCTTCGCCATCAAAAGGCGTTTCATCGATGTCTGCGGGAATTACGCGAATGTTATAGCCCGCCTCGCGCATCAGCTCTATGCGGCGCGGCGATTGCGAAGCCAAAATCATAGTTGGATGCCCTCGGCGACCTTCTCGACGGCCTTTTCGCCGGCGAGCGTGCGCAGTAGCTCCAAGGCAAAGGGGAGTGACTGTGCCATGCCGCTGGCAGTGATGATATTGCCGTCTTGCGTGACCTTCTCACCGGTATAGGTGCCCTCGGGGAAGCTCTTCTCAAAGCCGGGGAAGCACGTGGCGCGGCGTCCCTCGAGTAGACCAAGCTCGCCTAGGATAAACGGGGCGGCGCAGATGGCGGCAACGTGCTTGGTCGCGGCGAAATCGCAGACTACGTCGCAGACGCGCTGGTCGGCGCGCAGGTTGGTGGCACCGGGCAGGCCGCCGGGCAGCACGACGCAGTCGTACTCGTCAAAGTCGATCTCGTCAAAGAGCGCATCGCAGGTCACGGGAATCTGCAGTGAGCTCACGACCTCGCGCGTGGGCATGATCGAGACGAGCGTGGCGCGCACGCCGCCGCGACGCATGACGTCGACCATGGTCAGGCATTCAATCGTTTCAAAGCCATCGGCGGCGAGAACGGCAACGCTGGGCATGAGAGTTCCTTTCGTAAGGCGGCATACAATTAGCCGTCTTATACCCCGAAGACATGCGCTTGCCACGCTCGATTTCCCAATGTTTAAAAAGGGACGGGGATTAAATAATCATTCGGTACAAATTGATTATTTAATCCCCGTCCCAGAAAAATCATCGGTCGTGGTCTTGGGCAAACAGTCTAGTTGCGCTTGAGGTGGACGACGGTTTCGCAGTGGAAGGTTTGCGGGAACAGGTCGACCGGCGTGATCTTGACGGGGGAGAAGGTGCCCTCCTCGACAAAGCGCTTGAGGTCGCGGGCCAGGGTGGCAGGGTCGCAGCTCACGTAGGCGACATCACGGGCGCTCGTGCTGGCGATAAGGTCGATCGCCTCGGGCGCGAGGCCCGCGCGTGGCGGATCGACTACTAGGACATCGGCGTCCTGATCGGGGAACTCGCGCACCGCGTCGCCGCCGATGACGTCGACGTTATCGAGCTTGTTGATCTCCAGGTTGCGACGCAGGTCGCGCACGGCCGGGCCGTAGGCTTCGACGGCGGCGACAAAATCGCAGCGGCGAGCGAGCGGCAGGGTAAAGGTGCCGGCACCGCAGTACAGGTCCACGGCTAGCTCGTCTTCCTGCGGGTCGAGGGCGTCCATAACGAGCTCAATCAGAATCTCGGCGCCCTTGGTATTGACCTGGAAAAACGACGGGGCAGATAAGCGCATCTGGCCTTCGGCGATATTCTCGGTCCACGAGCCCTCGCCGGCGAGCATCTCGACTTTGGAGACACGGCGGGCTTTCTTTTCGCCCTTGCTCATCACACGCACCACGCTCGTGGGATGAGCGGCGTCCGCCAGCACGCGGGAGACCTGCGAGCGCGGGAAGGAACCCGTGGGCGTCCAGAGTGCGACCTCGAGCGCTTTGGTGCGACGCGAGGCACGAATGCCCACGCGCTCAAGGCCCAGATCGTGGCTGCCGCTCAGATAGTTGAGCGCGCCGACGACCGATTTGAGTGCCTTCGGGAAGCGTTTGTCGAACAACGGACACGAATCGACGGTCACGATTTTGCTGGGATCGACGCCGTGCATGCCAAGGCGCACGCGACCGTTGACGACGGTCGGTTCGAGCTCGATTTTATTGCGGTAGCCCCAGTCGTCCTTGGTATGGCGGATGGGCTGCACCAGCTCATCGACCTGCTCAGGAGCGAACTTGCCGATGCGCTCGAGCGTGGAGCGCAGGTTTTGCTCCTTGGCGGCGAGCTGTGTCGTGCGTGAGAGATTGCCCCACGAGCAGCCGCCGCAGATGCCCACGAAGGGGCAGGGAGGCTGAATGCGATCGGGGCTTGGCTCCAGAATCTCGGTGGTGCGGGCGCGCATGAACGACTTGCCGTCCTGTACGACCTCGGCCTCGACGGTGTCGCCTGCCACGGCACCCTGCACAAAGACGGCCTTGCCGTTGTCGGCGTGCGCCAGCCCGTCGGCGCCGTAGGTCATCGATTCTATAGTGAGCTTCATATCCCTGCCTGTCATTCGCGTTGTTATTCGCACCATGGTAGCAGGGAAAAGCGCCCCGCATCCGAGGCTTTCCTCAAATGCGGGGCGCTTCTACAAACGTCTATTTCGTCTTGCCGGTAATGAGCGTCTTAAGACCCAGGCCGATCAGTCCCAGGCCCATGCGCACGCGACCGGGGCGATGGCGCTCGATGGCCTTGGTCTTGCCGGCGGGCTTATCGCGACGGGCGCTCGCCTCGGGTGCGGGCTTGGTGACCTGCGGCTCGGGCCGAGGTACAGGTGCAGGCTCGGGCTCAATGACGGTTGCCTGGACCTTCTGAACCTCGGGCGCTTTCTCCACGGCGGGCTCTGCGGCAGCCTCGGGCTCATTCACCGGGGAAACGGCAATCGCTTCCGGTTTGGCAGCTGCCCCATGTTCAACCTCGGCCTGAATAGCCTCTTCGGCCACACGTTCCTTCTCCTGTGCGCGCTGCTGCGCGGCCGCCTCGGCGTTGCGATAGGCACGCTCCAGTAGGGCTTCCTGCGAGTTGAAGGGTTTCTCACCCTCTGCACGCTCCACGGGGACCCAGGTGCCGTCGCTCGTGAGGCTGCGGGCCTTCACGTTGTCGCGCAGCTGCATGCCCATGTACTCGTGCACCAGTGCGCGGCAGGTGGGGTCGAGCACGGGGAAGGCGATCTCCACGCGGTGCTCGGTGTTGCGCGTCATCATGTCGGCCGAGCTCAGATAGATCATGTCCGAGTCCACGCCAAAGGCGTAAACGCGTGCATGCTCCAAAAAGCGTCCGACGATAGAACGGACATGCACGTTCTCGGTCTTGCCTGGAACGCCCGGCTTGAGGCACGAGATGCCGCGGATGATCATGTCCACGCGGACTCCTGCGCACGACGCCTCGGCGATCTTGTCGATGACCTCGCGGTCGGTGAGCGAGTTGAGCTTAAAGAACACACGGGCAGGCTCGCCAACGAGGGCGCGCTGAATCTCGCGGTCCAGGCCGCGCATGATGAGCGGCTTCAAGCCGACCGGCGCCACGCCCAGAAAGCGGTAATCGCCGCGCAGGTTGCCCAGCGACAGGTTGCGGAAGAACAAGTTGGCGTCCTCGCCGATGCCGGGATGGGCGGTCATGAGCATAAAGTCGCTGTAGAGCTTGGCCGTCTTCTCGTTAAAGTTGCCGGTGCCCAGCAGCGTCAGGCGTGTAAGCGCCATGCCCTCGCGATAGGTGAGCTGGCAGATCTTGGAGTGGCACTTAAAGCCCTCGGAGCCGTAGATGACGGTGCAGCCTGCCTCTTCCAGACGCTCGGCCCACTCGATGTTGTTCTGTTCGTCGAAGCGGGCGCGGAGCTCCATGAGCACCGTGACCTCTTTGCCGTTCTCGGCGGCATCGATCAGCGACTCGCACAGGCGGCTCTGCTTGGCCACGCGGTAGAGCGTGATTCGCAGCGAGATGCACTCGGGGTCGTAGGCGGCCTCGTGCACCAGGTCCAGGAACGGGTTCATGGCCTCGTAAGGGTAAAAGAGCAGCTTGTCGTGCTGAAGTACCTGCTCGCGGATGGAGCGGGTCATATCGATGGTGGGGTTGGGCTGCGGCTTAAACGGCGTAAAGAGCAGCTCGTTGCGTAGATGCTCGGGAATCTTGCCCTCAATGCCAAAGACGTAGCTCAGGTCAAGGGGGATATCGCAGGTAAAGACAGAGCGGCGAGAAAGCTCGAGCGCCTTGCGGATGGTCTTGAGCGTTGGCTTTTCGAGGGAGCCCGATACAGCGAGCACCACCGGCTGCAGGCGCAAGCGCTTCTTGAGGATGCGCTTCATGTGCTGGCGGTAATCCTCTTCCTCCTCGACGCCCTCGCCGTCCGGGTCGATATCGGCATTACGAGTGACGCGGATCAGCGCGCGATCCAGCGGCTTATAGGAGCCAAAGCAGCTATCCAGGCAGGCGAGGATGACGTCCTCGAGCAAGATGTAGGAGTAGGTGCCGGTGGGCGAGGGGATCTCGACCACGCGGTTCATCGAGGCGGGAATCTCGATAAGGCCCAGCAGGCTCTCCTCGTCGGTGACGCCGTCCAGGCCACAAGCCAGATAGAGTGCGCCGTTGCGCAGGTTGGGGAAGGGGTGGCGCGGGTCAATGACCAACGGCGAGATGACCGGCGACACGTAGGCTTGGAAGTAGCGGGTTACGAAGGTGCGCTCCTCGGGCGTAAGCGAATCGATGCGGGCGCGGTGAACGCCCAGAGCGTCGAGCTTGCCCTCGATGCTCTTAAAGATGGACTCCCAACGGGTAAGGAGCCCGGGCAGCTCTTCCATGACGGCATCGACCTGTTCGGAGGCGGTCATATTGCTCTTGTTGTCGACAGGCTGTTTTTTGAGCTCTGCCAGATCGGACAGGCCGCCCACACGCACCATAAGGAATTCGTCGAGGTTGGACTCGAAAATCGACACGAACTTTAGACGCTCGAACAGCGGAACGGTCTCGTCGAAGGCTTCGTCAAGCACGCGGTTGTCAAAGCGCAGCCAGCTAAGCTCTCGGTTTTGCGTGTACGAGAAGTCGCGCGGCGGCTTGCGCAGCTTGGCGGCCTTTTGCTTCTTTTCGATTTTGCTCGGCATATGCATCTGTCCGTTCAGTCCCCGCAGGGGACGGTAGCCTAACTCTAATTCACTATTGTCTCAATTTAGTCGACCACTGGCACGGACGTATCGCGTTAACGGTATCTTTACCTACTTCTTACGCTGACAAGTCATAGGACTGACGCCCTGCTCGTCCGCAAGCGATCTATATCCTCACTCAACTGGTGAGAATGTATGAATAAGAATGATAGCAAGCTGAATATAATCGAATGTAGGTCGAATTGATGGCAAGCGTCATTTATATGCAGAAAACCGTTTTCACTATGCAATTTTGAATCATGGATAACTTTGAATGTTCAAGCTTGATTTCCTAGAAAAATAACGTTTACCTAGGAAAATCTGCTTTACGAAACTGAAGTGCATCATGGGGAATCATATGCGATATACCGTTCATCGCACTTTGTTGACCGTTCGGGGGCGAGGTAGCATTACGAATGGAATTTGGATATAACTAGAGCTGTCAGCAAGCAGCGTCCCATATGGAGGGGCGCTGATACATTCGGCCAGTAAGGCCCGAAAGAAAGGTAGGAGGCCATGACGAAAGGTCTGCACGTGCCCTGTCTCTTATACACATCTGACGC
>UQHZ01000043.1 GCA_900541055.1 uncultured Collinsella sp.
GTCGGCAGCGTCAGATGTGTATAAGAGACAGTCGTAGAAGCGAGGCAACGGGGGCCTTCATGCGCGAGGACGTTTTGGAAACTAAGTACGGGGACCCGCCCAAGCCGTCCGGTGGGATCAGAGTACCCTTGCTGTTACTCTGCTTTGCCCACAGAGTTGAGGTTGGTCATGCGGATCTTAACCAGCTCGGTGATCTCACGCATACCCTCCTTGGCCGGCTTCTTGGGATCGAAGCAGGCAGGGTTCTCGGCCATGTAGGCCATGAAGCCCTTGGTGTAGGCCTGACGTAGCTCGGTGGCGTAGTTAACCTTGCAGATGCCGTTCTTCACAGCCTCGGCAACCTGCTCATCGGGCACACCGGAGGTGCCGTGCAGAACCAGCGGCACGTCGACGGCGTCGCGGATGGCCTTGACCACGGACTGCTCGATGTGCGGATCGCTCGTGTACACACCGTGGCTGGTGCCAACGCCAATTGCGAGGGAGGTGCAGCCGGTGCGCTCGACGAACTCCTTGGCCTCGGCCGGATCGGTGTAGGGGCTCTCGCCCTCAACCGCGGGACCGTCGTCCTCCTTGCCGCCAACCTTACCGAGCTCAGCCTCGACGGGCACGCCCATAGCGCGGCCAGCGTCGGCGACGGACTTGGTCAGGGCGATGTTGTCCTCGAAGGACTCGTGCGAACCGTCGATCATGACAGAGGTGTAGCCAGTGCGGAAAGCCTGCATGCAGCGGTCATAGCCATCGCCGTGATCGAGGTGCAGGGCGACGGGCACGGAAGCGCGCTCGGCGGCAGCCTTGACCATGCCGTAGAAGTAGTCCAGACCAGCGGTCTTGATGGTGCCCGGGGTGGTCTGCATGATGACGGGGGACTTGGTCTCCTCGGCAGCGGCCAGAACGGCCATAACAAACTCGAGGTTCTCGACGTTGAACGCGCCGACGGCGTAGTGGCCGGCCTGAGCGTCCTTGAGCATCTTTTCGGTGGTAACAAGTGCCATGAGCGTTTGCTCCTCTCCCTCGCCCGCATCTGGACATCGGGCGTAGTTGTTCACAAGGCGTTTTACCTTGCGTTTTACTGCGCTCATTGTATGAAATTCAGCGGCTTTGCACGTGCGAGATATTGAGCCCATGCAGGTCAATACAGTCGTTTTTGAAAAGCAAACGGAAGGAATTGAAGCCGAGTGGGCGTGTTCGATATTGAATTTTGGGCGTTCAGCGTCTTTCTTTTATAGAAAAGATAAGTAATCGAAAGGTGTTTTCTTACTCAAAAAGAAAATGAACGAAAATAGAGTCAACACAATTCCTGCAAATTTAGCCGAGAATGGAGCAAGCATGGCCCAAGCCACCAACCGTGCTTTTGCCGACGAACGCCGTACCGCGATTATGGAAATGCTCGATCATAACGCCTCGGTGCAGGTAGCAGAAATCGCCCAGACCTTTGGCGTGTCCTCCGTCACCGCCCGCGCCGATCTGGACGCGCTCGCCGAAGCAGGCAAGCTGCGCCGCACGCACGGCGGTGCCGTCTCGCTCCACAAACGCCTGACCGTCTCCACACAGGATCGCCGCATCAATGTCAACGTCGCTGCCAAGCAGGCCATCGCGCAAAGCGCCATCGAGCTCGTCAATGACGGCGACACGCTGCTCGTCGACTCGGGCACCACGGCGCTCGAGTTCGTTCGGCTCCTCGATCAGCGCAACGGCATCACCGTTATCACGGCAGACATTACCATTGCCGATTACATCGACGAGAGCATGCCCTCGGTCGATGTCGTCATGCTGGGCGGGGCGCTGCGCAAAGGCCATCGTTATTTGTACGGACCGCTCACTATGCAGGCGCTCCAAATGGTCCATGCCGATCTGGCCGTCATGTGCCCCGGCGCCTTTGTCTCCAGCTGCGGCTTTACGACCGACTTTCCCCAGATGGCCGAGACCAAAACGGCTATGATCGCCGCGGCCCATCAAAGCGTCGCCCTCATGGACGCCAGCAAGGTCAACGGACGCGGCATGTACCGTTTTGCCGAGCTGACCGATGTCGACACCATCGTGATGGACCGTGACCCCGATCATGCCGTCGCCACCTCAATCGCCGAGGCCACCGACAGCGCACGTCCAGCCCTCATCATCGCCGGCGCTTAAACAAAAACCACCACAAAGGTGCCTGTCCCCTTTGTGGTGGTTGTGATGGTTGAGCGTCAAAAGTGAACGTGTCGCTACTTGGAGAGCTCGTCGGCGAGGGCCTCGATCTGGGCGCGCGAGGCGTCGTTGAGCGAGCCCAGCACAGTCACCTTGTTCTGCGTCAGGGTGATGTCCTTCATGCCCTCGAGCTCCTTGGTCATAACCTTGGCAGCTGCGGGCGCCCAGGAACCGGACTCGACAAGCGCCACGGTGCGGTTCTGGTAGGCATGCTCGGCGAGCGTGTGGATAAAGGTGCTCATGCACG
Organism: uncultured Collinsella sp.; assembly: GCA_900541055.1. Classification (GTDB taxonomy): domain Bacteria; phylum Actinomycetota; class Coriobacteriia; order Coriobacteriales; family Coriobacteriaceae; genus Collinsella. Next base: position 2,435 of record UQHZ01000043.1, read on the forward strand.
GGAAGATCTCGCCCTGATAGGTAATGGAGGCAAGCACCAGACGGTCGTAGCGGAACGCATCCTCAACGGCCTCGGCCATGTCGTCGCGAGCCAGGTCAAAGACGGAAACCTTCTGGCCGCGAGCCTCAAGCGCAGAAGCGAGCTCCTCGACGGCGGCCTTCAGATGGCCATACACGCTCGCATAAGCAATCGTGATGCCCTCGTCCTCGGGCTGATAGCTCGACCAGGTGTTATAGGTGTCGAGGTAGTAGCCCAGGTTCTCGGTCAGCACGGGGCCGTGGAGCGGGCAGATGATCTGGATGTCCAGGTCGGCGGCCTTCTTAAGGACGGCCTGCACGAACTTGCCGAACTTACCGACGATGCCAAAGTAGTAGCGGCGAGCCTCGCAAGCCCACCCTTCCGGATCCTCGATGTCGTTGGCGCCAAACTTGCCAAAGCCGTCGGCACTAAAGAGCACCTTGTCGGTGGACTCGTAGGAGAAGAGCACCTCGGGCCAGTGAACGTTGGGGGCGCCGATAAAGGTCAGGCTGTGGCCGCCCAGGTCGAGCACGTCGCCCTCTTTGACGACCATCTTGCGCTCGGGGTAGTCGGTGCCAAAGTAGTTGACCATCATGCGGAAGGCACCCATGCTGGCCACAATCTGTGCCTGGGGATAGCGCTCCATAAAGGCAGCGATACCGGCGGAGTGATCGGGCTCCATGTGATGGACGACCAGGTAGTCGGGCGTACGGCCATCGAGCACGGCCTCGAGGTTGCCGAGCCACTCGTCGACAAAGTCAGCGTCAACCGAATCGGCGACAGCAATCTTTTCGCCCAAGATAACGTAGCTGTTGTATGCCATACCGTTCTCGGACACATCGTACTGGCCCTCGAACAGGTCAATGTCGTGATCGTCGACGCCAATGTAGCGGATATCCTTGGTGATCTCCATCAGGCAAAGCCTCCTAGATAGACAAAAGAACCCGTCTATCATAGCACTCGCCTTCATAGCCACGGCTATCTGTCAGCATCCTTATCGATTGTTATTGAGGCGGAATATACCGCCGTTGACCTGCAAAAACTATGCGCGCAGTATCGCCGTGCTATGTCGAATAATGAGCTGGCCGGGAATACGGATGGCAACGGTTTTGCCCGCCGTACCCGCCTCGGGAACCGCATGCTCAAACACCTCGCGTCCGCGCTGATGTAGATCGAATCGCACGGTCGTGAGCTCGTTGTGTGCCACAAAATCATCGAGCGAATCGTCGACGCCCACCACGCTCACGTCCTCGGGCACGCGCAGGCCGCTATCACGCAGTGCGGCAATCGCGCCATTTGCCATCTGATCGTTTGCCGCGTAAATCGCCGTCATAGTGCTGTCGTGCTCGGCCAGGTACCTGCCGGCCTCGTAGCCGCTGTTGGCAGACCAGTCGCCCTCGAGCGGCTCTGCCGGCTCGATGTGTTTACGCTCGAGCGCATCCTGCCAACCGGCGCGGCGAAATTGCTCGTCGACCGAGAACGACGGGCCGCCGATATAGCGAATCTGCTCGTGCCCCAGCTCAAACAGGTGATCCATAAGCAATAGCGAGCAGCCGTAATGATCGGAGTCGACCGTGGTCACCCGCGGGTGCGCGTACATGGTAACGATGACCGTGCCAATGCCCGGCAGTGGATCAAACGTCTCAAAATCGGGCGCCATGCGGCTCATGCCGATGATGATGCCGTCCACCGGCAATGCGGCCATACGACGCGTGGCCTCGGCAAGCGAAAACTCCTCGGTCTTGGACATCTCGACCAGCGTGATGGCACAATTATGCTCGCGAGCAGCGCTGGCGATGCCGTCGATCATTGAGAGGTTGCCAAACTTGGTGACATCGTTGACGCATAGGCCAACCGAATGGTATCGACCGTCGCGCAGCGAGCGACCGGCATAACTCGGACGAAAGCCGAGCTCTTGCATAGCGGACTGCACGCGCTGGCGCGTCTGCTCGTTAACGTTGGGCAAGCCGTTGGCGACGCGCGAAACCGTCTGCTGCGAAACGCCAGCAGCGCGGGCGACGTCGGCCATGGAGACCGGACGCGTACCTGTATCGTTGGACGGGCGCCTTGCCACAGGATCACCTTCACCCTTGCGAGATCTGAATAGCGTGAATGCCGGCCCGGGCAGGAGTTTAGCCCGCGCCGAGGCCCGCTATCGTCGGACGCATGTTAACGTACTCTACTTTTTCAATCCGCATCTCTTCTGCTTTATAAGTCCATACGGCAATACCGTTCACGGATGAATTTCTACCGATTACCAGATTCTCAAAAAGTGACAAGAGTTGTGTTATGAGTACGTTAACATAGCCCGTAACGTGCAGCATCGTGAACACTTGGTTCATGCCGCTTCAAGTTGTTAACGTACTCATAACGACGCAAAACTTACCCGTACGCGCCAAGGAAAGGACTCCGATGACCACCCCCGACGAAAAGACACTCGCCACGCTCACCAAGCTGTTTGAGGAGGAGTTTGGGCCCATCGGCGATCGCCAGGTGCTCTATGTGCACGCGCCCGGCCGCTCCGAGATCAGTGGCAACCACACCGACCACGAGGGCGGCCACGTCATCGCCGGCTCGCTCGATGTCGCTGTCGACGGCATCGCCGTGGCGACCGACACCAACAAGGTTCGCGTTGCCGACGAGGGCTATCCCACGTTTGAGATCGCGCTCGACACGCTAGACGTTCAGGAGTCCGAGAAGGGCACGTCCGCGAGCCTCGTCCGCGGCATGGCCCACGAAATCGCAGCGCTTGGTGTTGAGCCCCACGGCTTCGACTTCGCCTTCACTTGCTCCGTCCCCTCGGGTGGCGGCCTTTCCAGCTCTGCCGCCGTCGAGGCCGCGTACGGTCGTGCCATGGAGACGCTCTGGGGCGCACCTGCCATCGAGCCCGTCGCACTCGCCCAGATGAGCCAGCGCACCGAGAACAACTATTACGGCAAGCCCTGCGGTCTGATGGACCAGGCCGCTGTGTGCCTGGGCGGCCTTGCCTACATGGACTTTGAGGACCAGGCTCAGCCTAAAACCCAGAAGCTCGAGCTCAATTTTGAGGATCACGGTTATGCGCTCGTGCTCGTTAAGGTTGGCGCCGACCATGTGGCAGCTACCGACGACTACGCCGCCGTTCCGCGCGAGATGCAGGACGTCGCTGCCGAGTTTGGCAAGGCACGCCTGTGCGAGGTAAACGTGGCGGACTTTGACGCCAAGCTCCCCGAGCTGCGCGCCAAGCTGGGCGACCGTGCCTGCCTGCGCGCCGTTCACTACTGGTACGAGAACGGCCTGGTCGATAAGCGCTGGGCGGCCCTGAACGCCGGCGACATTGACCAGTTCCTGGTTCTGACGCGCGAGTCCGGCGCCAGCTCCGCCATGTACCTGCAGAATGTTGTTGCCAAACTGGGTGCCGAGCAGCCTTCCATGTACGCACTTGCTCTTGCCGAGCATGTGCTCGACGGCCGTGGCGCCGTTCGTATTCACGGCGGCGGCTTTGGCGGTACCATCCAGGCCTTCGTGCCGCTCGATCTGGTCGACACCTTCATTGCCAAGATGAACGGCTGGCTGGGCGAGGGCTCTGCCCGTCACTACGCCATCTCTGACAAGGGGGCTTACGCGGCATGGCTGTAATGACTGATGTGCGCGAGGCCGCGCAGGGCCTCATCGAATATGCCATCCACCGATCGATGATCGGACAGGACGATCGCATCTGGGCATACAACACCATTCTGGAGTGTATCGGCTCCACGGGCCCCGCACTCGACATGACCTGGGCGCTCAAGACCGAGAAGATTTCGCTCGTGCACCCCGATACACTCCCCGACTTTGACCTGGAGGGCACGCTTGCCGCGCTTGCCGAGGCCGCCGTTGCCAACGGTGCTGCCGAGGACACGGCATCGGGCCGCGACCGCATCGCCATGCGCATCATGGGCGCGCTCATGCCGAGGCCTTCGGTTGTAAACGAAGAGTTCAACGGCCGCATGGGCGTCAACGAGCCCCGCGCCGCGACCGACTGGTTCTACGGCCTGTGCTGCGACGCCGGTTACGTGCGCCGCGCCGCCATCGCGCGCAACATCAAATGGAGCACCCCGACCAACTGGGGCAATCTTGAGATCACCATCAACCTGTCCAAGCCCGAGAAGGACCCGCGCGATATCGCCGCGGCAGGTGCAGCCAAGAACACGGGCGAGAAGTATCCCGCCTGCCAACTCTGCATCGAAAACGAGGGCTACCCTGGACGCTCTGCCGCAGCCGACGGCGGTGCCCACCCCGCTCGCCAGAACCTACGCGTTATTCCCATTCAGCTTAATGGCGAGCGCTGGGGCTTCCAGTACAGCCCGTACGCGTACTTTAACGAGCACTGCATTGCCATGAGCTCCGAGCATCGCCCGATGCACGTCGACCGTAAGGGACTGACCTGCCTGCTCGACTTTGTCGACCTGTTCCCGCACTACTTTATTGGCTCCAACGCCGACCTGCCCATCGTGGGCGGCTCGATTCTGTCGCACGACCACTTCCAGGGCGGCGCGCACGAGTTCCCCATGATGCATGCCGCCGAGGTCTCGCAGTTTAGCGTGCCCGGTTTTGACCAGGTCAGCGGTACCGTGCTGCAGTGGCCGCTCTCGGTACTGCGCCTGCGCTCGCATGACCGCGCTCAGCTGCTCGACGCTGCCGAGAAGATTATCCTCGCCTGGCGCGAGTGGACCGATGAGTCTGTGGGCGTCATCGCGCACACAGCCGACGGCGTGGCGCACAACACCGTGACGCCCGTCATCCGCCGCGTCGACTCGCGCGGCAATGCCGGCGGCGAAGTCTACGAGGCCTACCTGGCGCTTCGCTGCAACATCACGACTGACGAGCATCCGCTGGGCGTATTCCACCCGCATGCTGAGTACCACCACATCAAGAAGGAGAACATCGGCCTGATCGAGGTCATGGGCCTGGCCATTTTGCCGCCGCGCTTGGTTCCCGAGCTCGGCGCTGTCCGCGAGCACTTGCTGGCGGCCAAGGCCGATGCCAGCTACGACCTTGCCGGTGCGCTCGAGGGCGACGACCTTTGCCGCAGCCACGCCGCATGGGCCAAGGACGTCTTTGCCCGCCGCGCCGACGAGCTTACGGCCGACAACGCCATCGACATCCTGCACGAGGAGGTCGGCGTGGTGTTTGGCCACGTGCTCGATAACGCCGGCGTCTTTAAGTGGGACGAAGCCGGCCGCGCCGCCCAGCAGCGCTTTATCGACTCGCTATAGAGCACGGGCCCGAACGTTCAACAGCAGCCTGCACGACATAGCCACCTACACGACAACGGCGCCCGCCGGCAACATCGCCGACGGGCGCCGTTTTCTGATGCAAGGGTAACTAATTAGCACCAAAACAAGGAGTGTCCCAAACTGCCGGCAGAAAAAGAACGTCCCCAGATGCCTACCTAAACCCTCACATTATTCGATGGAAAAACGTGATTGCCTCCCACATTATTCGATGGAAAGACGTGGTTCATTCCCACGTTTTTCAATGGAAAGACCAAAACAGTCTTATACTAAACATGATCGTTAGGAGGCAGTATGCAGCGACAGCTAATGGACGAACTCATCGCTTGGAAATCTAGGGCAAACCGCAAGCCCCTCCTGCTTAAGGGGGCCCGCCAGACGGGAAAAACCTGGCTTCTCAACGAATTCGCAGGCCAGCAGTATCAAAACGTCATTCGTTTTGACTTTATGCTCGAGCCGAGCACACGCTCGCTGTTCGAT
>UQHZ01000044.1 GCA_900541055.1 uncultured Collinsella sp.
GGCCCTGCCGGGGCGCGAGGCGTAGGGACTACCCACACGAACTCACGAAGGCTCCCAAATTAGCTACCCTTTGCTACGGGTTTAGCGGTCTTCGCGTTGCGGCCCGGCTGCCTCGGCTGTCTTTACGCGGTTCTTGTCGATGTACATGTTTTTGTCGGCCTGGGAAAAGAGCTCGCGCATCGTAGGCGGTTCATCAAAATCACTGGAAAGCGCATAGCCCACCGCATAGCTGATAGGCATGTCGGGGTGAGCCTCGGAATACTCGTTCACGTTCGCACGAACCCGAGCGAGACAGGACTCCACGGCAGCCCGATCGGCATCCCACAGCACCGCGATAAACTCATCGCCGCCGTCGCGGCCCACAAAGCACGTCTCGGACGCCACACTTCCCAGTTGCCGGGCAAAAGAACGGATGTATTCGTCGCCCTTCTCGTGGCCGAAGCTGTTATTGACCGTATGCAGATTGTTAAGGTCGAAGACGCACACCGCAACGGGCGCCTCCGCGGAGACAGGCTGCTCCTGCCCCAAGACCTCCTCGCACTTGTTCTTGTTGGGCAGTCCCGTGGCTTCGTCGAGATAGACTTTGCTCTGCAGTTCGCGATTGAGCGCGGCAGTTCGCACCGCGCGAACAAGTTCGACCGCAAAGGTCGCCACCAAGCCCATGATGTCGATGATCACCAGGCCCTCGAGATAGTTGAGTGCCGACGCCTTCTCCTGAGAGTAGTCCTCTGCGAGTCGCGTAGCATCGTCGCAAATGCCAAAGAACTCCTCGCTCATGGAGATGATGTCGGTGTTCTCATAGCCGACTTCGCGCACGCGGATGATCTCGGTGCAAAGCTCATCAAAATAATTTGCAAGTTCGGTCATTTTTGCCTGATACTCATCGTCGTCGAGACGGACGAGGTTGAGGTCGTCACTTCCGTAACGCAAACCGTTGATGTATGAATCCACGGCTTTAAGCAGGTCATCTTGAGGCTGGCCCGCGTCCTCGAGCTTAACGATTCGCTGCGTGGTGCCGCGAACCAGACCGGCGTAGTTGACCACGCGTGCCGTGCCCTGGATATCGGAGACGAGCAGCATAACATTGATGAAGAAGAAGATGAGAACTGCCGTGAGCACCATCATGAGCAGGCGCACCGCCTGGCCGGCCTTCTTGGCGACAGAAGTATTCACAAGTTCACTCCCCTAAATGACAAAAGAACAGGTAGCACGCAGTGTGCTGAAATTCATGGGTGGTTAACTCTACCATATGGGCCAGCAGCCTCAAACTGCAGCAGACGCTCGTCCAAATTGGCGTGACGCTTGCCTTGTTGTTCTTGACCTGGCCGCGCTATCGGACATGCTTCTGGTCTTGGATCACCATGGGAAAGCTCATCCCGTTTTGTGCGTCTAGAGTGGGATGCGGCTTCCCAAAGGTGCCGTTAGGGGAAATCACATCCCGGTTTACCCCCTTGAAATGGGATGCCGTTTCCCGGAGGGGGTCCAGCGGGAAACGGCATCCCATTTTGGGCCCGAAAAGTGGGATACGGTTTCCGGCCGGCATGAAAAAGCCTCCGCAGCTCGTGTGGCTGCGGAGGCTTTATTCGTTGCGGCGCATTGTGTTTGGGTCGCTGAGATGAGTCGATTTGCCCCGAAAGAGGAGGGCATTGACCTTAGGGTCATGCCCGACGAATGAGCGGCAAATCGGCCATCTCGGCGAGCCGAACTACTCCAGCTCAAACGCTCCGGTATAGAGCTGGTAGTAATACCCGCGCTTGGCGATCAGCTCGTCGTGGTTGCCGCGCTCGATGATGCGGCCGTGATCCAGACAGATGATCGCGTCGGAGTTGCGCACGGTGGACAGGCGGTGCGCGATGACAAACGTCGTGCGGCCCTCCATGAGCTTGTCCATGCCGGCTTGCACGATGGCCTCGGTGCGGGTATCAATGCTCGACGTGGCCTCGTCCAGGATCATCGCCGGCGGATCGGCGACGGCGGCGCGTGCGATCGAGATCAACTGGCGCTGGCCCTGCGACAGCTGCGCGCCGTTGCCGGTGAGCATGGTGTCGTAGCCGTCGGGCAGGCGGGTGATAAAGTCGTCCGCGCCCGCGAGCTTGGCCGCCGCGATGCACTCCTCGTCGGTGGCGTCCAGGTTGCCGTAGCGGATGTTGTCCATCACGGTGCCGGTGAACAGGTTCACGTCCTGCAGCACAACGCCCAGCGAGCGGCGCAGATCGGCCTTGCGGATCTTGTTGACGTTGATGCCGTCGTAGCGGATCTTGCCGTCGGCGATGTCGTAGAAGCGGTTGATGAGGTTGGTGATGGTCGTCTTACCGGCACCGGTGGCGCCGACAAACGCGACCTTCTGGCCCGGCTTGGCAAACACGGACACGCCGTGCAACACCTCGTGGTCGGGCGTGTAGCCAAAGTCGACGTTGTCCATGACCAGGTCGCCGCGCAGCGGCACGTACTCGATCTCGCCGGTTGCGCGGTGCGGATGTTTCCACGCCCACATGCCGGTGTGGTGGTCGGCCTCCTCGAGCTGCCAGGTGTCGGGGTTCACCTGAGCGTTGACGAGCGTCACATAGCCTTCGTCGGCTTCGGGCTTCTCGTCGATGAGCTCAAAGATGCGGTCGGCGCCGGCGAGGCCCATGACCACGGCGTTGATCTGCTGCGAGATCTGGCCGATCTGTCCGCAGAACTGCTTAGTCATGTTGAGGAACGGCACCACGACGGCGATGGACAGCGTCATGCCCGAGATGCTCAGGTTGGGCACGCCCAGCGCCAGGAAAATGCCGCCGGCCAGTGCGACCAGCACGTAGAGCAGGTTGCCCAGGTTCATAAGGATGGGCATGAGGATGTTGGCGTACATGTTGGCCTTCTGCGAGACCTCGAAGAGCTTTTCGTTGCGCTCGTCAAAATCGGCTTCGGCGGCAGACTCGTGGCAGAATGCCTTGACGACCTTCTGGCCGTTCATGACTTCCTCGATATGGCCCTCGACAACGCCGAGCTCGGTCTGCTGCGCAATAAAGAAGCGCGCGGAGTTGGAGCCGAGCAGCTTGGTCATAAAGGTCATAAAGGCGACGCCGGCAATAATGACCAAGCACATCCACACGCTGTAGTACAGCATGATAAAGAACACCGTGACGATGACGATGACCGTCATGAGCAGGTTGGGCAGCGACTGGCTGATCATCTGGCGCAGCGTGTCGATGTCATTGGTGTAGTGGCTCATGATGTCGCCGCGCTGGTGCGTGTCGAAGTAGCGGATCGGCAGGTCCTGCATGCGGTTGAACATCTTCTCGCGCAGCTTCTCCAGCGAGCCCTGCGTGACGATGGCCATGGCACGGTTCCAGAAGAGCGAGGACAGGATGCCGATGCCGTAGATGCAGGCGAGGGTGGTCACGAGCTGTGCGATCTTGGGCTGCGCGGCTCCCCAATCGCCCGACTGCCACGATTCGCTAATAATCTGCAGGGCGCTCTGAAGGAAGGTCGCGCCGATGGAGTTGATGATGGCGCAGAGCACCACGCCGGCGACGACGAGGGGCAAAAGCACGGGGTAAAAGCCAAAGAGCGTCTTGATGAGGCGCGACATGGTGCCGCCCTTGCGGTTGAGCGCGCGCTCGGCGGTCGTTGCCTTACTCATGTGCCTCGCCTCCTTCCTGGGTCTGAGCTTGCGTTACGGATGCCTCGGTGCCGGCTTCGACGGCCCCTTCGCCCTCGGCAGACATCTTGTTCTGAGAGGTAAAGGTTTCGCGGTAGATCTCGCTCGTCTTGAGCAGCTCGTCGTGGTTACCGATCTGAGCGATACGGCCGCCCTCCATGACGATGATGCGATCGGCGTCCTGCACGGAGCTGATGCGCTGGGCGATGATGAGCTTGGTCGTGTTGGGCAGATAGCTTGCCAGCCCTGCGCGAATCTTGGCGTCGGTCTTGGTGTCGACGGCGCTGGTGGAGTCGTCCAGGATCAAGATCTTGGGGCGACGCAGCAGGGCACGCGCAATGCACAGGCGCTGCTTCTGACCGCCGGAAACATTGGAGCCGCCCTGTTCGATCCAGGTGTCATAGCCCTTGGGGAAGCCGTCGACAAACTCGTCGGCGCAGGCCAGATGCGCGGCCTCGCGGACCTCTTCGTCGGTGGCGTTCGGGTCGCCCCAACGCAGGTTCTCAGCAATCGTGCCGCTAAACAGCACGTTTTTCTGTAGCACCATGGCCACCTGGTGGCGCAGGGCGTCTAAGTCGTAGTCGCGTACATCCACGCCGCCCACGCGCACGGTACCCTCGGTGGCGTCGTACAGGCGGGCGATGAGGTTTACGAGCGTGGACTTGGCCGAGCCGGTGCCGCCGATGATGCCGATGGTCTCGCCGCTCTTAATGTGCAGGTCGATATCGTCGAGCGCCTGGCGCTTCGCATGCGCGGAATACTTAAAGCTCACGTGGTCAAAGTCGATGGAGCCATCGGCGACCTCGAGCACGGGCTCGGCGGGATCGGCGATCGTGGGCTCGGCGGCCAGCACCTCGGTGATGCGGTGCGCCGATTCGTCGGCCATGGTCACCATGACAAAGATCATCGATAGCTGCATCAGGCTCATGAGGATTTGGAAGCCATAGGTAAAGATCGAGGAGAGCTGGCCCACGTCGAACAGCGTGCCCTGGCTCGTGATGATGAGCTTGGAGCCCAGGTAGATGATGACGACAAACGCGCCGTTGACGCAGATGTTCATCATGGGGTTGTTAAAGGCAAGCAGCTTCTCGGCGCGGGTGAAGTCCATCTGGACGTCGCGTGCGGCGGTCGCGAACTTCTCCTTCTCAAAGTCTTCGCGCACGTAGCTCTTGACCACGCGCATGCCGGTGACGTTTTCCTCGACGGACTCGTTAAGGGCGTCGTACTTGTGGAACACGCGCGAGAAGATGGGACGCACCTTAAAGATGATAAAGAACAGCCCAAAGCCCAGCAGCGGAATGATGACCAGGTAGACCATGGCGACGCTGCCGCCCATGATAAATGCCATGGTAAAGGCGAAGATCAATACCAGCGGCGCGCGCACGGCGATACGGATGATCATCATAAAGGCCTGCTGCACGTTGTTGATATCGGTGGTCAGGCGCGTGACGAGCGAGGAGCTCGAGAACTCATCGATGTTGGCAAAGCTGAACGTCTGGATCTTGTAGAACAGGTCGTGACGCAGGTTCTTAGCGAAGCCGCAACTCGCATGGCTGCAGGTGACGCCGGCAGCGGCGCCAAAAGCAAGCGACGTCAGCGCGATGAGCACCAAAAAGCCCGCGGTGGGAAGCATCTCGGCTACGGTGGTGCCATCTTTGATGGCGTCGATCAGGTTGGCGGTGATAAATGGAATCAGCATCTCGCAGAGCACCTCGCCAAGCACGAGCAACGGCGTGGCAACGGTGACTTTTATATAGTCGCGGATGCTGCCCATGAGGGTTTTAATCATCCAGTTCCTCCCAGGTTACACGGATTTTCTCGAGCATTTCGGCGAGCTGCTCGCGCTCGTCGTGGGTGAGGGCACCAAAGGCCTGCTCTCTAAAGCGAATGCGGGCCGCCTGGTCGATGCGGGCGTTTTCCCGGCCGGTTTCGGTCAGGCGAATGGTGAGTTGCCGTCGATCCTTGGGGTTACGGCTGCGCTCGATGAGGCCGTTGACCTCGAGCTTGGACAGGATCTCGGAAAGCGACCCCGGCTTGAGGTCAAAGTGCATGCCGAGTTCCTGCTGCGACATCTCGCCGCCGGGCTGCTTGGCCAGCAGGCAGATGATGGGCGCCTTGCCGGACACGCCTCCGCCATGAAAATGCATGTAATGGCCGCAAAAGCCCAGGCCATTGAGGATGCGCTTGGCAAGCTTGTCTTCTGAGCTAACCGCTTCGGGTACATCCGCCGGCTGTGACGGGTCGCCGCCGGGCTCGTGCGAACAAAGGTTAAGAGGTTCATCGCACATGAATTAGTGTTGCTCCTTTCTTTAGTTAGGTAGTGGAATTGTTTTGTGCCTAACCAATTTAGGAGTGTGAGAAATCAATGTCAAGGTACCAAACTAGTGGTTACGCGGTTTTACCAAACCGCGTAACGGCTCGACGCTGCGCGGGCCGCATTTGGACAATCTGACGTTCAA
>UQHZ01000045.1 GCA_900541055.1 uncultured Collinsella sp.
CACCCTAGAGTTCGTCGGCAGCGTCAGATGTGTATAAGAGACAGCGATAAGGCCGATGTTGTTGTCGATGCCATTTTTGGTACCGGTTTTCACGGGAATCTGCGTGCGCCGTTCTCCATCTGGATTCCTACGGTCAATGAATGCGCCGATTGTGTCGTATCCATTGATGTCCCCTCGGGCCTGAATGCCGAGACGGGCGTTGTTGATGACGACTGCATTCGTGCCGAGCATACGGTGACGATGATTGCGCCCAAGATTGGTTTGTATAGCGCTGATGGCCCTGAGTATGCTGGCGATTTGATCTGCGGCAATCTTTACGACCGTCTTGACGAGGTCATCGATGATGTCGACCACGCCGCCGAGATTGTCGAGCCCGGTGACTTAGTTGATTACTTTGCTCCACTACCTACGAATATCGATAAGTACTCCCGTGGCTCTGTGCTTATTGTCGCCGGATCTGCGCAATATCCTGGTGCTGCCATTATGGCTGCCAAGTCTGCAGCTCGCGCGGGTGCTGGTTACGTGGCAGTCGCGGCTCCTGACGCCTGCGCTAATCTTATTCGTATGGCACTTCCTTCGATTCCCGTCTTTGCTATTCCGTCTGATTCCCGCGGCTCCTTTGGCGCCGCTGCGCGCATGACGGTGTGCGAGATCGCAAAGAAGTACAGCTGCGTACTGTGCGGTCCCGGTATGACGACGTCTGCCGGCGCTATGCAGGTGGTTTCGGGCTTGCTCGAGCTTGATGTACCGCTTATTTTGGACGCCGATGCACTCAACTGCCTTGCTAAGATTGCCATTGACGGTATTGATAGTAACCCCGAGATGTATCGTCGCGAGCAGCCGTTGGTTATGACGCCGCACTATCGTGAGCTTTCGCGTCTGGTTGCCGGTGACGAGGTGAACGACCTTGGTACCGCGATTGCAGCCGCGCAGAAGGTTGTCTGGGCTGCAGGCTCCGACAATCTGGTGGTCATTGCCAAGGGGCCGACGACGGCTATCTGTGGCGTTGAGCGCGTTCTGTTGCCGCTCTCGGGTCCGGCTTCTCTGGCAACTGCCGGTTCGGGTGATGTTCTCGCGGGTATTTTGGCCGGCACGCTTGCCACCATGCGCGACGAGATGGATCGTTGGGAGTTGCTGTATTCGTACGCCGTCGCACTTCACAGCTATGCCGGTTTTGCCGCGGCGACGGAGTATGGTGAGAAGAGCGTCATCGCGACCGATCTTATCGACTTGATCGGTCCTGCCATGGAACTGGCGGCAAAGGATGCGCTCGAAGATCTGGGAATCATGAACGAAGGGTCGGATGACTAATCATGAATAAAGCCGATTTGACGCGCTGGTCCTGGGTCGAGATCGACCGCGGGGCGCTCCGTCGCAACACGAGGGCCTATAAGAACTTGCTGAATCCACGTCAGCGCCTGTGCTGCGTGGTTAAGGCCGATGCTTATGGTCATGGAGCTGTTGAGTGCGCCAAGATCATGTATTCGGCCGGTGCCGACATGTTTGCCGTGGCGACGGTTAACGAGGGCGTTGAGCTCCGACAGGGCGGGATTACGAAGCCCATCCTCATCCTAAGCGAGCCGCCTATCGAGGCCATTCCGACGTTGCTCGAGTTTGATATCATGCCTTCGGTCTATACGTCTGACTTTGCTCTTGCGTATGGCGAATGTGCCGTCGCGGCGGGCAAGGTGGGCAAGTACCATCTCGCCATCGAGACGGGCATGAACCGCATCGGCGTACATTACACGCAGGTGCTCGACTTTGTCCGCGGTATTAATTTCCATCGCGGTATTCAGTGCGACGGCGTATTTACGCACTTTGCCACGGCCGATGAGCCTTCGGGTTGGGACTACAAGCTGCAGTGTCAGCGCTTTACCGAGGCCGTTCAGGCCATTAAGGATGCGGGTTTTGAGTGCGGTATCGTGCATTGTGCCAACACGCCGTCCTCGATGCTCGACCCCTCGATGCATTTTGATATGATTCGCGCCGGCGTTGGCTTGTATGGCATGCAGCCGTGCGAGCTGAGTGGCCGCGTGATGCAGCTTGATCCCGTTATGAGCGTCCATGCGCGTGTGACGCGCGTGGCACACCCTGCGATGGGTGAGGGCGTGGGCTACGGTTTTACCTACCGCGTACCGCGTACGCGCGTTCAGATCTGCACGCTGCCGATCGGTTATGCCGATGGCCTATCGCGTACGCTTTCCAATCGTATGGATGTGCTGTATCGCGGCGAGCGCCTGCATCAGGTTGGCAATATCTGCATGGACCAGTTTATGGTCGCCATTCAGTCCAACCCGGCACACGAGATTCCCGAGGCCGAGTATGGTGACGAGATGATCATTGTCGGCCGCGATGGCGATGCCGAGATCACTATGGACGAGATGGCCCGACTGCGCGGAACGATTAACTACGAGGTCGCCTGCGGCTTTGGCATGCGTCTCGACAAGGTCTACGTGTAGGAGCCGCTATGGGCGTCATGCACATCCCGGGCCATACCCATCAGGCGCCGCGTGAGGTCGCACTCGAGGAGATCGAGGCCGTTCTGGGCGATTGTCACCTCTGCCAGCTCTACCAGTCGCGTCACAATATCGTGTTTGGCGTGGGAAATCCCCGCGCTCGCGTGATGTTTATTGGCGAGGCACCGGGCCGCAATGAGGATTTGCAGGGCGAACCCTTTGTGGGGGCGGCAGGCGAGGACCTCAACGGCATTTTGTCCCTGGCGGGTCTTAAACGCGAAGACGTCTACATTGCCAATGTGCTTAAGTGCCGCCCGCCGGGAAACCGCAATCCGCGTCCCGAGGAAGTGCTGGCTTGCTCGCCGTTTTTGCGTGAGCAGATTCGAAGCATCTGGCCCGATATTATCGTGACGCTCGGCAACCCCGCGACGCACTTTGTGCTTAAGACCGAGATTGGCATTACTAAGCTGCGCGGCAGGTTCCACCAGATGGGGCATTTTGTAGTAATGCCCACTTTCCATCCGGCAGCAGCGCTGCGCAATCCGGCATGGCAGGAGCTGCTGGAGGAAGACTTTAAGATGCTGGGCGACTATCTGGAGCGACATCCTGCACCAGAGGACGCCTCGGAATAATAAGGAGCATATATGTCCCTGGAGCGCCTGGGGGTAGGTACTTACAAAACGACTTGCGCTGCCGATACGGAGTACTTTGGCGAGCTAATTGCACCGTGCCTTGAGGACGGCGATGTACTCATCCTGACCGGTGGCCTGGGAGTGGGCAAAACTCACTTTACCAAGGGCGTCTCGCGCGGGCTGGGCGATGGGCATATGGTTACGAGCCCTACGTTTGCGCTCATGGCCGTTCACGATCAAGGCCGTATTCCGCTGTTTCACTTTGATCTATACCGCCTGGAGCATGCCTACGAGCTCGAGGATACGGGCATTTTCGATGTGCTGGGCTATGAGGGTGCTTGCCTGCTGGAATGGGGCGAACAATTCCAGGACGAGCTGACGGATGAGTATCTTTCGGTGACGCTCAAGCGTGATGAGGGCGACAGCGATGTGCGAACGATAACGCTCGAGGCGCACGGTGACCGCGCAATGGAGCTTTCCCATTTGATTGATAAGGCTGTACAAGATGAGCTTGCATAACGACAACGCGCTGGTGGTGGCGCTCGATACTTCGACCGACATGCTTGCCTGCGCGGCAAGCTGGATTGATGGGCAGACGGGCGAGACGAAGCTCGTGAGTGGCGACCATATGTGTCGCCGTCACGCCAACGTTGAGCTCGTGAATACTGTTGATGGCGTGCTGGCTCAAGCCGGTCTGGATCGCAGCGATGTTGGTTGCTACGTGGTCGGCCGCGGCCCGGGGTCGTTTACGGGTGTGCGCATCGGCATCTCCACTGCCAAGGGCCTCGCGCGCGGTGCCAATGTTCCGCTGCTGGGCGTGTCGACGCTCGACGCTTGCGCTTGGACGGCGTGGAAGGCTGGCGTGCGCGGCAAGCTTGGTATCTTGGCCGATGCTATGCGCGGCGAGGTATATCCGGCGCTGTATATGCTGGTCGATGAGGGTCCCGAGCGTCAATTTGAGCGCGAACACGTGGTCAAGGCCGCCGTGGCGCTCGATGAGTGGCGCCAAGCGGCGGACTGGGACCAGGTTCAGCTGACCGGTGACGGTCTCGTGCGCTATGGCAAGCTGCTGGGTGAGGACGAGGCCGCCCGCTGCATGGAGCGCGACCTGTGGTGGCCTTCGGGCGAGGGCTTGCTGCTCGCACACGCTGCGGGTGACGGCGATCCGGCCCGCGTCTTGCCGATTTACACGCGCCTTTCGGATGCCGAGGAAAACGAGCGCAAGCGTCTTGGTCTTGCCGAGAGTGCGCAGAGTGAAATTACGGGCGTTGCCGATGAACTCGCCGGTCGCCATCTGCAGTTCCGTCCCATGGGCGCGGCGGATGCCGAGGGCGCGAGCGCGCTGGAGGCTGTCTGCTTTGAAGGCGCCGGACACGAGGCGTGGACGCCGGGCATGTTCCTGTCCGAACTGGGCGAGGACGTCGCTGCGCCGCGTAGTTGGTGGGTGGCACACGACGACGGCAAGCTGCTGGGCCTTGCCGGCGGTATGGTCGTGGACGGTGATGTGCAGATTCTGGATGTCGCCGTCGACCCGGCACATCGCCGTGAGGGCATTGCCCGCAAGCTGCTGTCGCATGTGAGCTATGATGCCCAGATGCTCGGCTGCACCACGGCTTCGCTCGAGGTCGAGGACGGTAACGAGGGAGCGATTGCGCTTTATAACGCTCTGGGCTTTACCGAGGCTGGCCGTCGCCGCGGTTACTACGGTGTTGGCAAAGATGCCATCGTCATGACGGCGCCGCTGCCCTTGGTGCTCCCGGTCGACAACGCTTCGCCCGAGCCGACGGCGGCTGAGCAGCGTGTATGGCCGCTGCCTGCGCCCGAGCGAACCGTTGAGGAGCGCGCTGTAATTGAGCGCCGTCGCCTAGTGCTCGCTATCGAGAGTTCCTGCGACGAGACGGCCGTGGCGATTATCGATGCGGATGGCAATATGCTGGCCAACCAGGTGTCGACACAGATTGATTTTCACGCCCGCTTTGGCGGCGTGGTGCCCGAGATCGCCTCGCGCAAGCACGTTGAGGTGATTGTGAGTGTCGTAGATGCGGCGCTCGAGGATGCCGCGGCATCGCTTGGCCTTGAGGGTGGGGCGATTGCGCCAAGTGAGCTTGCCGCCGTGGGCGTGACGCAAGGTCCGGGCCTGGTGGGTGCTCTGGTGGTGGGTGTCGCCTTTGCCAAGGGCTTTGCGTATGCTGCCGGCAAGCCGCTCGTGTGCGTCAATCATCTGGAGGGCCACTTGTTCGCCAACCTGTTGGCGCAGCCCGACCTCAAGCCTCCGTTTATCTTTACGCTTGTCTCGGGCGGGCACACCATGCTCGTGCACGTAAAGGCATGGGGCGACTACGAGGTGCTCGGTGAGACGCTCGACGACGCCGTGGGCGAGGCCTTCGACAAGGTGGCCAAGGCGCTGGGCCTGGGCTATCCCGGTGGCCCCATCATTTCCAAGCTGGCCGAGACGGGCAATCCCCGCGCGATCGATTTCCCCCGTGCGCTTAACAGCAGGGGAGACTATCGTTTCTCGCTTTCGGGTCTTAAAACGGCCGTGACGCTCTACATCGAGCAGGAGACCAAGGCCGGGCGCACGATTCACCTGCCCGATCTGGCGGCTTCGTTTGAGGCAGCTGTCTTTGACGTGCAGTACAAGAAGGCCAAAAACGCATTGCACGCTACCGGATGCAAGGAATACTGCATCGGCGGCGGCGTCTCGGCCAACCCGCATCTGCGCGAGATGATGATCAAGAAGCTTGGACGTCAGGGGATTCGCGTAACGGTGCCGCCCTTGTCTGCCTGCACCGATAACGCAGCCATGATCGCGGAGGTCGCTCGCCGTAAATTCGACCGAGGTGAAATCTCGCCGTTCGACGTCGACGCCGATCCAAACATGACGCTGTAGTCGTACGGGTGCGGTCCCCGACCGGAGGGGCCGGATATAAGGTTTCCTGCTCTACAGTCCTGCGCAAGACGAAGGCCACATTAAGTGGCCTTCTTTGCGTGCGGAACT
>UQHZ01000046.1 GCA_900541055.1 uncultured Collinsella sp.
GCGTCAGATGTGTATAAGAGACAGGTAGAGCAGGGGACTCTTAATCCCAAGGTCCAGGGTTCGACCCCCTGACGGCCCACCCAAAGATCGTTAAAGCGACTGGCTTAGGCTGGTCGCTTTTTTGTTGACCTCGCACGGGGTCGAACCCGTCGGGGCGCGGAGCTGAGGAAATGCGTAAGCATTTGCCAGCGCAGCGCGCAAGGCGCGAAGCGCCGCAGTGACCGCCTGCGCAGCAGGCTGACCCCCTGACGGCCCACCCAAAGATTGTTAAAGCGACTGGCTCAGGCTGGTCGTTTTTTGTTGACCTCGCATGGGGTCGAACCCGAAAGGGCACAGCCGCTTTCACAGATCGAGCCTACCCTGGGGATCGGTAAAACCGTCAGTACCCTCCTTGAGTTTCTTCTCGTCTGTCTTCACGCGACGCTCGAGCTTTTTTGTATCCTCGGCAGGCGGTAGGTTCTCGGGGACAATTCCGCGGTCGATGAGGCTGCCACGCACGCTTGTGTTGTTCTCGACGTGCTCTTGCTTGATCTGGTCCAGGCCGTACAGGTCGTGTTCCTCGGCGTTGAAGGCCGTCATCGAGTTCGTAAGGTCCTTTGCTTTGATGAGGACATCGGCTAACCTGTCCGCCAATGCCGCTCTCTTGGGTACGCCGAGCTGCTGCTTCATTTCCGCCGTGCTTCTGCCGCCGAATAACGCCTCATCGCCCTTCGACTTGATGATCGCGAATCCTTTGGAGTCCACGCCGCGTTTGAACGCAATACCCGAGAGCTGTTTCTCTGAATCGGATAGCGAGTGACGCGCCTGCAAGCGCTGAATCTCTGCGAAGCGCTGCTCTATGAGCTCTTGGCGGCGCGTCTGCACGGCAAAGTATGCCTGGGCGAGCGCGATCTCTGGCTTGTTTGAATCTCCGTTCTGTGCGATTAAATAGCATGCATAGCGCGTAAGTTTGTAGTCTTTAACCGCGCGAGCGGCGACACCGGCAGTTACCATTTTCGTGGTGTCACGAAAATGGGAATCAACTGGAGTTTTGTTTGTTTCGCATGAGACTTTTGCCCTCTTAACAACTTCGGCGAAGTTCTCCCATCGAGTGTACCCCATGGGTTCCATTAAATCGCGTGCGAGCCAATACTCAACGCCGTCTTCCACATTTGCGTAGCTATCAAGTTCGATACGCCACTTCTCGATATCTCTACTGTCCATATCTCCTCCTCGCTGGTCTATTTTCTATGCGGGCTTTGTCCGCTCTGTATTCAGAATAAGGATACGCTGTCGTGCGGACACGAATGGGCCCCGTGCTGCTTCGAGCTCACGGGGCCCATGGATATCGATTGGTTGTGTTCTGCTTTAGATAGGTGTCCGGTTTAATCCGCTCGATAGTGCGACCCGAGACTTTCGGTTCGCTTGCGCATGGCTTTGACCATTTCCTGTGCCAGCTGAATCTGCGATTGCAGGCGGGCGAGGGCTGCGACTTCGCTGTCCTGGGCTTTCTGTGTGCTCAAGGTCGTTGCCTCCGTCTTCAAGCCCTCAAGCTCGTGTAGTGCCTCGGATAGGCCTGTTTCGGTCCTGTTGATCATGCAAAAGGTGCTCATCGTGTGCCTAAGGCTGTGTGTCAGGCGTTCGGCATCTGTTGTGGCAATGCCGTACTGGGGGAGGGTGATATCCGCCTTCAGGGCTGTCTCAGGCTCTTTCTGCGCTGCAAGGGCTGCCGATGCGCCTGCGATACGTCCGAATACGATGCCGTTGGCACTTGATAAGCCACCAATGCGGTCGGCGCCGTGCATGCCGCCTGTCGCCTCGCCGCAAGCGTAGAGGCCCTCAACGCCCGTGTACGCGGTCTTATCGATCTTGATGCCGCCGTTAGCGGCATGGGCATACATCGCAACGCGCATCTCGTCAGTCGGGGCGATGCCGTGCTCGTCTTGCAGCCAGGTGGCAAAGGTCTGCACAAACTCTGGGACATCCTCGCAGGGGAAGTCGTAATGGAGTGCCAGGCCTTCGGCACCTGCCTGATCGATGACGAGATCGATAGCACGGGAGGCCAAGCGTGACGTGAAGGGACCATATCCAGAGCGCTGCTCGAGCAGGTCGTCCAGCTTGTCGTCGGCAATATCTACCGGCTGGTCTACATGTACGTAGCGCCAGGTTTTCTCGTTGAAGACCAAGTTACGCCTGGGCTCGATGAAGCCGGGCATCATCTGCATGAACTCTATATTAGTAAGCGATGCGCCGTGCGCCAGTGCGATGGCCTGCGAGGAGCTGAGTACATCAGCCGACGTAAGGCTGCGCTCGAACAGGCCGCCTGTGCCACCGGCTGCGATGATCGTGGCCTTGGCAGCAAAGGGCACGATTCGATTTTCGGTAAGGTCGTAGAGTGCGGTTCCGGTTATTCTGCCGTTCGTGTCCTCAACAAGGTCGATAAGCTCATGGCGGGGGAGCAGGCGAATGCCGAGCGACTCGATCCAGGTCGTCAGAGCGTCCTCAAGGGGCTTGCGGGTGAGGCCGCGCCACATGCGCGTCTTGTGGTCAAAGCAGGGGATAAACTGATTTTGCTGAGCGCTCTCAGCGCTTTGCGGACGCTGGAGCTCAACGCCCAGGTCTTGCTCGAGCCAGTCAATCGCTTGGGGAATGCCGTGGACGAACGCTTGGACGAGTTCGGGGTCGGCAACGCCGCCGCTGACGGCCAAGATGGTGTCGATGAGGTCCTGCTCGTCGTCTTCGTCGACGGGACCGATGAGGCCGAGGCCCCAGGTACCCGGGAAGAAGCTCGATCCACTCATGGTCTTGCCGGCGCTTGCCACAGTGACGGCTGTACCCGTGTGTGCCGCTTCGATGGCGGCACAAAGGCCCGCAATGCCAGATCCAATTACCAGTACATCAGTCGATTCCATCGTATTCCTTTCTCGTCCGGCGCATTGTCGCACGGGTGATCGGCAATGGGGCCGCAAAGACTCGGCAAATCGGTAAAGGGTAAATATGGCAGGTGGGCGTCAGATGGACTCGGCCACTTCGGTCGGCCTATTTGATAAGTTGCGGTGGAATACGGACTGTTTTGGCCTGTATGGATGCAATTCAGTCCGTATTTCACCGCAACTGATACATCGGACCTTCTAATAGGAGTAACCAATTTGGGACGGGACAAACAAAAAGAGCCGCTACCCGGGTGGGTAGCGGCTCCAAAGCTCAACTATATGAGCATCGCGCGGGCGCGATTAGGCCTTGAGGGCCTCCTCGACGGCGACAGCGCAGGCGACGGTGGCACCGACCATGGGGTTGTTGCCCATGCCGATGAGACCCATCATGTCGACGTGCGCAGGCACGGAGGAAGAACCGGCGAACTGGGCGTCGGAGTGCATGCGGCCCATGGTGTCGGTCATGCCGTAAGAGGCAGGGCCGGCGCCCATGTTGTCCGGGTGCAGGGTACGGCCAGTGCCGCCACCAGAAGCGACGGAGAAGTACTTCTTGCCAGCCTCGAGGCGCTCCTTCTTGTAGGTGCCAGCGACGGGGTGCTGGAAGCGCGTGGGGTTGGTGGAGTTACCGGTGATCGAGATGTCGACGTTCTCGTGCCACATGATGGCAACGCCCTCGCGGACGTCGTCGGCGCCGTAGCAGTTAACGGCGGCGCGGGGACCATCGGAGTAGGGGATGGTCTCGACGACCTTGAGCTCGCCCGTGAAGTAGTCGAACTGGGTCTTCACGTAGGTGAAGCCGTTGATGCGGGCGATGATCTGAGCAGCGTCCTTGCCCAGACCGTTGAGGATGACGCGCAGCGGCTTCTTGCGAGCCTTGTTGGCGTTCAGAGCCAGGCCGATAGCACCCTCAGCGGCAGCGAAGGACTCGTGACCGGCCAGGAAGGCGAAGCACTCGGTGTCGTCGGAGAGCAGCATGGCGCCCAGGTTGCCGTGGCCCAGACCGACCTTGCGGTCCTCGGCGACGGAGCCGGGAACGGTGAAGGCCTGGATGCCCTCGCCGATGATGGCGGCAGCCTCAGAAGCGGACTTGGCGCCACGCTTGACAGCGAGAGCGCAACCGAGGGTGTAGGCCCACTCGGCGTTCTGGAAGGCGATGGACTGGGTGTTGTTGACGATCTCACGCGGGTTGAAGCCCTTGTCGGTGCAGATCTGCAGAGCTTCCTCGAGGGAGGCGATGCCGTTGTCGGCGAGGCACTTGTTGATCTTGTCAGCGCGGCGCTCGTAACCTTCGAACGTAACAGTCATAGTTATTTCCCTCCCTTTCTACTCGTGAACCGGGAACACGCTGGCGACGGAGTGAGTCTCCTCGTCGGTGCGCGGGTCGATGTACTTGGCAGCGTTCTCCCACTGACCATAGTGGCCCATAGCGCCAGCGATGGCCTCCTCGGGGGTCTTGCCGGCCTTGACGGCGTCGGTGAACTTGCCGAGGTTCAGGAACTCGAATGCGATGATCTCGTTCTTGTCGTTGAGAGCCATGCGGGTGACGTAGCCCTGAGCGAGCTCGAGGTAACGAGCGCCCTTGGCCTTGGTGCCGAACATGGTCTGTCTCTTATACACATCTGACGCTGCCGACGAACTCTAGGG
>UQHZ01000047.1 GCA_900541055.1 uncultured Collinsella sp.
ATCGAACAGCGAGCGTGTGCTCGGCTCGAGCATAAAGTCAAAACGAATGACGTTTCGATACTGCTGGCTTGCGAATTCGTTAAGAAGCCAAGTCTTTCCTGTCTGGCGGGCTCCCTTAAGCAAGAGAGGTTTGCGATTCGCCCTTGATTTCCAAGCGATAAGTTCACTCATAAGCTGTCGCTGCATATTGCCTCCCAACCCTCTCGGCTAGTATAAGGCCATTTGGGCGTTTCCATCGGAAAATGTGGGAGACAGACACGTTTTTCCATCGGAAAATGTGGGAGACAGCCACGTTTTTCCATCGGAAAATGTGGGAATACCAACCTAAGTTGCGGTGGAATAGTTCCTAAATGGGCTGGTAAACTGCCAAAACAGGAACTATTCCACCGCAACTTAGAGCCCCACCGGCGTGTAAAAGAAACGAGCCCGCATCCCTTGGGGACACGGGCTCGAAAGCTCCATATGGTAGGGGCGGTGGGACTCGAACCCACAATCCTTGCGGCGAGAGATTTTAAGTCTCCTGCGTATGCCAATTCCGCCACGCCCCCGTGAGACTAGAAGTCTAGCACAAGCCGTCCGTTACGCGTTGACGGCCATCGAGTGCTGGCCCGACTTCTCAAGGAACTCTTGGAACTTGGCCTCGTCGCCCTTGTTCTTGTACTGCAGGGCCAACAGGTACTCCAAGCGGCAACTCTTAACCTTATCGTCGTCGGCCTCCTCGAGCATGCGCTCCAGCTCGGGAATGTCGTTGTGGCGCTTGAGGATCATCGTGTCGTACATCAGCTGGCACTCGTGCGCGACTGCCTCGGCCTGACCGCCCTCAAAGCCCTTGATCTCGTGCAGGAGCTCCTTGGACTTTTTGCGGTCCTCCTGGCCAACGTAGTAGTTAAAGGCCTTAATGACCAGGTCGACGCGCTGCATCTTGGGCAGGTTGAGTCCCAGCAGCAGGTCGAACATCTCGCTGGCGCGCTCGTGGTCCTCGCGCAGCAGATAGGAGTTCAGGCGCAGGTAGTCGCGGTTGTAGCGCGGGTACAGCATGCTGGTGAGTTTGCCGTCGAGCAAACGATCGAACTCGTCCCACTGCTTGGCGGCCATGAGCTGCTGCAGGCGTTTAAACGTGGTGCGTTTTTTGACGCTAAAGAACACCGACACGGCGATACAGATGATAACGACGGCGGTCCAGAGTGTGCGGGAATCGGGCATATTAGGGTCCTTAGTCGCTCATAAAGCGAGCGGTATGACAACACGTACTGGATGTATTATACGCAGCGCGCAAGCAAACTGGCATAAAAGCTCATCGAGGCCGAGTGACATCGCTCGCTGCGGTACACTTACCTAAAGTAAACCATGAAGGGAGACATTACCTATGAAGAAGATCGTTTTGGCTTGCGGTGCTGGCGCTGCTACTTCCACGCTCGTTGCCCAGAAGGTCGCCACCCTGCTCGACGCCAACGGTTATGCCGGCAAGTATGAGATCGTGCAGTGCGCCATCTCCGAGGCCAAGGACTACTGCGACGAGGGCGCCGACCTGCTGATCGCCACCACCGTTGCCCCCGAGGGCCTCACCTGCCCGTACGTGAGCGGCGTGCCCTTCATGACCGGCATGAACCGCGTCGCTGCTGAGAAGGCCGTTCTCGACGTCATGGCTCAGTAGGCGCTGCCTGTATGAGTGAGCAGAACGCCAATCCGGTCGAGCTCTTTGGCATGCGCGTTGCCCATGTGGGCATTAACGCCACCGACCCGGCAGACGCCCTGGAGATCGCGGAGCTGTTCTCGACGATGATGGGCCTGCCCGTCATCGAGACCCCCGTTTCGTACTTTAACGATTCGCTGGTCGAGATCATGAAGCAGAACGGTCGTGGCGCCAAGGGCCACATTGGCTTTGCCGTCAACGACATCGATGCGGCCGAGAAGTGGTTTGCCGAGCGCGGGCTCGAGGTTAACGAGGAGTCGCGCGTGCTGCTGCCCGACGGCGGCACCAAACTCGTGTACTTTAAGCGCGAGTTCGCCGGTTTCGCCGTGCACCTGTGCCGCGAGTAGCGCACAAGCTGCCATAGCTAGCAAAAAGGGATAGGGCCGCATGGCCTTATCCCTTTTTTACGCCGAGGGGCTTCCTACCGCGGCAGGCGAATCGTAAAGCGGCTGCCGACACCCTCGACTGAGGTCACGCCAATGACACCACCATGGCTATCGACGATCCACTTGGCAATGGCAAGTCCCAGACCCGAGCCCTGCGCGCCGGCATCGCGTGCGTTGTCGGCGCGGTAGAACCGTTCAAACGCGTGAGCTGCGGATTCCTGGTTCATGCCGATGCCCTCGTCCTCAACGCTTATGTCGATCGTGCCCGTGCCCGCATCCGGCGCTACGCCAAACGAGATGGGCGTGCCCGCGTCCGAATACTTGGCGGCGTTTTGCACGATCACGCGCAGAGCCTGCTTCACGAGCGCCACGTCAACGGGCGCGTCGCAGTGCGGGTCGCTGGCAAGCGCGGTGTCGTACGCCAGCCGATACGTGTGCTCGGCATCGATCATCTGTGACTCCTCGCATACCTCGCTGACCAGTGCAGCCAAGTTGGTATGCGCGCGCCGCAGGACCGTGCGCCCGGCATCGCCGCGCGCCAAAAACAGCAGCTGTTCTACGAGCTCTTGCATGTGCTTGCTTTCAGCCTTGAGGGATGCGATAGACTCCGCCAGCACGTCCGGGTCGTCTTTGCCCCAGCGGTCGAGCATGTTTACGTAGCCCTGAATCACCGCGATGGGCGTGCGCAGCTCGTGGCTCGCATCGTTGACAAAGCGCATCTGCTGCAGCTTGGCCTCTTGCATCTGACGCAGTAGGCGGTTGAGTGCGACCTCGATGCTTGCCAGGTCGGCGTCGCCGGTAGTGACGCTCGGCGAGTCGACGCTTGCGCGCTCGATGGCCTGCTCCAGCGTTTCCATCTTGCCGCCGGAGAGCTGCATGCGGCCGAGTTCGTCCACGCGCAGGGCCAGATCGTTGAGCGGTGCCATGGTGCGGCGCACACGGCGGGCGCCGCCGAGCATGTTGAGCATGCTGATGACCTGCCAACCCACAACGACAAGGTAGAGAGGCCATAACGTGACGAGGTCCTGCGCGAGGGGGAAGGTCTTGATGGTACGCGCAAGCTCGACGGTATAGGTGAGCGTTGTCAGGTCCCAGCTGCGCGCGGGCGTCAGCGACATGCCGTGAACGGTGGCGCCGGGAATCCAGCCTGCGGTAAACGCGCCGTCGGGCAGTGTCTGGTTGTATCCATAGACGAGGATCGCCGCTGCAATCACCATCAGCAGCAGATCGAGCCAGACGTAGTCCATCAGGCGGCGCCACATGTAGCTCCAGTTGATGGCGCGGGCGATGGAGGTGACGCGCTTGGCCTCGGCGTTACGCGCGGCAGACATAGCCCACCCCGCGTACGGTCTGGATGATGCGGGCGCCGCCGGCGTCCTCGATCTTGGCGCGTAGGTGCGCGATGTGCACATCGACGTTGTTGGTGTCGCCTACGTAGTCGTAGCCCAGCGCCTCGTGCGCAATGCGCTCGCGCGTGAGCACGGTGCCGGCATGTGCCATAAGTAGGGCGAGGACATCGAACTCGCGGGCCGTGAGCGCGATGGGCGAGCCGCCGACCGTGACTTCGCGGCGGTCGGGATCGAGCACGACTGAGCCCACAGTGAGCGTGGCGGGGGAGAGCGAGGCGGAAACCTGGGTCGAGTCGCTGACCGGGGGTATCGCAGCGGCGTCTCCGCCCGCACCGGCCGCCATGCCCGTCCCGGCCCCAACGCCACCAACGCCCGAAGCCGCCCGCACGGCCTCCGAGCGCTTCAGCGCCACGCGGATCCGTGCGAACAGCTCCTCAATCGCAAACGGCTTGGTCAGGTAATCGTCGGCGCCGGCGTCGAGCCCGGCCACCTTGTCCATCACGGCATCGCGCGCGGTGACCATGATCACTGGCACATCCTTGTGCTTGCGGACACGCCGCAGGACCTCCATGCCGTTGAGCTGCGGCAGCAGCACGTCGAGCAGAATCAGATCGTAGTCGCGCTCCAGCGCCAGGTCAACGGCGGTGCGGCCGTCGGCGGCGTGCTCCACCTGGTAGCCCTCGTGCTCCAGCTCGAGCGTCACAAAGCGGGCGATTTTCGAGCCTTCGTGAGTTCGTGTGGGTAGTCCCTACGCCTCGCGCCCCGGCAGGGCCG